>JADLEF010000378.1 GCA_020846295.1 Acidimicrobiales bacterium
CGCGGCGGGCGCCGTCTGATCGGGCTCGTCGCGCACTCCGACGCCGGCAGCCAGTTCACGTCCGTGCGGTTCACCGAGCGCCTCGACGAGATCGGCGCCCGCCCGTCGATCGGGACCGTTGCGGACTGCCTGTTAACCGGCCAACTAGATCACGCGGTGGCGGCCTAGCTCCAAGGATTCCGGCGTTGGTGCTTGCCAGGGTGGACTGGTGGCGTTACAGCTGTGCCCGTGGTCGACGGCGAACTGGTGTTGGAGACGACCGGTTCGGGGTGGCGGCTGGCGGGGTCTGACGCCGACCGGTTCGGGGTGGTGAACGACTACCTGTCGTATCTCGCGGACCGGAACTACTCGCCGCGGACGATCCGCACGTACGGGTTCGGGCTGCTGGCCTTCTGTCGCTGGCTGTCGGTCGAGGACCTCGACCTGTCCGCGGTGACGACGGATGTCTTGCTGCGGTTCCTGGCGTCGTGTCGCACCGAGCGGGTCGCCGGACGACCAGGGGGCCCGAACGTCGTTGGGCTGGATGGCCGCCGGACCGACACGTTGTCGCCGGCGACGATCAACTTGCGGCTGGCGGCGATCTCGGGGCTGTTCGGGTTCCGGTCGATGCGGGACCCGGAGGCGGCGAACCCGATGCCCAAGGGCCGGGAGGCCAAGTGGTTCGCTGCCGGTGAGCGGGGCGGGATGCTGGCGCACTTGGCCCGGGCGCCGAAGCACCGGTCGCCGTTGCGGGTCCGCGACGCCCGACGGCTGCCCAAGACCCTCGAGCACCGCGAGGTCGTGGCGTTGCTCGAGAGCCTGCACACCTGGCGGGACCGGGCCATCGCCGGGCTGATGGTGTTCTGCGGGCTGCGCTCGGTCGAGGTGCTCGGCCTCGATGTCACCGATGTCGACAGCGGCGCCCGCTGGCTGCGGGTGTGGGGCAAGGGCGGCAAGGAACGCCGGGTCCCCCTCGATGTCGATGTGGCCGGCGTGATCGGGACCTACCTGCTGGCCGAGCGGCCCGAGACCACGAGCACGAAGCTGTTCATCGTCGCCAAGGGCCCGACCCGGGGCCAGCCGCTCACCCCGGCCGGGCTGCGGCGGATCTTCCGCTACCACCGGGAGCTCACCGGCATCACGACCGCGCACCCGCACGCGCTGCGCCACACCTTCGGCACCGCTTTGGCGGAGGCGGGCGTGGACCTGGCCGTGATGCAGGCCCTGCTGGGCCACGCCCACATCGACACCACCGCCCGCTACGTCCATCTCGCCCCTGTCCATGTGAAGGCCGAGTTCGATGCTGCCCGCCGCCGCCAACGCGCCAACGCCTGAGGCGCCACCGCCCCCGCCGGCGGAGCTGCTGGCCGCGTGGCGTGCCCACCAGCGCAGCACGGGTCGGGGGAACCCAGCGGCGGACTGGGCGGCCCGGACGTTCCTGGACCGTTGGCCTGATCCGCAGGCCTGGGCCGGCCAGCCCCTCGAGGCCCGACTGTCGCTACCGCCGTCGACGATGTCGCTGATCATGTTCTTGATGGTCCGCGGGTGGTTGCGGCCGGGCTGGGACTGGCTGGTGTCCCGCAAGCTGTCGAGCTTCTGGCGGGAGATTCCCGGGTCGCCGATGGAGGCCGACATGGCCCGGTTCTGTGACACCGCCATCGCTGTCGGCTTCACCGAGACCCAAGCCAAGCGGGCCGCGTCGCAGTCCGTCGGCCGGCTGCTGATCCAGACCGGCCGTCGCCTCGATCAGCTCACCTTCGCCGACCTCGAAGCGCTCGCGGAGGCCTGCCAGGCCCGCCAGACAGCGACCGGGGCCGGATGGAGGCACTACCGCAGCGCCGTGGTCTGCGCCCACACGGTGCTGTTCCACCTCGGTGTCATCACCGAACCACCCGCGCCGCAGCAGGAACCCGACCCCATCGAGGCACGACTGGCCGACTGCCACCCGAACCTGCGGCCGGCGTTCGTCGCCTACCTGGAACGCAAGCTCGGCACGAGCCGCCCCAAGACCGTGTCCAGCCTCGCCACCCGCCTCGCCCACTTCGGCCGGTTCCTCGCTGCCCACGACCCCGACCTGAAGTCCCTGGCCGGGCTCGGCCGGCAACGTCACATCGAGCCCTACCTGAACGCGGTCGCCGCTGCGGCCTCGACCAAGACCGGAGCGCCGATCACCGTCGCTGACCAGGACCGGCGGATCCGCGCCGTCGGGCACATGCTCGATGAGATCACCGAATGGGGCTGGGACGACGCACCGACACGGAAGCTGATCTTCCGGTCCGACCATCCCCGCCAGCCGCGGCCGCTGCCCCGCTATGTCCCCGTCGACGCCGACCGGCGCCTCACCGACGCGCTCGCCCGCTCGGACTACCGCCTCGCCGCCGACGCCCTGCTGCTCGCCCGGGCCGTCGGGCTGCGCATCGGCGAGCTCCTCGACCTCGAACTCGACTGCGTCCACGAGGTCACCGGCCACGGCGCCTGGCTGAAGGTCCCTCTCGGCAAGCTCGACACCGAACGCATGGTCCCCCTCGACGACGAGACCGTCGAACTCATCGACCGGATCACCACCACCCGCTCGGCCGGCCGGCCGCTGCCGCACCCCCGAACCGGCCGCGCAACCCAGTTCCTCTTCACCCATCACGGCCGTCGCCTGTCCCAGACCGCGGTCCGCAAAGAACTGACCCGCAGCGCCGATGCCGCCGGGATCGGCCATGTCACCCCTCACCAGCTGCGCCACACCTACGCCACCGCGCTCGTCAACGCCGGGGTGTCCCTCCAAGCCCTCATGGCGCTGCTCGGACACGTCTCGGCCGAGATGAGCCTGCGCTACGCCCACCTCTTCGACTCCACCGTCCGCGCCGAATACGAACGAGCCCTCGACCTCGCCAAGGGCCGCATCGGCGCCATGCCCACACCCACCGGCCGGCCCCGCATCCCGGTGACAGCCAACAGCTGCACCGGCGGCGACTGGCGTGACGCGCCGGCGATCAAGTCACGCCTCGCCGGCGGGCACTGCCTCCGCGCCCCATCCCAAGGCGCCTGCCCCTACGCCAACATCTGCGAGCACTGCCCCAGCTTCCGGACCGACGCCGCATCCATCGCCGTGCTCGCCGCCCAACGAGTCGACACCGAAGCCCTCGCAGCGGACGCCCAAGCCCGCGGCTGGATCGATGAAGCAGACCGGCACCGCCGCCTCCTCGACCGCCTCGACACCCTCATCGCCCAAGCCGGATGACCGACAACCTCGAAGCCGTCGAAGCCGCCTGCACCCGACTCGCTGACGCCGGCGAGGCGATCAGCTTCACCGCCGTCGCCGAACACGCCGGCATCAGCCGCACCACCCTCTACCGCAACCCCCAGCTCCGGGCTGTCATCGAGGAACACCGCAGCCACAGCCACGACCCCCGCACCCTCACCGGCATCGCCGCCGAGATCGCCCACCTCCGCGTCGGCCTCGAAGCCATCGCCGACCGCGTCCGGCGGCACGAAGAACGCCTCCGCCGCATCGAGGGTCGCCAACCCCGCCGCAAGGCCAACTGACCCACCGCTACCGCCCGACGACACCGCCATCCGCGCCCAGATTGGCCGGATAAAGCTTCGACAACGCGCTCGCCGAGACCACGAACGGGCTCTACAAGGCCGAGTGCGCCTACGGGCCCGACGCACCGAGGCCATGGCACGACGTCGACGAGCTCGAGCTCGCCACGCTGTCATGGGTCC
>JADLEF010000379.1 GCA_020846295.1 Acidimicrobiales bacterium
AGGGAGGGGCGGTCGCCCGCGTCCAGGGCCACGACGCGCGCCAGGGCCACGAGGACCAACCCGTCCGGTCCGTCTCGCAGCGCCACCACGTCCGAGCCCACCACCGTCACCCGGCCCTGCACCCGCTTGCCGGTGCTCAGCACCACCTCGACCCGCTGGTCCAGCTCGGCCAGGGTGTCGAGCAGTCCGCTGAAGGTGGTCGACTCCGCCGCCGCGCGCTGCAGCCAACGCCGGCGGCGTCGTTGCGCCACCCGTTCGTCGGTGCGGGCATCCGCCGCCAGCCAGGCCAGCTCGGTCTCGCCGTCCACACCCCCGGCCGCACCCGCGTCGGTGCCGCCCGTCCACCCCGTCCCGTCCGGCCCGCCATCGGAGAATCGGTTGTCCGTCCCAGGTCCCCATGCCATGCTGCGTCCCAACGGAATCCGGTACGCCCCCGGGGCGTTCTCCGGGTCTGTGATCACCTCATGACTGCATCGTCCGCCAGCCCTGCCCCCTTGAAGCTCTCCGTCCCCGGCAACGAGGTGATGGCCGCGCTCCTGGGCCAGCGCGACGAGCTGCTGCGCCTCGTGGAGAACGCGTTCCCGGCGGCGGACATCCACGTCCGCGGCAACGAGATCTCGCTGCACGGCGAGGGCGCCATCGAAGCGGCCCGCGTGTTCGAGGAGCTGGTCACCATGGCCCGGCTCGGCCACGCCCTCGAGCCGGTCGGCGTTGCTCGCGCCATCGACATGGTCAAGGCCGACGAACGGCCCTCCGAGGTGCTCACCTCCGAGGTGCTGCGAGCCGCCCGGGGCCGCTCGGTGCGGCCCAAGAGCGCCGGCCAGAAGCGCTACGTGGACGCCATCGCCCACCACACCATCACCTTCGGCATCGGCCCCGCCGGCACCGGCAAGAGCTGGCTCGCCGTCGCCCTCGCCGTGCAGGCGCTGCAGGCCAAGGAGGTGGAGCGCATCATCCTCACCCGCCCGGCGGTCGAGGCGGGGGAGAAGCTCGGCTTCCTCCCCGGTGACCTCACCGCCAAGATCGACCCGTACCTGCGGCCGCTCTACGACGCCCTCTACGACATGGTCGAGGCCGAGGGCGCCCAGAAGCTCATCACCAGGGGCCTGGTGGAGGTGGCGCCGCTCGCCTTCATGCGGGGCCGCACCCTCAACCGCAGCTTCATCATCCTCGACGAGGCGCAGAACACGACACCCGAGCAGATGAAGATGTTCCTGACCCGTATCGGGTTCGGCTCCAAGGCGGTCATCACCGGGGACACGACCCAGGTCGACGTGCCCGGTGGGCGCAGCGGCCTCGACGGCCTCGAGCAGCTGCTCACCGGCATCGACGGGCTCACGTTCGTGCACCTGACCAGCCGCGACGTCGTGCGCCACCGCATCGTGGCCGACATCGTCAACGCCTACGAACGCGCCGGCGGCCAGCCTGCGGCCACCAGGCCCCGGCGATGATGCTTCGCCGCGGCGGGCCGCCCCCACCGGCCGCCGGAGCGGAACCGCCCGCCATCGACGTGCAACTCGGCGACGAGCAGGACGACGTCGCGGTCGACGCCGCCGGCCTCGCCGCCCTCGCCGTCGCGGTGTTCCGGGCCGAGGGCGTGCCAGGCCCGGCCGAGCTCACCCTCACCTTCGTCGACGAGGACACCATCGCCGCCCTCAACGCCGAGCACATGGACGAGACGGGTCCGACCGACGTGCTGTCCTTCCCGCTGTGGGACCCCGACGAGACCCTGCCGTCCGGCATGCCGGCGATGTTGGGCGACATCGTCGTCTGTCCCTCGGTCGCCCGCCGTTACGCCGCCGGCAACGGGCGCAGCGTCGAGCACGAGCTCGCGCTGCTCGTCGTGCACGGCGCCCTGCACATCCTGGGCCACGACCACGCCGAGGCCGAAGAGGCCGCGCTGATGGCGGAGCGCGAGCTGCACCACCTGCAGGCCCTCGTCGATCCCGCCTTCGTGCGCTGAGGGCCTGATCATGACGCTCACCACCGTCGACGTGCTCGCCCTCACCGTCGCCTTCGTCGCCGTGCCGCTCAGCGCGCTGCTCGCCATCACCGACACCGTGCTCACCCAGGTGACGAGGGCCCGGGTCGACGCGCTGGTCGAGGAGCACCCCGAGCGCAAGGCGTTGCGCAGCGTCCGCGCCCTGCTCGCCCAACGCGACCAGGCGCTGCACCCCGTGCTGCTCGTCGAGTTGCTGTGCGACGTCATCGCCGCCGGGCTGGTCGCGGTGGTCTGCTACCGCGTCGGCGGGCTCGTCGCCATGGCCGTCGCGTTCGCCGCGGGCATGCCGCTGATGTACCTCGCCGCCGTGTCGCTGCCCCGGGCGTGGGCCCTGCACAACCTGGACCGGGCCATCGGGCTGGCCGGGCCGGTCGGGCGCACGGTGTGGAAGTTGTGGCCGGTGCGGCTGCTCTCCGAGCTCGCCCTCCGCCTGGCCCGGCGCTGGTTCCCGCCCACCCCCCGGGGGCCGCTCGACGAGCGGGGCGACGACTCCTTCCTCGCGGTGGCCGGCTCGCCGCTCGAGGCCGACAGCATCCACTTCGAGGAGCACGATCTGCTCGGCTCGGTCATCGAGTTCGGCCGCACCGTCGTGCGCGAGGTGATGGTCCCCCGCCCGGACATGGCCACCTTGCCCGGCTCGCTGACCCTGGCCGAAGCGGTGCCGCTGGTGCAGGCCGAGGGGTACAGCCGCTTCCCGGTCACCGGCGAGTCCATCGACGACGTGATCGGCATCCTCTACGCCAAGGACGTCGCCAACGCCGCGCTGGGCGGCGCCACCCACCTCACCGTCGCCGCGCTGGCCCGGCCCGCCTGGTTCGTGCCGGAGCTGAAGACCGTCGCCTCGCTGCTGCGCGAGATGCAGGCGGCCAAGCTGCACGTCGCGGTGGCCGTCGACGAGTACGGCGGCACCGCCGGGCTGATCTCGCTCGAGGACATCATCGAGGAGCTCGTCGGCGACATCGAGGACGAGTTCGACGACGCCCGCCCCGGCATCGAACGGCTGGCCGACGGCAGCGTGCGGATCGAGGCGCGCATGCTGCTCGACGAGGTCAACGACCAACTCGACCTCGACCTGCCCGAAGGTGACTGGGACACGATCGGCGGGCTCGTGTTCGACCACTTCGGCACCATCCCCACCGTCGGCGACATCGCCCGCTTCGACGAGCACACCCTCCAGGTCGCCGCCATGAGCGGTCGCCGCATCGACCGGCTCGTCCTGCGCCACGACCCGCAACCCGCCGAGCGCCCGGCTGACGTCGCCGAGGGGGACTCGACCGGCGACCTGCCGACCGGCGAGACTGCCAGCCCCCAGTTGGACGAGGTGGAGGCATGAAGTCGGGCTTCGTGGCCGTCATCGGACGGCCCAACGTGGGCAAGTCCACGCTCGTGAACCATCTGGTCGGCACCAAGGTGTCGATCGTGTCGGACAAGCCGCAGACCACCCGCACCCAGATCCGCGGCGTGCTCAACCTCGACGACGCCCAGCTCGTGTTCGTGGACACCCCCGGCGTGCACAAGCCCCGCACCCCGCTCGGCGACCGGCTCAACGAGCGGGCCTACCAGGCGGCCGGCGGGGTGGACGTGGTCTGCGTCGTGGTCGACGGTGCCGCCGGCGTGGGCCGTGGTGACGAGCGGGTGCTGGCCGGCGCACCGGCGGACGCCGTGGTCGTGCTCAACAAGTGCGATGCCATGTCCCGCGAGGACGTGGTGGCGCAGCTGGCCAAGGTGGCCGGGCTCGGTCTGCCCGAGGGGGTGGACGACCGGCGCGAGTACTTCCCGGTGTCCGCCCGCACCGGCGACGGCGTGGAGGCCCTCGCCGCCCACCTGCTCGATCGCATGCCGGATGGCCCCGCCTTCTTCCCCCGCGACGAGGCGACCGACAACCCAGAGGCGTTCTGGGTGGCCGAGCTGGTGCGGGAGCAGCTGCTGCAGCGCACCGAGGACGAGCTGCCCCACTCCATCGCCACCCGGGTCACCGAGTGGGAGTGGCC
>JADLEF010000380.1 GCA_020846295.1 Acidimicrobiales bacterium
GCCCGGTTCAGGGCCAGCAGTCCCGCCGCCACCGCGCCGCCCAGGCTCAGGGTGCCGGCGAGATCGAGCGGGGGACGCGGCCCGGCGGGACGGGCCAGTCCCGTGGGGCGCGACACCACCATCGCCAGGACCGCCAGCGCCATCGGCACCCGGACCAGGTACACCGCCCGCCAGCCGAACAGCTCCACCAGCGCCCCGCCCAACGGCGGGCCGATGGCGAAGCCCATCGCCACGCCCAGCTGGAAGCGGCCCAGCGCCCGGGCCCGTTGCTCCGCCGGCACCGAGGTGGTGACCAGGGCGGGGGCCACGCCGAGCACCAGGGCCGCGGCGGCGCCCTGCACCACCCGGGCGGCGAGCAGGAACCCCCACGTCGGGGCCAGGCCGGCCGCGCCGACGCCCACCACGGTGCCGGCCAGCCCGATGCGCAGCAGTCGCTCGTGGCCGAACGCGTCGCCCAGCCGGCCGGTCAGCACCAGCAGGCAGGCGTAGGTCAGCACGTAGCAGATGACCAGCCAGGTGATGTCGGCGACCTCGACATCGAAGGCGCGGCTGATCGCCGGCAGGGCGATGTTCAGCATCGTGTCGAGGTTGACGATGAACACCGCGGTGGCGGCCACCACCGTGGGCCAGGCCGCCACCCGCTCCGTGCCGTGCGCCGCCGTTGTGTCAGCCGTCATGAACGAACCTCCCCCGGGTTGGGCCGAGCCTGTCACCTCCTAGGCTGACCTGCGGTGAAAACGCAGTCGGTGCCCCGTCCCCGTGCGCGCCAGGGGCGAGCGGCCCGGCTGGCGATCGTGCTCCTGGCCATGGTCGGCGCCCTGTTCGTGCTGACCCGGCCCGTCGCCGCTCAGGACGGCTCGACCGTCACCACCGAGTCGACGGTCGAGACGGTCGAGACGGCCGAGACGGCCGAGACGGTCGAGACGGCCGAGACGGTCGAGACGGCCGGCGAGGATGCGATCCCGGCCCTCAACGTGGGTCAGGCGCTCGTACTGGGCGTGGTCGAAGGCGTCACCGAGTTCCTGCCGGTCAGCTCGACCGGCCACCTGCTCGTCACCGGGCGCCTCATGGACCTCGACCGGACCGACGCGGCCAAAGCGGCCTTCGACAGCTACGCCATCGCCATCCAGGCCGGCGCCATCATCGCCGTGCTGGCCCTGTACTGGCGTCGCGTCGCGTCGGTGCTCAACGGCATCATCGGCCGCGACGACGACGGGCGCCGCCTGTTCGTCAACCTCGTGGTCGCCTTCGTACCCGCCGCGGTGATCGGCGTGGCCCTCGAAGGCCCGATCAAGGATCGGCTGTTCAACCCGTGGGCCATCGCCGCCGCCTGGGTGGTCGGTGGTGTGCTCATCCTGTTCACCGAGCAGCGCCGCCGGGCCCAGCAGTTCAGCGGCAAGACGCTCGACGAGCTCACCGTGCGCATGGCCGTCATCGTCGGCGTCGCCCAGGCGTTCGCCATGTGGCCCGGCACCAGCCGTAGCCTCGTCACCATCCTGGCCGGTCTGTACCTGGGCCTGAACGTCGCCGCCGCCGTCGAGCTCAGCTTCCTGCTGGGTCTGCTCACCCTCGGCGCCGCCACCTCCTACGAGGGGTTGAAGAACGGCAGCGTCATGATCGACGCCTACGGCGTGGGGCGACCGCTGATCGGCCTGGCCGCCGCGTTCATCTCCGCCTTCCTCGCCGTGAAGTGGATGGTCGCCTGGCTGCAGGCGCGCGGCCTCACCGTCTTCGGGTGGTACCGCATCGGCGCCGCGGCCGTGCTCGTCGCCCTGCTCGCCACCGGCGCCATCTGAGCTAGCCTTCGAGCTGACCAGGGCGTCAAGTTGGTGGCGCCGGTGGCTGAACGGGGGAAGAACCATGAGGTTCGGCGTCTTCTACGAACTGTCCGTTCCCCGGCCGTGGACGGCCGAGTCCGAACGAACCGTGTACATGAACGCGCTGGAGCAGGTCCGCGTCGCCGACGAGATGGGGTTCCACTCCGTGTGGGCGGTGGAGCACCACTTCCTCGAGGAGTACTCCCACAGCTCGGCGCCCGAACTGTTCCTCACCGCCTGCGCCATGCAGACCAAGCAGATCCGGGTCGGCCACGGCATCGTCATCTGCGTGCCGGAGTTCAACCACCCGGTGAAGATCGCCGAGCGGGCCGCGGTGCTCGACATCCTCTCCGGCGGACGCCTCGAGTTCGGCACCGGCCGTTCGGCCACCTGGACCGAGCTGGGCGGGTTCCGGGCCAACCCCGACACCACCAAGAACTCGTGGGACGAGTTCGTGCACACCATTCCGCAGATGTGGATGCAGGAGCGCTTCGGCTACGAGGGCCAGTACTTCTCGATGCCGACCCGGGCGGTGCTGCCCAAGCCCTACCAGAAGCCGCACCCGCCGATGTGGGTGGCGGTGTCCACCCCCGGCACCGAGATGGACGCGGCGGACCGCGGCATGGGCGCCCTCGGCGTGAACTTCACCACCTTCAAGGCGCAGGAGGAGCGGGTGCAGGAGTACCGCCGCCGCATCCAGAACTGCACGCCGGCCGGCGCCTTCGTCAACGACAAGCTGGCCGCCGCCAACTTCCTGTTCTGCCACGAAGACTCGGCGGAGGGCGTGGGCATCGGCGGGCGGATGATCCAGAACTTCCAGTACCTCGCCGGCCAGCTCGACATGGCCAAGGAGGCGTACCCGACCAAGGGGTACCCCTCGCCCGGCCTGCTCGCCGCCACCCGCCGCCAGGCGTCCTCGCCGGGCGAGCCCGGCCAGCCGCCCGAGGGCATCGCCATCGGCAACCCCGAGCAGATCATCCGCGAGCTGAAGAAGTGGGAAGCGGTCGGGGTGGACCAGATCAACTTCCTGCTCAACGCCAGCGAGCTGATCCCCCAGGAGCAGGTCCTCGAATCGCTGCGCCTGTTCGGCACCGAGGTCATGCCGCACTTCACGGAGAAGAACTGACATGCCGCGTTTCGGAACCCTCGATGTCGCCGCCGCGCTGGCCGACGCCCCGCAGGTCGGTGAGCTCACCGAGGCGCCGCACTGGGAGCTGCCCGAGGCGACCCTCATGCAGATCAACTGGGAGGTGGCCGACGAGCCGTCGCTGGCGCTGACCCCGCCGGCCTGTCACCCGTCGATCCCGCCGTACCTGTCCCTCTTCGCCGGGCGCTACCCGGACTCGCCGGTCGGTGCGTTCACGCTGGTGCAGCTGCGGCTGGTGGTGCGCGCCGGGATCCGGCCGCGTGGCTACTGCCTGGGCGCCGTGTGCGACTCGGCGGAGGCGACCGGGGCGCTGCGGACGCACTGGGGCTACCCGGTGGTGCACGGCGAGGCGTCGCTGTCGGTGCGTCACGACCGGGTCCAGGCCCGGGCGGCCATCGGTGGCCGCGACGTGGTGATCGCCACGCTGACCCAGCCGGAGACCATCGGCGGGGCCGACCTGATGCCGTTCGACAACCTGCACCTGGTGCGGCTGCCCGACGGCACCGGGGCGATCGTGCAGATCGACCCGGAGTACGCCATCCACTCGGCCGACCGGGGCACGCCGACGCTGGTGCTGCCCGACCCGCAGGCGCTGGGCATGCGGGGCGGTATCTCGCTCGATCTGGCCATGGTCGGCTTCACGTTCAAGGCCGACACCGACCTGGCCCCGGTGCGCTTCGCCCTCGACCCGTCGCTGCCGGCTTTCCAGGGCACCCGTCGCTTGGAGCCCAAGGCCGCCGCGCCGGCCTGATCGACGCCGGGGTCGGGGCCCGGCCCCGCCCGCCTGCTGTGGACGGCCTCGTGACGTGCCCCTCATTGTGCACGTTGCGAGGCCGCCTGCGCGCTCTCGGACGTTTCGGTCCGCGCTGACCATACCATTTGGTATGCCTTGGGTTTCTCCGGTGACGAAATGGGTTGGCGGGCCCGGTCTCCGGCCGGACGCGCGGCCTGAAATGTGCGGCCTGAACCGCGCGACCTGAACCGCGCGACCTGAACCGTGCGGCCTGAACCGTGCGGCCTGAACCGTGCGACCCGAATCTCGCTATCCGAAGGCGGCGGCCTGGATGGCGAACAGCTCGGCGTAGCGCCCGCCCCGGCGCACCAGGTCCTCGTGGCTGCCGACCTCCACCACCGCGGCGCCGTCGAGCACCACGATCAGGTCGGCCA
>JADLEF010000381.1 GCA_020846295.1 Acidimicrobiales bacterium
CGAGGCGGCCGGGCTGCGCTGGCTGCGGGAGCCCGGCGCGCTGCCAGTGCCCGAGGTCCTGGCGGTGAGCGACGGCGGTGCCGACGGGCGGCCCGCTCCCGCGGCGCCGAACTACCTGGTACTCGCCTGGATCCAGGAGGGGCACGCCCGTGCCGGCTCGGAGGAGTCCTTCGGCGCCGCGCTGGCCGAGCTGCACCGCCACGGCGCCGAGTGCTTCGGCCGCTCCGATCGGCGCACGACCGGCAGCCGTGGGCTCCCCAACGAGCCGTGCCCCGACTGGGCGACGTTCTACGGGACGCAACGGCTGCTGCCCCTCGCCCGGCTCGCCCGCGACGCCGGCGCATTGGCCGAGCGGGCCGTTGCGGCGCTCGAGCGATTGGCCGGCCGGCTCTCCGAGCTGGGTGGTCCACCCGAACCGCCGGCCCGGCTGCACGGTGACCTGTGGGCCGGCAACCGTCTGTTCGATCTCGCCGGCCGGAGCTGGCTGATCGATCCCGCCGCCCACGGTGGCCACCGCGAGTTCGACCTGGCGATGATGCGGTTGTTCGGCGGGTTCCGGCCGGAGGCGTTCGCCGCCTACGCCGAGGCGTTCCCCCTGGCGGACGGGTGGGCGCACCGGGTGCAGCTGCACCAGATCGCCCCGTTGGTGGTCCACGCCGTCAAGTTCGGCGGCAGCTACCGCGCCGCGGCCGAAGCGGCCATCGACACCTACCGGTGACGGAGCGCAGGGCACGGTCCGCTGGCCATACCGATCGGTCTGCTCCGATGTCGCGACGATCGTCGCCTGTCCGACGCACGGGGCGCCTGGTCCGCCCCACGCTTCGATCAACCCGCCCCCGGGCCCGAACCGATACGATGCCCCGGTGGACAAGACCGATGGCGTGCTCGTGGACGACGAGCGCGGTCAGACCAAGGCGGAGCTGACCCGCCGCCGGATCCTCGACGCAGCGGCGAAGGTGTTCCGGGCCAGGGGCTTCGTCGGCGCGCGCCTGACCGACATCGCCACCGAGGCCGGGCTCCAGGCGGGCAGCCTCTACTACCACTTCGCGTCGCGCGAAGCGCTGGTGGAAGAGGTCATGTCGACCGGGCACCGCCGCACCGAGGCCGAGGTGCGCGAGCGCCTCGCCACCCTCGGTCCCGACGCCGACCCGATCGATCGGCTGTGCACCGCCATCCGGGCCCACCTGCTCGCCGTGCTCGCCTCCACCGACGCCACCTCGGCCTCGATCAAGATGATCGGGCAGGTGCCGCCGGACATCCGCGAGCGGCTGCTCGACCAGCAGCGCGCCTACGGCAACCTGTGGCGGGACATGTTGATCGACGCCCGCGACGCAGGCCGGCTGAAGGACGGTCTCGATCTCTCCATCGTGCGCATGACCATCATCGGCGCGCTGAACTGGTCCGTGGAGTGGTACCACATGGAGAAGGGCTACCCCGAGAAGATCGCCAACGACATGGCCACCGTCATGTTGCAGGGTCTGCTGCGCTGACCCCGGGCGGGGACCGTCCGTGACCACTACGGTGGTCCCATGGGGCAGAGCACCACCGTCACCGGCCACAACGTCTGGGATGCGGACGCGCACATCTGCGAGCCGCCGTCGGTGTGGCAGGAGTACGCCGATCCCGCCTTCCGGGACGTCGTGGTGCAGGTCCGCAAGCACCCCGGCGGCCGCGAGACGCTGTTCTGTGGTGGGGTGGACACCGGCACCAACGCCGCGCCGGCCTGCATCCCCGGCGCCTACGGCAACCCCGACGCCAGTTGGGACGACATCCTGCCGGGCAGTCACGACCCCCACGAGCGGCTGAAGGTCATGGACGGCGAGGGCCTCGACCACGCCGTCTTCTTCCCGTCGTTGTGGTTGCTCTCCGGGGACGTGCAGGACGGTGCGGCCGCGGCGGCGAGCGCCCGGGCCTACAACCGCTGGATGGCGGACTTCGTCTCGGTGGACCGCGATCGCCTGTACGGCATCGCGGTGTGCCCGCTGCAGTCCGTCGACGCCGCGGTGGCGGAGATCGAGGCGGTGGCCGAGGCCGGGCTCAGTGGCATCACCTTCCGGCCCGAGCGCTACAACGGCCTCGCCTTGTACGACGCCGAGATGGACCGCGTCTGGTCAGCGGCTGAGCATGCGAACCTGTGCATCGGCATCCACGGCAGCTTCGGCTCCAAGATGCCCAGCTTCGCCCGGACCCGCTACAGCAACCAGTTCTACGTCCACATGGTGTGCCACCCCTTCGAGCAGATGGCCTCGGTGATGGAGGTGCTCGCCTCCGGCGTGCTGGACAACCACCCGGGCCTGCGCGTCGGCTTCTTCGAATCGGGCCTGGGCTGGCTGCCCTACTGGCTGGACCGCCTCGATGACCACAAGCGCACCATGGGCCACCTCGTGCCGGCGCTCAAACGGGACCCGACCGAGATCTGGTCCGAGCAGTGCTTCGTCACGATGGAGGCGGGGGAGGGCGAGGCGCTCGGCCAGCTCGTCGAGCTCGGGCTCGGCCACACCGTGGTGTGGGGTTCGGACTACCCCCACTACGACTGCACCTTCCCCGGCGCGTTGCACGAGTTGGACGAGACGCTGCGCGGGCTCGCCAGCCCGGGCCTACGGCAGGCCGTGCTGGAGCGCAACCCGCGTCGCTGGCTCGGCCTGGCCGACTGAGCCGCCCGGGGCGGACGGCGCCTGCGCCGCCGGTTCGGCGCTGAACGTCTCGAGCTGCTCCGGCGGCAGCGGCCGGCTGTAGACATACCCCTGGACGTATCGTGCGCCGAGCGACGCGATGAGGTCGCGCTCGGCCGTGGTCTCCACCCCTTCGACGACCAGTCGCAGGCCGAGCGCGTCGGCGAGGCCCACCGCGGCGTGCACGATGGCCTGGCCCTTCGGGTCCGCCTCGAGCCCGATGGCCAGGGTTCGGTCCAGCTTCAGCTCATCGAAGTCCATCGTGCGCAGGTGCACCAGCGACGAGAAGCCGACACCGAAGTCGTCGAGGGAGATGAGGCTGCCCGCGTCGCGGAGGCGGCGCACCGTGCGCGCCGCCCGCTCGGGGTCGGCCACCAGGGCGCCCTCGGTGATCTCCAACACGAGCCGGCCCGGGTCGACGCCCCGCCGGCGAAGCTGGTGGCCGACGTAGTCCGGCAGCGACTCGTCGAGCAGGTCCGGTGGCGCGATGTTCACCGCGACGGTCCACGGGCGGCCCTGGCGCTGCCAGTCGGCGAGCTGGCGGATGGCGCAGTCCAGCACGCACCGGGTGAGCTGCGAGCCGAGGTTGCCGTGTTCCACCAGCGGCAGGAACGTGTCGGGGAACAGCAACCCCCGCGTCGGGTGCTGCCAGCGGGCGAGGGCCTCGGTGCTGCGCACCGCACCCGTCGCCACCTCGACCTTCGGCTGGTAGTGGAGGATGAACTCGCCGTCCGAGAGCGCACGTCGGATGTCGTGGGCCAGCTCGAGGCGGTCACGCTGGCGGTCGGCGGGAAGGGTGTCGTACACCTTCACACCGCTGCGGGCGTGCTTCGCCTCGTACATGGCGATGTCGGCGAAGCGCAGCAGGCTGACCGCGTCGCTGCCGTGGGTCGGGGCCGAGGCGATGCCGATGCTGATGTGCACCGCAACGGCCAGACCGCCCACCGTGATCGGTGCCTCGAGCGCGGCGCGCAACGTGCCGGCTGCGGTCAGTGCCCCGTCGAGGTCGGCATCGTCGAGCAGCACGGCGAACTCGTCGCCCCCGAGCCGGGCGACGACGTCGGAGGTGCGCAGCTCGCCCCGCAGGATCCGGCCCACCTCGACCAGCAGCTGGTCGCCGCTGTGGTGGCCCAGCGTGTCGTTGATCTCCTTGAAGCCGTCGAGGTCCATCAGCAGCACCGAGACCGGCCGGCCGGCAGCGAGCCCGCTGAGCTCGAGGTCGAGCTGCTCGAGGAACGCGCGACGGTTGGGCAGGCCGGTCAGCTCGTCCGTGCGGGCCTCACGGCGGCTGTTGGCCAGCGAGCGCAGCTCCCGATAGGCCATCGTCACCCGCGCCCCGGCCAGCACCAACGTGGTAGCGGCCAGGACCACGGCGACGCGCTGCACCGCTCGTTCGGAGCTGACCAGCACGAGCACGAAGGCGGCGATGGCCGCCCCGGCCGGCAGCAGCAGCTTGCCGGTGTTGGCGCCGTCGACGACGACGCCGATCTCGTCGCGGCCGTCGGGCGCCACGCCGTCGTGGGGGGCGCTCACCGCGCCGGTCGCGGCCACCGCAGCGCGACGGGCCGCCACCCACGGCGCGTTGGCGATGATGACCACGGCGACGATCCACAGCAGGTTCGCCGCGCTGGTCTGCTGGTAGGTGTCCGCGGCGGACTGCAGCAGGTAGCTGGCGTCGGCCGCGGTGTTGACCAGCAACCCGACGATGAGCAACGCCAGTGGCCGATCGGGCCGCCAGCCCGCCGGGGCGAGGCCGGCCAGCAGCATGGCGATCAGCAGCAGGTCCGCCATGGGGTAGGACAGGTTGACGGCGACGGCGAGGGCGCCGCCGCCGGCCCCCTCCAACAGCGGCGGGAAGAGGAACGCGGCGACGAGCGCGGCCACGCCGAACCCGGCGATGCCGCCGTCGAGCCACTGGCCGAGCCCGCGGGTGGAGGCCCGGCTGCGGGCCAGCAGGACCACCGACACGTACATGGCGGGGTAGAACGCGAGGAACAGGGCGTCGGACGGGCTGAGCGACGCGCTGTCGAACAGCAGCACCCACGTGAAGTTGGCGGTGGCGTTGAGCAGCACCGCGGCCGACGCGAAGCGCCATCCGGCCCGGTCTGCTCGCCGTCCCCTCGAACCCAGCCAGGTGACGATCCCGCAGGCGACGAGCAGCAGGTTGTGGAACCACACATCGAGCCACGCCAACTCGGCGCCATCGGCCCGCGGCACCACCTTCATGCACACCAGGTAGGCGACGGCGACGCAGGTCAGCGCAATGCGCAGCAGGCGTCCCGCCCGGCTCGGACGCGCGTGGGTGGGGAGCGCGGCCGCGTCCGGGGCGATTCCCGGTTCCCTCGCAGCCGGCGCGGCAGCAGTCATGGCAGCTGCAACGGCGCGTCGCACCCCGAGCCTGACTGGGTCGGATGGCCTGCTCGGTAGCGGAGCACCGCGGGGCGCGCCGCAGCCCCACGCCGGTGCGGACCGACGCAGGGCTGCGATGCGGATCAGATCTGATCTGATCCGAGGTAGATCAGAGGTTGATCTTGCCGACCATCGACACGTCGCCCGGGTTGACGTAGCCGGGGATGGTCCAACCGTCGAGGTCGTACTCGGACATGCAGCGGTCCACCATCTCCTCCATCGAGGCCATGGTGCCGGTCAGCTCGGAGACCATCAGCGTCTCGAAGCGGATCTGCTCGTGGTTGCCGGCGTAGTTGCGCTCGTAGAGCTCGTGGCGGCCGCCGAACTCGCTGCCCACCGCGTCCCACAGCAGCTTCATCGTCTTCATGCGCTGCTCGGCCGGGATGCCGTTGGAGCCGCGGACGTACTTCTCGAGGTAGGGGCGGATCTCGGCGGACTTGAAGTCCGCCGCGTTGGAGTTCACGTAGATGAGCCCCGACGCCACCACCTGCTCGACGATCTCCTTGATGCGCGGGTACGCGGTGGGGGCGAACACGCGGTACGCCATGCCGTACTGCAGGTTCGGCTGGACGTAGTCACCGACCCACGGATCGGGGCTCTTCACCATCGCGTCGGAGATGGCCCACATCATGTTGCGCCAGGCGACGACCTCACCGAGGTTGGCCTGCACGCCGCGGAACTCGGCGGTGCCGGTGGCCCGCAACGCCTTGGCCAGGATGCCGGCGATGAAGTCCAGCTTGACGCACAGGCGGGTGAGGCCGTGCAGGGTGAAGCGCGGGATGAAGCCCGAGGCCGGGAAGAACATCTGGCACTTCTCGACGTCGCCGTAGAGGAACACGTTCTCCCAGGGCACCTCGACCTCGTCGAACACGAGGATCGAGTCGTTCTCGTCCAGCCGGCTCGACAGCGGGTAGTCGAACGGCGAGCCGGTGGTGGCCGCCTGCAGCTCGTAGCTGTTGCGGCAGATCAGCTTCACGCCGGGGGTGTCCATGTCGATGGCGCAGACGATGGCGTAGTTCGGGTCCTGGAACGGCAGGCCGAAGTGGGCGATGAAGTTCTTGTGGGTCAGCGCCGACCCGGTGGCGACGACCTTCGCCCCGGACACCACCACACCGTTGTCGGTCTCACGCTCGACGTGCATGTACACGCCGTTGGTCTGGTCGGGCGGCAGGTTGCGGTCCACCGGCGGGTGGACGATGGCGTGGTTCCAGTACTGGGCGGTCTCCTGGGACTCCTTGTACCAGCGGCGGGCGTTCTCCTGGTACGGGTCGTAGAAGTCGGTGTTGGCCCCGAGGGTGGCGAGGAAGGCGGCCTTGTAGTCGGGGGAGCGGCCCATCCAGCCGTACACGACGCGCTGCCAGGCGGCGATGGCGTCCCGCCCGGCGACCAGCTCCTCGGTCGATCTGGGCGCCCGGAAGTAGCGGTGGGTCCACCCGCCGTTGCCGGTGTCGGTCTCGCAGGTCAACACGTCCTTGAGCGACGGGTCGTGCAGGGCGTCGTACATGCGGGCGATCGAACGGGCGCTGTTGCGGAACGCCGGATGGGTGGTGACGTCCTTGACCCGCTCGCCCATGAAGTACACGGTTCGGCCATCGCGGATGCTCTCGATGTATTCGGACCCGGTGTAGGGGCGAGTCTTGGTCGCCTTGGGTTCCTCGGTCATCGTCACGGAGGGGCTCTCCCTGTGGTCGTGGCGAACTGCTCGCCGACTGTGTCGTCGGTCACGTTAGGGTGCCGGCGCGGGGTGATGCCCCCTGGAGGCGGGTGCCCGTGCCGGAGTTCGGAACGGATCCGCAACCGGACCGCGACCCCTCCGCCGCAACCGGACCGGGGTCGCGCCGGTGGGGTAGACCGGGGCCATGGCCACACCGACGGAGACCACCACCCTGCTGTTCCTGCCGCCCGGACGGGCGCCCGCCTCGGTGAACGCCGCCGTCGCCTCCTGGGCGGAGCGGCTCCGGGCCGAGGTCCCGACCCTCGAGGTGCTGATCGCCGCCGACGAGGCCGAGGCGCGGTCGCTGCTCGAGCGGGCCGACGCCGCCTACGGCACCCTGCCCGATGGCTGGGCCGGGCGCGCCCCTCGGCTGCGCTGGTTGCAGGCGCCGATGGCGGCGCCGCCGGTGGGCTTCTTCACCGAGGAGCTCGCCGCCCACCCGGTGGTGGTGACCAACATGCGCGGGGTGTACAACGACCACATCGCCACCCACGTGCTGGCGTTCGTGCTGGCCTTCGCACGCGGCCTGCCCGGCTACGCGGCCCAGCAACGTGATCACCGCTACCGGGCCACGGTGGTGCCGACGGTGCACCTCGCCGAGGCGAGGCTGCTCCTCATCGGCGCCGGTGGGGTGGGCACGACGCTGGCCCGCTACCTGGCACCGTTCGGCACCGAGGTGGTCGCGGTGGACGCCCGGGTCACCGAGGCGGCCGGCATCGCGGTCCACCCTGCGGAGGCGCTCGACGAGCTGCTGCCGACCGCGGACTTCGTGGTGTCGACCGTGCCGCACACGCCCGACACCGAGGCGATGATGGACCGGGCCCGCTTCGCCCGCATGAAGGCCACCGCGGTGTTCGTCAACATCGGTCGGGGGATGACCGTGCGCTTGCGGGACCTCGTCGACGCGCTGCAGGCCGGGGAGTTGGCGGGCGCCGGCCTCGACGTGTTCGACGAGGAACCCCTTCCCGCCGACCATCCCCTCTGGGATGTGCCGAACGTGCTGATCACGCCGCACGTGGCCATGAACGGGCCCTACATCGACGAGCGTCGCTACGACGTCATCGCCGAGAACTGCCGTCGGTTCCTCGCCGGCGAGGAGCTGTTCCAGGTGGTCGACAAGCGACGCTGGTTCTGACGCCAGGGCCCCCCGAG
>JADLEF010000382.1 GCA_020846295.1 Acidimicrobiales bacterium
ATCTGCGCCTCCACGAAGTGGCCGATGCGGGCCTTGGACATCACCGGGATGGTCACCGCCGCCTTGATGCCCTCGATCATGTCGGGATCGGACATGCGGGCCACGCCGCCCTGGACACGGATGTCGGCCGGGACGCGTTCGAGCGCCATGACGGCGACGGCGCCGGAGTCCTCGGCGATCTTGGCGTGCTCGGGGGTGACCACATCCATGATCACGCCGCTCTTGAGCATCTCGGCGAGGCCCCGCTTGACCTCGATGGTGCCCGTCCGCTTGCTACCGGTCGACTCCTGCGTCATACCGCCGATCGTATCCGTCCCTCCCGCGCAGGCTGTACTCGGTTCCGCGTCGTGCTGGCTCGGCTCGAACCCGGCTCAGAGCTCGCGCAGCGCGGCGATGCGTTCGTCCAGCGGCGGGTGGGTGTTGAACAGGCGGTTGAGCTTGGCCAGGTTGCCCTGCTGCTCGGTCTGGGCCATCGGGTCCTCGATCCACATGTGGGCGGTGGCCCGGGAGCCGGATCGCACCACCGAGGAATCGCCCTTGAGCTTCTCCAGCGCCGAGATCAGCCCCGGCGGGTAGCGGGTCATCTCCACCGCCGAGAAGTCCGCCAGCTGCTCGCGCCGGCGGCTGATGGCGAAGTGGATCAACTTGGCCACGATCGGGCCCACGATGATGAGCACGATGCCGACCACCGCCAGCACCGCCTGCGGGCCGGGGCCGGCGTCGCGGTCGCGCTTGTGGCCCGACAGCCAGTGGAAGCGGAAGCTGAGATCGGCCAGCAGGGTGATCACGCCGAGCATCACGATGGCCAGCGTCGACACGAGGATGTCGTAGTTCTTCACGTGCGACAGCTCATGGGCCAGCACGCCCTCGAGCTCCACCCGGTTCATCTTGTCGAGCAGCCCGGTGGTCACCGCGATCGCGGCATGGCTCGGGTTGCGTCCGGTTGCGAACGCGTTGGGCGCATCGTCATCGATGACGTAGAGCCGCGGTTTCGGCAGGCCGGAGGCGATGCACAGCCCTTCGACGAGGTTGTGCAGGCGGGCGTACTGCTGCTCATCGGCGGGGCGGGCCCGGCTGACGGCGAGGGCGATGCTGTCGCTCTTCCAGTAGGAGAGCGCCGCCGATCCACCGGCGAAGAGGACGGCGAAGGCGATGCCGGTCGCTCCGAGGCCGACGCCGTAGGCGACCGCGATGGCGACCAGGGCGGTGAACACGAAGAACACCGCCACCAACAGCATCGACCGGCGCCGGTTCTGGGCGACCTGGTCGTACATGGATCAGAACTTGACCTGGACCGGGCCCCGGGAGTCGTCGTCGGCCTCGAAGTACTCCCGCGCCTTGAAGCCCATCATGTTCGCCAGGATCACGCCCGGGAACGCCTGGATCTTCGAGTTGTACTTCAGCACCGAGTCGTTGAAGAACTGCCGCGAGTAGGCGATGCGATCCTCGGTGGAGGTCAGCTCCTCCTGCAGCTGGGCGAAGTTCTGGTTGGCCTTGAGATCCGGGTACGCCTCCGAGAGGGCGAAGACCTGACGCAGGGCGCCGGTGATCACGTTCTCGGCCTCGGCCTGCTCGTGGCTGCCCGACGGTGCGGCCATGGCCCGGTTGCGGGCGTTGATCACCGCCTCGAGCGTGTCCCGCTCGTGGGTGGCGTAGCCCTTGACGGTCTCGACGAGGTTGGGGATGAGGTCGTAGCGGCGCTTCAACTGCACGTCGATCTGGGCCCAGGCGGCCTCGATCCGGTTACGCAGCTTCACGAGGCCGTTGTACGTGGCCACCGTGTAGAGGAGGACGCCGACCACCAGCACAACGATGATCAGGAGGAAAACGAGCACGGCCCGATCGTAGTGGCCCGTCAGCGTCCTCGGCGGGAGACCCGCCCGGTACGGGCCCGGGAACGGTGCCCCCAGGGCCGGGCGACGGGCCCCCGGGTCAACGCGTCGGTGTACAGCTCCTCGTAGCAGGCGGCCAGCCGCGCCATGGACAGCGACGCCGCCCGCAGCCGCCCCGCCTCCACCAGCTCGCCACGGCGGGCCTCGTTGTCGAGCACCTCGCGCAGGGCGCGCCGCAGCGCGACGACGTCCCCGGGGGCGACGAGCAGGCCCTCGCGGTCGGGTCGGGCGGCGTTGCGGTACCCGGCCAGGTCGGACGCGACCACGGCCGTGCCCGCCGCCATCGCCTCGGCCAGCACCACGCCGAAGGACTCGCCGCCGAGCGACGGCGCGCAGAACACGTCGGCGCCGGCGAGGCGGCGCGCCTTCTCCTCCTCGGTGACCCGCCCCAGCCAGCGGATGCGGCCGTCGTGGCCGTAGCGCTGCCGCAGCTCGTTCGTCTGCGGGCCCTCCGACAGCACCCACACGGCCAGCTCACCGCTCAGCTGCTGGACGGCCTCCAGCAACTGGGCGAGCCCTTTGCGGGGTTCGTGGCGACCGATGAACACGATGGTCGGCACCTCGGTCGGCCACGGAGCGGCCGCGGCGTACCGCTCGACCTCGACCCCGTTGAACAGCAGCTCGAAGCTGCCGCCGATGGCGGCGGCGGCCAGTGCCCGAGCGTCCTTCGACACCGCCACCCGGATCGACAGCCAGTCGGCGAAGTAGCGCAGGATCGGCTGCAGGTAACGGTAGGACTGGCTGGTCCCGGCGGCGTGGAACGTGCCCACCAGCGGGGCGTCCTCGACGAGCAGGGCGGTGGAGGTCGGCCCGGGCGCGAACGGCTCGTGGAGGTGGACCACGTCGAAGTTCTCGTCCCACAACGCCCCGATCGTGCGCAGCTGGGCGGACGGGTCGGGGGCGAGCGATGCGACCGAGCCGTTGGCCTCGATCGGCATGGAGTTGCCCAGGGCGATGACGTCGGGCTCGGGTGGTGCCCCGTCACAGGGGCCGAGGACCCGCACGTCGTGGCCGCGCAGGCGCAGCGAACGGGCCAACCCGAGCACCTGGCCCTGGACCCCGCCGGGCCGGGTCAGGCTGTAGGGCGACACCAGCCCGACGCGCATGGCGGCCGACCCGCCCGCTCAGCGCTCTCGGCGCAGGCGGCGGTCGGCGAGGGCGACCTCATCGCTCGGCCAGTTCGGCTGCATCAGGTGCCACTGCTCGGGAGCCGCCCGGATGAGCTCCTCCAGTTCGTCGGCGACCTGCTGGGTGAGCCGGTGCACGTCAGCACGCAGGCGACCCGTCCTGGTCGCATCGAGCGGCGGGCGGACCACGCCGCGGTGGCCGTAGCGCCCATCGAAGTACACGGCGGTGGGACAGAGCGGTGCGCCCGAGCGCAGCGCCAGCGTCGCCGGACCGCCGGGCATGGTGGTCTTCTCGCCGAAGAAGGTCACGTCGATCCCCGCCCCGTTGACGTCGCGGTCGGCCAGCAGGCAGACGACGTCGTTGCGCTTGAGGGCGGCGAGGACCTCCTGTCCGGCGGTCGGCCCGAGCGGCACGATGTTCATGCCCAGGGACCTCCGAAAGGACATGAACCACTCCATGACCGCCGGCGGCTGCAGCGGTTCGACCACCGCGGTGACGCGCACGTTGTTGATCCGGGCCAGCCAGAACGCCGACCACTCCCAGCCGCCGAGGTGGGGCAGCACCAGGATGATGCCGGTGCCGGCGTCGAGCGCCCGCTGCACGTGTTCGTAGCCGACGACGTCGTGGCCCTCGTCCACTTCGTCATCGGGCGTCTTCGGCAGCCGGGCCGACTCGACCCAGTAGCGCGAGTAGTGGGCGAACGAGCTGAGCACCTGGCGGCGCAGTTGCCAGGGACCGAGCGTGCCGCCGGCGATGCGTTGCAGGTTGCGGCTCACCAGGAAGCGGCCCTCGGCCATCACCAGGCACGATGCCCACCCGCCGAGGGTGGCGAGCGCGAGCGCGACCGGGCGCGGCAATGCCTGCACGAAGCGGGAGCCTCGGGTGTAGACGAAGGTCGCGGTTGCGGGTCGGATCGGAGACCGCCTGTGCGGGAGGTGGGGGCCGGTCGCTCAGCGCGCCGAGCGGCGCGACTCGAGCTGGCTGCGCCAGCGCTCGGCCCGCTCTGCCACCGGTCGGCGCGGGCGCGGCCGGGAGCGACGGCGGGCGGCCCTGGGCGGGACCGGACGGTCGGCCTGGCGCCAGACCTTGATGAAGCGCTGGATGGCGGTGACCGCGGTGAGCGTGAACATCACCCACAGCACGGGGATCAGCAGCTCGGAGAAGAGGAGCGCGAAGCCCAGCACGATGAACCGCTCGGCGCGCTCCATCAGCCCGCCGCGGGCGTTGAAGCCGAGGCTCTCCGCCTTGGCCCGCTGATAGGACACGAGCGACGCCGCGCCGGCCAGGGCGAAGGGCAGCAACATGATCCGACCCTGCGGCGCCAGGTACCAGGCGCAGCCGCCGAAGAGCAGGAAGTCGGTGAAGCGATCCGCCACCGAATCGAAGTAGGCGCCGCGCTTGGAAGCGGTGCCGGAGGCCTTGGCCACCGCCCCGTCCAGCGCGTCGGGCACGCCGGTGAGCACCAGCAGCAGGAACGCCAGCCGGAAGTGCCCGGCGCCGATGGCGACCGCGGTGGCACCCGCCATGGCGACGCCGATGACCGTCACCACGTCGGCGGTGATGCCCGTGCGGCGCAGACCCGCCCCCACGGGCTTCAGCCCCTCTTCGATTGTGCTTCGCCAGCGGCCGTCGAACATGAACTGTCTCCTTCGCTCGGCGGCCGGTTGGCACCGCTCGAGCCGGATTCGATCCTGCCAGGACGTCCGTCCCGGCAGGGTTGACACCGATGCTAGCAACCCCCCGTGCCGTCCTAGAGTGACCCGCATGGACCGCCACCAGCTCATGAACCTCGCAGCACCGGACGCGGTGGTGGCATTGCGCTCCTACGCCCGTCGCTTCCGGGAGCTGTTCTCGCCCGCCGAGCTGCGTGGCGAGGACCTCGACGTCGCCACCGCCGGCCGCGACGGCTGGAGCGTGTCGGCGCTGCTGGTGGCGGTGGATGGGCACCTCCGCGCCGTACAGGGCGGCCTGTCGCGCACCCTCACCGCGGACGCGCCGACGTTGCCGGCGCTGTTCGAGCGGCCCTCCCCCTCGGGCGGGTCGGTCGGATCCGGTGTCGCGGCGGCGCTGGCGCAGCTCGACGAGACGGTGCAGTCGGCGGCGCAGCTGGTCGAGCGCACACCGGGCAAGGACTGGTCCCGGCCGGCCACCGTCGGCGGTGCAGCGTCGAGCGCGCACGAACTGCTGCGCGAGCTCGTCGCCTACGGCCGCACTGCGCTCGACCTGCTGGCCCACACGGTGGAGGACGCCCGCCGGGCGAGCAACTGAACGGCGGGTCGGTCGCGCCGACCCGGAGGTCAGCCCTTCTTGGCGAGCAGCTCCGTCCAGTCCTCCGGGTTGTCCTCGACGATGCGCTCGAGCACCCGCCCGTCCAGGCCGTCGACGAAGATCAACCCGCGCTGCAGCGGCGGGTCCTCCGCCGAGTAGAGGAGCACGCGCCAGGTGGGGCGGCACAGCAGGCCACGCCAGCCGAGCTGGGCCGAGGCGTGTCCGACCGCGAACCCCACGTCCTTGGTGGCGGCGACGAGCGCGTCCCGCTCGTCCACGTCGAGGTTGGCGCCGGCCAGCCACGAGTAGACGGCGAACCCACCGAGCAGGACGGCCGCACCGAGCCAGCCACCGTTCACCGCCGGTGAATCGCCGGCGGTGAGGAACACCGCCACACACCCTGCGGCGAACAGCGCGTAGAGCACGGCGGGGATCCGCCGACGGCTGGTGTTGGGGAAGATGTAGTCACCGGTGACGAGGGCGGGCTGCAGCTCCTCGGGCAGTTCGTCGACGACCTCGTCGTCGCTGAGCTCCGCCTGATCGGGGCCGCGACGGCCGCCGGCGGCGACGGTGTCGAGCCGCCCACCCGTCTGGTCGTCACGATCGTTCGGCGTCATGCCGTGCAGCTGCTCGTCATCGGGCACCGCCAGACGGTACCGTCCGGCGACCCCCTCGGCCCAGCCACCCGGGGCCCGTCCGCGCCGATGACTGGCTCCAAACCCCGCCCGCACCGCCACGACGGTCCGAGCGCGGTCTGCGGCACGACCGGGGTCATGCCGCAGACCGGGCTGGGTGGGAGCTGTCGAGCGCCGCCCCGTACCGAGCGGCCGGCGGCGCGGTCACCGATCAGGCCGCCGAACCGACGGCGACCGGCACCGGCGTCGTCGCTGCCGGCCGGGCCGAGCCGCTGGTCACCGGCCGGAGCGACGCGCTGCCGGCCAACTTGCGCAACACCC
>JADLEF010000475.1 GCA_020846295.1 Acidimicrobiales bacterium
CATCGCGTTTGGCCAGATGATAGGCGCGGATCTCGCTGAACCCTGCCACCATGCCGACGGCGGCATCCATGCAACTGGTGATGCCCATCGACAGCAGATGCTTTCCGGCCCGTTCGATCCCTCCGATCAGCTGTTCGACCGTGGGCTCGGGCAGTTGCGCGCGCATCATGTCCTGCGCGGTCTCGGCAAAAAGACCCGTCAGGCGACCATTGATCTTCTCGATCACCCCGCCCGAGGGAACCGGCGTGTTCTCGTCTACGCCTGCGCGCTGCATCGCCATGCTGTTGGCCAAAGCGACATGGCCACAAGCCCGCACCAGCAGGACCGGGTGATCCGGCACCGCCGCGTCCAGTTCGCTGCGGTCCGGGTGTCGGCCGATGTCGAGCTTTACCTGGTCATAGCCGCGCGCCGTGACCCAGTCGCCCTTCGGCGTTTCGGAGGCGCGCTGGCGCAGCGCCTCTTGCAGCTTCGCCAGGGTCGGGGCGGCATCGGGACTGGCGTCGACCCAGTCCATCGTCAGCCCGAGCGAGATCAGATGCAGGTGGTCGTCGTTGAGGCCGGGGGTTGCGAAACGGCCCTGAAGATCGACCACTCGTGTCCGAGGCCCGCGCAACGCCAGTATCTCGGCATCACTGCCGGTCGCAAGGATCCGGCCCTGCCAGATCGCAACCGCCTGGCATTGGCCGTCGTCCAGACCGCACCAGATTAC
Source organism: Acidimicrobiales bacterium (assembly GCA_020846295.1). Lineage (GTDB taxonomy): Bacteria > Actinomycetota > Acidimicrobiia > Acidimicrobiales > CAIXPF01 > CAIXPF01. The sequence goes on from JADLEF010000475.1 coordinate 710, forward strand.
GCCGTTGTGCAGAATCATGTCTGCGGTGCACTTGCCCGTCGCCATCCGGATCGCGTCCCTGTGAGAATCTTTGTTCTGCCGTCGAACCTCTGCCAGAACGCCCGGAAATGCAATGCGACCCTCGGGCGGTGATCCGCTTGCGGGGTCTGCGGGCACCCGCTACCGTTTGTCGTAACAGGACGGGCGGGGCGGGATGACGGTGGCAGACGGAACCCATCGGCGGGCACGGCAGATCGGGATCGCGCCCGGAGTGCATCCGGCCGGACCGCTGAACGCGATCACCGATGTCGCTGGCGTTCTTGTCGGGCATTGCACCCTGATCGAGCGCGATCGCATCCGCACCGGCGCCACCGCGATCCTGCCGCATGGCGGCAACCTCTGGCGCGAGAGGGTGCCGGCGGCGCTGTCGGTGCTGAACGGCTATGGCAAGTTCGTCGGCGCGACCCAGATCGCCGAATTGGGAGAGCTGGAGACCCCGATCCTGCTGACCAATACGCTGGCCACGGGCCGCGCCATCGAAGCCTTGATCGGCTACACGCTGGACCAGCCCGGCAACGACCGGCTGGTCTCGATCAATGCCGTGGTCGGAGAGACCAACGACTCGCGACTCAACGATATCCGCGCCGCCCGCCCGACGGTGGCCGAAATGCGCGCCGCACTCGCTGCTGCGACCGGCGGGCCTGTCGCCGAGGGTCCGGTCGGCGCCGGCACCGGAACGGTTGCTTTTGGGCTGAAGGCCGGAATCGGCACCTCGTCCCGCTGGCTGAAGGGGATCGGAACGCTTGGCGTGCTGGTGCAGTCGAACTTCGGCGGGCATCTGCGGATCGACGGCCGACCGTCACCTGCGCCGCTGCCGCACAGTGACCCTGACGGCTCGATCGTCATTGTCCTGGCCACCGATGCAGCGGTGTCGTCGCGCAATCTGGAACGTCTGGCGCAACGCTGCTTCGGCGGGCTGGCGCGGACCGGATCGGCGCTGAGCAATGGCTCGGGCGATTATGCACTGGCCTTCAGCACCGCCCCCGGCCTGCGGCGTGGTCCCGACGCGCCGGGCGGCGATACCCGGACGCTGGGCAATGCCGCCATGTCGCCGCTGTTCGAGGCGGCCATGGAAGCCACGGAAGAAGCGATCCTGAATTCGCTGACGATGGCCGGCGAGATGACCGGCTATGATGCTGCAAGGGACAGGATCGTCCGTGTTCCCGCGTTGCGGCTGGACTCCTGGTCCACGGGGTGAGCTGCTGGCCGTGAAAGCAACACGTCAGCTTGCGCCCGAAGGGTCGGTCAGGTCGATTTCGAGATCCAGAAACGGCGCATATGGCTGGGCGCCGAAAATGTCGCCGTCACCGGCACTCCCCGATGGCCGGATCCGCAGGATGGTGAACTTGATCGCGTTGCCGGGGTCATATTCGACAAAATCGGTCAGGCGGGCCGGGTCAACGTTCAGCACCGCGCAGACGCTGTCCGGCGTCAGCGCCCGCGAGCGTTTCACCAGGTCATAGGTCGCCTTCTCGCGGAAGATGATGTCGAAGGTGATCTTGTCGGTGCCGGCGTTTTTCGACCGGATCGTCTTTGCCAGATCGCCCAGCCGCTTGCGGGCATTCGTCGCGGTCATGATGTCACCATCGCGCTGTGGGTCGGGAACAGTTCCAGCGGATCGTCCACCGCCATCGTGTGATTGAGTGTCCAGCGATAGGCGG
>JADLEF010000383.1 GCA_020846295.1 Acidimicrobiales bacterium
GTCGGGAAGTCGAGCACCTTGTACAGGCGTACCTCTGCGCCCTCGGCCACCGTCGTCGGCCCGCCGCTGGGCCCGACGGTGATGCGCCCGGTGATCGACGCCCGCTGCGCCATCGTGACGTCGATGACGCGCGTGTCGTTCGGTCCGAGTGGGGCGAGGAAGGTCTGCGAGGCCGACCCGGCGCGGGCGAAGGTCACCGTGTAGGTGCCGGGGCGCAGCCCGTCGAACAGGTAGGCCCCCGCCGGCGAGGTGGCGCTCGTGGTGGTCCGGGTCTCGTTGCCGTCCGTGACGGTGACCGTCACGCCGCCGGTCGGGCCGACGACGTCGGACACGGTGCCGCGCAGCGTCGCCGTGGCGGGCACCAGCGCGGCGTCCACCGTCGCCGCGGTCGAACCGGCGAGCAGGTCGAGGTCGATCGAGCGGGACTGGCCGACGTAGCCGGGCTTGGCGAAGGACACGGTGTAGGTGGACGGCGCGGGCAGGCCCTCCACCACGAACGCACCGACCGAACCGACGCTCAACGTCGTCGTCTTCATCGACACCTGCCCGTTGGACACCGTCACCTCGACGCCGCCCAACGCCCCGCCGCCCGCCTGGCGCACCGTGCCGTTGATGGTGCCCTTGCCGCCCGACATCGACACCGCCACCCCGGTGAGGCGCTGGCCCTCGGTCAACCGCAGGGTGAGCACCTCCGAGCGCAGCCCCTCCTTCTCGAAGTGCAGCGTGTAGGTCCCCGGCGTGACGAGGTCGCGCAGCACGAAGCTGCCCACCGGGTCGGTGGTGAGCGCGGTGGTGGTGAACGTCGCGGCGCCGTCCCCGGCGGTGATCTGCACGCCGCCGAGCGGCCCGTTGGGCCCCACGATCGAACCCTCGATCGATCCGTCGCCCTTGCGGAGCATGATCTCGATGTCCTTGCGGGTCTCCGCCGCGTCGACGTTGACCGATCGCGTCTGGCGCGCGTACCCGGCGAGGGTGACCTCGACGCGGTACTCGGCCGGCGCGGGCACCCCCTCGAAGAGGAACGTGCCGTCGGGCAGGGCCTTGGTCGCCGCCACCTCGGCGTCCTGGGCGGCGCCGATCTGGTCGGCGGGCAGCATGAGCCGCACGTCGGCGCCGGTCGGGTCGGGGGCGATGACCTTGCCGCCGATGGTGCCGGGCTGACCGCCGAGGCCCACGTCGAGACCGGCGATCGACGCGCCCGCCTCCACCTCGACATCCTGCGCGGTATCGAAGCCGAGGGCGTCGGGGAACCAGGTCTCGAGGTAGCCGGCCCCCACGAAGCGCAACCGGTACGTACCGGCCGGTACATTGTTGAAGGCGTAGGTGCCCTCTTCGTCGGTGGCTGCGGTCGCCTTGGGCACCTTGTCGTCGCCGGCGGCGTACAGCTCGACGGTCACCCCGGACACGCCGGTGCCGGTGCCCACCACCGTCACCCGTCCCGCCACCGCGGTCGGTGCCGCCGCCACTGCGGCGCCGTCCTCGGCGCCGTCGTCCATCGCCGCCTTGAGCAGTTCGTGATCCACCTTGGCCGCGTCGAGCACGTCCCCGAAGACGGAGGACAGCACGAGGCCGAACACCGACGCGGCGACCAGCAAGCCGAGCAGCGCCATCAGGCCCCGCGAGAAGCGGGGCCGCTGCAGCAGCGTGCCGTGCAGCTCCTGGCGCACGGTGTTGCCGGCCACCGCCACCGCCAGCTGGCGGGCCACCGGGGTCCCGAACCACGGCCGGCGGCCCCTGGCCGTCACCTCGATCACCGTCTGCTGGCCCGGTCCGACCAGCGCCAGCGCCGGTTCGAAGGCGACCTGGAGGGCGTCCTCGGCGTCGGTCGCCTCCGGCCGCACCGCGACCTCAGCGTTGCCGTTGTTGGTCAGCACCAGCCCGAAGCGGGCGCGCCGGCTGACCGTCATCACCGGCGGCTCGAGGCGGGCGTCGAGCCGCTCCACCTCGCCCACGTGCAGCCGCAGGTCGACGAGCTGGTACTCGGCGTCGTCGCGTTCGGAATAGACCTGCACGGAGAAGCGGTGGGTGCCGGCGGCGAAGCGGTCGGGCAGGGTGACGATCGCGGTGACCGAGCCCGTCGCCCCGGGGAACAACGACAGCGACGCAGGATCGGTCTCCACCCACGCCGGGTCCAGGCCCAGGATCCGGACCCGGTAGGCGTCGATGACCGTCGAGGTGTTCAGGATGTCGACGCGCACGACCACCGGCTGGCCGGCCACGACCGGCAGCTCCGCAGGGTGCAACTCGACCTGGAGGGTGCGCACCGGCATCGATCAGCTCACCAGATCGACATCGACGCGGGCGGTCTGACCGGCGGCCACCGTCACCAGCACGGTCTGGGTGGCCCGGCCCGGTAGGGCGAAGGTGACGGTGTACGCCCCCGGTGCCAGGTTGCCGACCCGGAAGGCGCCGGCGGGGCTGGACGCCGACGCGGTGACCCGCGCCGTCCGGCCGTCGTTGACGGTGATCGTGACCCCACCGACCTCCTGACCGGAGCGCTTCACCGCTCCTTCGACCGCGCCGACCGATGGGCTCATCGTCGCGTCGAAGCCGTTGACCACCTGGCTGGTGTCGAGCTGCAGGCGCCGGCTCTCGGAGCCGAACCCGTCGAGGGTGAAGGTCACGGTGTAGGTGGCCGGGGCGCGCAGCCCGGCGAGGGAGAACGACCCGACCGCCCCGCCGGTGAGGGTCTGGGTCGAAAGGGTGAACTCGCCGCTGGTGGCGGTCACCGTCACGCCGCCGAGGGGCCGGCCGGAGGCGTCGAGCACGGTCCCGGAGGCGGTGCCGGTGCCATCGGTCATCGTCACGTTCACGTTGGCGCGGTTCTCCCCCGGCCCGAGGTCGAGCGCCAGGGTCTGGGTCCCGTAGCCCTCGAGCGAGAACGTGACCACGTAGGTGCCGGGCGTCTCGAGCCCGACGAGCTGGAACACCCCGATCTGGCCGGCGGTCGGGGTGACGGTGACGACCTCGGTGTCGCCCCGGGTGGCCGTGACGGTCACCCCGCCGAGCGGTGCGCCGGCGGCGGAGGTGACGGTGCCGTTGAGCGAGCCCTTGCCCGCCTCGAGGGCGACCGTGTTGATGATCAGGTCCTGCCCACCGGCGAGGGTCTCCTCGATGGTGCGGTCGGCGTAGCCCGGCGCGGCGAACACCAGCTGGTAGGCGCCCGGGGTTTCCAGGTCGGGGAACTCGAAGGCTCCGGTGGCGTCGGCCTTGGTCTCGGTCAGCAGCGGTCCGAGGGTGTCGCCGTCGCGGCGGCGGATCCGCACGGTGACCTCGGGGGCCTGCCCCGCCGCCTGGCCGACGGCGACGACGCCGGACAGCCGGCCCGCTTCTCCGGCGAGGGTCATGGTGAGCGGCCCGACCGCCGCCTCGGCCTCGACGCGGACCTCCTCGGCGCCGCCCTGGTCCGGCGTGCCGGGGTACCACAGCGGCGCGTACCCGGGGGCGCTGAACCGCAGCAGGTACCGGCCGGGCAGCAGCCCCTCGAGCGCAAAGGCGCCGTCCTCCTTGGTGGCGATCGACGACGCGATCTCGGGCCCGCCGCTGAGCACACGATGGGCCTCGACGGTCACCCGGGGAAGGCCGGCGCCGGTGCTCTTGGTCTGCACCACGCCGGCGACCGAACCGGCCACGAGGCTCGCGTCGAGATCGGTCTCGCCGATGAGCAGCGCCTTGGGGGCCTGCTTGCCGAACTCCTCGGGCTTGGTCACCTGCGACACCCCGACCTTGAAGATCACCGCCCAGCCGGTGATGATCGCGGCCAGCACCGCCAGCGTGGCCACCCCTCGGGGGATCCACGGCTTCTGCACGACGGTCGCCGCCGCGGCGAGCTCCTGCCCGGCGCCCTCCGCCCTGACGGTGACCGCGTGGCTGAGGGTGGTGCCGAACAGCGGCCTGCGGCCGACGGTGTCGATGGAGATCTCCGCCCGCTCGCCGGGCCCGAGGGTCAGGTAGTGCGGCTCGATCACGAACTCGAGCGCCCGGGCCGGGTCCTCCGCCGACAGCGACAGGTCGACCTCGGCGTTGCCGCCGTTGACGACGGTGGCGGTGAGGTGCGCCCGCCGACCGCCGGTGACCATCAGCGGCCGCACGTGCAGTTCGGCGGTGACCGTCCCGGCGACGACGACGTCGACGAGGTGCTGCTCGACCTCCTCGGCGTTGGCCAGCGAGCGGATCTCGGCGAGCAGCCGATAGCGGCCGGCCGGGTGGGATTCCGGCACGGTCAGCAGCACCGACAGCTCGGCGGTGGAGGCGGGGAACAGTGCCACGTGCTCCTCGGGGCGCGACAGCCACGCCCGGTTCACCTTGGGCATCTCGAGCGCGACGCTGTCCACCACGTCGCCGGTGTTGGCCACCTCGAAGCGCAGTTCGGCCGGTACGCCCGGGAACAGTCGCACCTCCGGTGTGAGCACCGCGGACCGCAACCCGCCGCTCGTCGCGGTCGGGGCGCGCCCGCTCGGCCCTTGGTCGGGTTGCTCGTCCATGCGCGACACGACTCCCTGTGGCCTCCAACTCCCTCTGTGAGGCTAGCGACGGATGGTGCCCACCTCGCCGCATACCGCGTTTGAAGGGTGGAAGTGCCTCGGAACGAGACCGTCGGGGAACGGGCTCAGCGGGGGCGCAGCTGCAGCAGCCGCTCGCCCACCATGGGCTGTACCGGCTCGAGGTCCGGGTCCTGGCCGATGCGCGCGTCGAGGCCCACGTCCACCAGGTACAACGTCGGCTCCAGCGGGCAGTCGAACCGCTTTCGGGGCAGGGCGCACAGCGGGACCCGCCCGGCCAGCAGCGGGGCCATGTCCTGCGTCGCCGCCACCACCACCGGTGCCCGGCCCGCTTCGGCGTCCGCCGCCGCCCGGTCCAACACCGCCTCGGTCCAGTCCCGGCGGATGCCGTCGAGGCTGTCGAGCTTGCCCCACTGCCACGGTGCGGCGTACGGGGACGCCGCCGCTTGCAGGAGGAAGAACAGCGCCGCCACGCCGAGCAGCGCCCCGCTCAGCCGCGGCGGGACCGCCACCCGGTCGCTGCCGGCGCGACCCAGCCGGGCCAGGGCGAAGGTGGTCGCAGCGAACAGGAAGGCGGTGGGTGCCACCGCCAGCGCGCCGAGCAGCTGGCCTTCGGGCACCGAGCCGAGCAGGTAGGCGATCTGCAGCGGGAGCACCGGGGCGACGTAGCGGAAGGACATCAACGGCAACAGCGCCACCGGCAGCACGAGCGCGGCGCACAGGCTGAGCACCCGGTACTCCCCCAGGTGCGCCATCGATGCGAGCGGGTGGGCGACGCCGTGGCCCAGCGCGCCGAGCGCGGAGCGCACACCGGGCTCGAACGAGACGCCGTCGACGAAGGCGCGATCGCCGGCACCCAGCCAGGGCACGACCTGTTCGCCCACCGCGGTGACCAGCCCGATGGCGAGCAGGGTGAGGCCGGCCCGTCGGCGCACGGTCAACGCCAAAAGCACCCCGAAGCCGGCCAGCACGACGCCGAACTGCGCGCTCACCGTGATGACGTACACGGCGGCGCCCACGAACCGCACCACGTTGCCCGACAGCGCCCAGTAGATCAGCCCGGCGAGGCCGGGCAGGGCCAGGACCATCGGGTCGAAGCCGGCGGTGTTCATCAGGTGGATGGGCGGGTAGCAGGCGAAGGCGATCACCACCGCCGTCGCCGCGCCGACCCGCAGGTTCGCCACCCGGCGGGCGAGCCGCCACAGTGGCACCACCGTGGCGGCGATGGCGCCGGACTGCACCAGCACCAACGTCTGGGACACCGGGAGGAACCCGAGCAGCCAGCCGAGGGGGTACAGCAGCAGCGAGCCGTCGAGGTGCGAGAGCGGTTGCGGTGCGCGCACGCCGGGCGGGACCAGCGTGAGCTCGGTGCCGAAGCCGTCGTGCAGTTGGCGGACGGCCTGGACGTAGCGGGCGAGGGAGTTGCTCGGTTCGAGGCCCCGCACCCTCGCCGCGGCCCGCGTGGCCAGCGCCACGAACAGCCCGCCGGCGAGGATCCACGGGAGGCTGCGGTCGGCGGAGGGCGAATCGAGCCGGGCATGCCAGCGCAGCGACGCGTGGTCGATGCGTCGGCGTACCCCGGCCCACGACTCGGCGCGCTCCCGGGCCTGCGTCGCCCACCCGCTCGGCAGCCGGGGCGGGCGCCGGTGCTGCCCGGTGCCGTCAGACAAGCCGGTCCCCGGTTCCGTCCGGGTCGATGACCGCCACCGGCTCGACCAGCTGCGGTCCCTGGTTGGTCGCCTTGTTCACCTCGGTCGACACCGGGTGGAAGGTGACGAGCTGGGATGGGGTCGGAACCAGCAGGGCGCCGACCAGCTCGGTGTCGGTCGCCGGATCGAGCCACTGCGACCAGCGGTCGGGCGGCAGGACGATCGGCATGCGGTCGTGCAACTCGGCCATCTTCTCGTTGGCGGCGCCGGTGATGATCGTGCAGGACAGCATCCAGGGCTCCGCCGGTCCGGGGCGCCAGCGCTCCCACAGCCCGGCGAACGCGTACGGCTCTCCATCGGGCCGGTGGATGTACCACGGTTGCTTGCGCTTGTGGCCCGGCACCTTCGTCCACTCGTAGAACCCGTCGGCGGGCACGATGCAGCGCCGGTGGGCGAACGCCTTGCGAAACGCGTTGGTGGTCGCCACCGTCTCGGCCCGCGCGTTGATCATCCTGGCCCCGACCGACAGGTCCTTGGCCCACGGGGGCACGAGGCCCCAGCGGAAGGCGTCGAGCCGGCGGACCCGGCCGTCGTCGTAGACCACGTAGACCTCACTCGTGGGGGCCACGTTGTAGTTGGCGGCCAGCTCGACGTCGGGCGCCGGCTCGGCGGCGAAGTAGTCGGCCAGCTCGCCGGGCTTGGACGACGAAACGAACCGGCCGCACACGGCGCACACGGTAGTGGGATCAGAGCCCGAGGATGCCGTCGATCCCGACGAGCACCGCTACCACCAGGGCGCCTGTGGTCCACGCCACGCCCAGCGCGCCCGCCCCGATCGCCGCCGGCGCCGTTCGGCGGGCGTGGCGCGGCGACGCGTCCCCCGGCCGTGTCGGGTCGGCCAGGTCGGCCAGGTCGAGGGCGACGACACCGGCCACGCCGAGCAGTGCGAGGGTGGTGCCGTGGTCGACGGCGAGGGCCCACAGCGCAGCGGCCACCTCGACGCGAAGCGGTCCGCTCCCGAGCCGCGTCGCCCACCGCCTGCCGTGCCCGCTCACGGACCCGTGTTCGTCACCGTGCCCGTTCGCGGCTGGGGTGCCCGCCGGCCGGGCGGAGGCGATGAGCCGGCCGATGGCGAGCACGCCGACGGCGAGGGCAGCCGCCAGCCGGATCGACGGGGCGGTGACCGCCATCAGCTCGGCCAACGCGTCCGCCGCCAACGTGACGGCCACGAGCGCCGCGCCCACCACCGCGGCGGCGATGGCCGCGTCCCGCCCGTTGTCGAGCCCGGTGTCGCACCCGGCGGGTCGAGCCGGGCGCGGACGTGCGGCCAGCAGGACCAGGAGCAGCGAGAGGAACCAGGGGGGTTCGATCACCGTCGCTCCCCCGCGGCGACGACCTCCCGGTAGGCGAGCAGGGCGGACAGCGCATGCTGCTGATCGTCCATCTGGGTGACGCCGTCGGCCAACCATGCGCCGGCCACCGGTGCCGGCGCGCCCGGGTCGCTCTGGCGCTGGACGAGGAGGCCGGCCACGCAGGCCTGCTGGCGGCGCAGGCCGTCGCGCCACGGCCCCGGCGGGGCCACCGCGGCGAGGCGGCCGAGGCCCTCGCCGAGCGTGCCGATGGCGGCGCCGGTCGCCGGTCTGGCCCGGGTGAGATCCGACCACGCACGGCCGGGGCGCCGTTGTGACTCCCAGCGGACCTGGATGGCGAAGCGGCCGGCCAGCGTCTGCCGGTAGCGCTGCACGTCGTCGCCGTGGGCGACGTCGCCGTCGGGCTCGCCTCCCTCGTCGGCGGCGGCCAGGGCGTAGGCCGCCCAATGGTCGGCGATGGCGGGAAACCATCGCTCGACCGCATCGCGCCGCGTTGCGACATACCGTAGGGTACGGTCGGCGGGTTCGGCGAAGCCGGCCCCGGGGAAGCGATCGGCGAGCCGTTGGAGCGCCCACGCCGTCTCCCCGGTGGAGAAGCGCGACCGCTCCGGGCCCGGGGCGAAGCTCTCGCGGTCGCGGTAGGCGGCGACGGCGCCGTCACCGACCACCTGCCCGGCGAGGAACCGCCCGACGCGCAGCAGGCGGTCGGCACCGGCATCGGGGCGGCGGGCCAAGCGGTCCACCCAGGCGGCGGCGGCCAGCGCCGCCGCGCCGGTGTCGAAGCGGTCGCTGCCGTCGGTGACGGCCAGGCTTCCGTCGCCGGCGTCGCGCAGCAGCGCCTCCAGGTGCGCCCAGCCGGCGTCCGCCACCGGTGCCGCGTCGGCGAACCCGGCCGCTGCGGCCTGTTCCAACGAGAGCAGCACGCCGGCGTGGCGGACCTCGTTGTAGCCCCCGAGGTCACGCTCGGCGGTGGCGTCATAGCGGTAGCGCCATCGACCATCGGGCTGCTGGTTGTCGGCGAACCACCGGACCGCAGCGCCGACCGCGGCATCGGTGGCGCCGGCGTCGGGCGCCGGGCAGCGCTCGGGTTGCAGCACGGCCACCCGCAGACCGGCGACGAGCAGCAGCTGACCGGCCAGCAGCGCCGGCCACCGCCGCCGACCTCTCCCCCACCACGTGCCCACGGCACCACCGTAGGGACCCCCGCACCGATGCGCCGAAACGCCCCGCCGCCGGTGCGGTGTGCCCGACGGTGCGGTGGGTCGACCGTGTGGCAACGTGGGGCATGGGCAGGCGCCGTGTGGTGGTGGCGTTCAGCGTGGCGGTGGTGCTGGCGGTGGCCTGGCCGCTGCTGCGCGACCCCGGCGAGGATTCCTTCCCGCTGTCCACCTACCCGATGTTCGCGCGGGCGCGACCGACGGTCGCCGCATTCCACACCGCGCTGGCCTTCGACGCCGACGGACGGTCCATCCCCCTCGGTACGCGCGCCATCGGAGGAACGGCGGAACCGGTGCACGCCGCGGTCACGGTGCAGCGCGCCATCGACGAGGGGCGCGCGGCGCTGCTGTGACGGCAGATCGCCGAGCGCATCGGGGCGGACGGGCCGGCCGGGGTGGTCTCGGTGGAGGTCGTCCGCCTCGATGTCGACCTCGATGACGGCAACGTCCAGCCCGAGCGCGCCCCGCGCTCGGTGGCGGCGCGCTGCACCGTCGCGCCGGGCGGCGACCGGTGACCGTGCCATACCGGATGGTCCGGCGTGCCGTCGACCGTTGGCTGGCGCCCGTGCCGGCCGACCGCACCGCGCTGGTGCGCACTGTCATCGTGGCCTATGCCCTGCTGTTCCTCATCGGCCGCAGCGCGTACCTGTGGCAGGCGGCCGGACTGCCTGTCTCGCAGTGGCGGCCGGTCGGCCTGCTCGGCCCGCTCGGCGTCCCGCCGCCCGCCTGGACGATCGCTGCGCTGTGGGCGGGATGCGTCGGTGCGGCGGGCGCGGTCCTCGCCGGACGGCGGCGCCGTGGGGCGATGGTGGCGCTCGCCGCCGGGTTCCTGCTCCTGGAGACCTACGACACGTCGTGGGGCCAGCTGTTCCACACCGGGCACCTGGTGGCGTTGCACCTGCTGGTGCTGGCCGGGGCCGCGCTGCTCGATCCGCTGGCGGTGACGGGGCGGGCGTCCGCCACGCCGCCACCCCCCGGCGAGATCCCCCCGATGGTCAGCGGCTGGCCATTGCGCCTGCTGAGCGTGGTCACTGCGCTCACCTACCTGCTGGCCGGGGTGGCGAAGCTTCGCCTGGGAGGCTGGGACTGGCTCGACGGTGCGGCGCTGCGTAACCAGGTGGCCTACGACAACATCCGCAAGGAGCTCGTGGGCAGCGTGTCCTCCCCGTTCGCCGGGTCGGTGCTGGCGCAGACGTGGTGGTGGGGGCCCATCGCCCTGGCGACGCTGGTGGTGGAACTGGGCGCTCCGGTCGCCGTGCTGTGGCGGCCGGCGCGCCGCTGGTGGGCGGCCGCCGCGTGGGCTTTCCACGTCGGCATCGTCGCGCTCATGGCGATCGTGTTCGCCTATCCGCTCAGCGGCGCGGCGTATGCCTCCCTGCTCGAGCTCGAGCGGCCGCTGTGGTGGTGGAGACGGCGCCGGATCGCCTTGGCGGCATCGCCGCCGGCGCGCCGAGTCGATCGGCCCGGGTGGCCACCCCGCGGGGACGGTCCGAAGGGTCCGATCGCGTCGCCGCGCTGAGCACATCGACGCGAACGCACTACATCACGAAGGGTCGTGGGCCTATCACTCGATGTACGATGCATCGGGCTCGTACGCCGAGCCGCACGAGCCCATCGTTCCCTCATCCCCGCCGCACCGATGTCCTCCCCCCGGTCATCACAGGCGCAGCGGGGCGGTCGGCCCCCGGTCCAGGCCGGGGGCCGTCCCGGTGGATCGCCCGTTGGAGTCCGCCGATGCACCCAGCAGGATGCACTGACCCTGCGACCCCGCCCGAACTGGTTTGCCAGGCGGCCCGGGCGGGTACCGCTGGCACCATGCAGGTCGTCACTGCACCACAGGCGCCCGTTCCGCTCGGAGCCGATCGACGGCGCAGCAGCCGGCGATGCCTGCACGTTCCCGTGAGCGTGACGAAGGGGCCCGGGTCACCGTGCCCCCCGAGCGAGACGATCGACATCGGTCGCCACGGCATGCTGGTGCGGCTGGCGACCGCGGCCCAGCCGGTGTGCGTCGGCGAGAAGGTGCTCGTGTCGCTCGAGCTCGAGGACGGAGCCCTGCACCTGCTCGGTCGAACCACCCGCTGTCTGCGCGGCGTGGACGACCACTGGTACCTGGCGGTTGAGTTCGACGAGGTCGAGCCGATGGATCGTTCCCGGTTGGACCGACTGATCGAACCCGCCGGACCGCTGCCCGTCCCGCTCGGCGAACCTCGCTGAGCGGGACGCGCGCGGCGCGAGCGCTGCAGCAACCCGCGGCTCGGCGCTCGGTCTCGGTGCGGGCAGGACCGCCTAGAGCTGGACGCCGCCGGCGGAGGGCACCACGGCGCGCCGATCCGGCTCGGGGTCGAGGACGATGTCGTCACCCTCCTCGGCCGCGACCAGGAAGTTGCCCGCCCCGTTCACGGTGGCGCTGCCGCGCGGCGAGCGCACCAGCGCACCGGGCGCGGGAGGGTCGGTGCGACCGGCCACCACCCGGCGCCGGCCACCGTGGGCGCCATGGGTGGACGAGGTGGCGAGCTCGAGGCCGACCGTCGGCGGACCGACCGGGGCCGAGAGCGTCGATTCCACCGGGACGGTGACGATCAGATCCAGCGCCGGGTGCAGCTGCGCCTCGAGCGCCGGCCAGAGCTGGGCGTGCTGCTGATCGCGCTGCGCCACCGAGGCCAGGTTGAGCCGCGGTACCGGGCGCAGCGCGGCGACGGCGCCGACGAGGTGCTCGGCCGGGATCTCGCGGTGGCCGAGTACGGTCGCCAGCAGCGCACCGAGCAGCTGGTGCTCGTCGCGTCGCTCCGCCGTCCACGCGGTGGCCAGGTACCGGCAGTCGACGAAGGTCGGCGCCATGCGTTGCACCGTGGTCCCGTTCACCTCCGCCGTCTCCCTTCCGGCGACGGCGCGCGTGACCGAGCGCTGCACGTCGTAGAGGTACAGGTTGACCGTCGGGCGGGTGATCGTGCCCGCCCAGGTGCGATCCGGGGCGTCGAAGGAGACGTCGATGTCGCGTACGCCGAGTGGGACGCAGGCCCGGAGGAACAGTTCCAGCGATTCGTCGAGGTGGTGCAACATGGCCGCCCTAGATCCTACCGATCGCAGTCACGGAACCGCTCTACGTGCTGTCTCTGGGCGCGCTCAAGGCGGCGGTCGCACCGGCCGATAGCGACGCATGACCCGCGTCCGCACCCGCGTCCAGCGTCCCACCCCCGCCGTCCAGGCGAAGATGGAGGTCACTGCGGTCAACGATCCATCCGAGATCGAGGCCGATCGCACCGCCGACCAGGTGGTGGCCTCGATCCAGTCCGGTGCGCTCGCCACCGCCCTCGCCGCCCCGGCCAACGGCGGCGTCGCCCGCGCCATCGGCCGGGTCGAGGAGGAAGAGGCGCTGCAGGGCAAGCGGATCGGCCGGGTCGAGGAGGAAGAGGCGCTGCAGGGCAAGCGGATCGGCCGGGTCGAGGAGGAAGAGCCGTTGCAGGGCAAGCGGATCGCCCGGGTCGAGGAGGAAGAGCCGTTGCAGGGCAAGCGGATCGCCCGGGCGGCCGTGCCCGGGCCGGAGGGCGGCGCGGTGGACGCCGAGCTCGAAGCCGCGGTGAACAACGCGTCGGGCGGCCAGAAGCTGCCCGACCCCGTGCGCCAGACGATGGAGGCCGGCTTCGGTGCCGACTTCGGCAACGTGAACGTCCACCTGAACAGCCCGCTGGCCCCCCAGCTCGGTGCGCTCGCCTTCGCCCGCGGAACCGACGTCCACTTCGCGCCCGGCCAGTTCGACCCGTCCAGCGCGGCCGGCCAGCACCTGATCGCCCACGAGCTGACCCACGTGGTGCAGCAGGGCGGCGCCCCCGCTCGCTCGGTCCAGCGCGCCGGAGACGGCGATGCGTCGGGCCTGGCGGACCACCTGAAGTCAGGCATCGAATCGCTGAGCGGCATGTCGATCGACCAGGTGAAGGTCCACCAGAACTCGTCCGTGCCGGCGCAGATGAACGCGCTGGCCTACGCCGAGGGCAGCGACATCCATCTTGCGCCGGGGGCCGAGAAGTCGCTGCCGCACGAGGCCTGGCATGTGGTGCAGCAGAAGCAGGGCCGCGTCGTGCCCACGTTGCGGCTCTAGCTCCAGCGTCGCCCCGGCCGGCGCCCGGAGGCGGTGATGCCGGACGATCAGCGGTCCACGTAGGGGCCGAACTCCTCGGCGGTTCGCAGGCGGCCCATCTTGGCGTACTCGCGGCCCATGGCGGCCATGACGAGCTCCATCGTGATGGGCGTCTGGGCGTCGGCGGCGAGGAACGCGGCGGTGAGCGCCACGTTGTGGATGGCGCCGCCGGGCAGCTTGAAACGGCGGGCGAGGAACTCGACGTCCACGCCGTCGCGCGGAGCCCCCGGTGGGAACCCGCCGTGCCACAGCGCCCGCCGTTCGGCCTCGTCGGGCAGCGTGAACTCGACCGCCACGTCGATGCGGCGCAGGAACGCCTGATCGATGTTGTTCATCAGGTTCGTGGTCAGGATCGCCACGCCGTCGTAGGCCTCGATGCGCTGCAGGAGGTAGGAGACCTCGAGGTTGGCGTAGAGGTCGTGGGCGTCCTGGGTCTTCGAGCGCTCCCCGACGATGGCGTCGGCCTCGTCGAAGAGCAGCACGACGCGGCCCGACGCCGCGGCCCGGAAGATCTGCTCGAGGTTCTTCTCGGTCTCGCCGATGTACTTGCTCACCACTGCGGCGAGATCGATGGCGAACAGGTCGAGGCCGAGCTCACGGGCGACGATCTCGGCGGAGAGCGTCTTGCCCGTACCGGACGGTCCGTGGAACAGCGCGATCACCCCGCGGCCCTTGCGGCCGCGGTGACCCCATCGGTCGAGGACCTGCTCCCGGCCGCGGTAGCGCAGGGCGATGTCGCCCAGCAGGGCCCGACGCTCCGCCGGGACCACGAGATCCTCCCAGCCGCGGCGGGGTCTGATGCGCCGGGCGAGCTGGTCGATGGCGCCGCTGGCCAGCCGTCGCACGGCGGCGTCGATGTCGCCGCCGACCATGGCGTGGGCGCGGGCGACGAGCCGGAGCTGCTCGGCGGTCAGCCCGTGGGCGGAGGCGTGTGGGTCGCCGATGGCACGCTCCCACTCGTGCGGTGTGGTCGTCGTGTCCGGCGCGGTCAGCTCCCGCCACACGTCCTCGGGCACCGTGTCGAGTGCCAGCTCGACGGTGGAGCTCAGGACCCAGGTCAGGTGGCCGGCGGCCTGCAGCCAGCGGCGGGCCAGCCGATCGGGCGGCTCCTCGAGCTCGACGACGATCCCGGCGCCGCGCAGGGTGGCCTCCCGCACCAGCGCCGCCCAGCCGGCCTCGTCCTCCGGCGGTGGTCCGATGAGGAAGCGCAACCCGGCGGCGTTGGCCAGCGCGCACTGCCGTCGCCGCTCCCGGTCGGCCCCGACCACGAGCAGTCGGCGCCACTGCGCCACCTCGTCGAGGGGGGCCTGCAGCAGGCGGAGGTCGGGCCCGAGGTCGGGATCCTGCGACGGGTCGCCGATGAGCGCCCAGCACACCGCCGGCGCCACCGAAACCGGCCGCGCCGCCCAGCGGCCCTCTGCACCGACCTTGATCAGCGCTGCGCCGATGAGGCGGGACTGCGGGGAGACGGCCAGCACCGGCGCGCCCTTCTCCGCCGCGATGCGGGCGAGCTCGCCGAGCGTGAGGCGCCCGGCGCCCGGCTCCATCTCCGCGGCGCACAGCACGGCGAGGACCTCCGCCTCGTCGGGATCGAGCCAGGCGTTGGCCGCGACGATGGAGAACGGCACGTCGAGCTCCAACGAGGCGCGGAACGCGGCCCGCCGCTGAGACACCGCCTCGAGGTCGACCGGGTCGGCGAGCAGGGCGCGGCCGAGCTCGGCCCAGGCACGGTGGGCGGGGACGTCTCCGTCTCGCTTCATGGGTCCAGTGAACCGTCGGGCGGTACCGGCGCGGCTCCCCCACGTTGGGCATGTCCCGCCGTTCGGGCGGGACATGCGGTGGTGCTAGCGGTCCTTCTCGAACAGCACGCCCGATTCGCTCAGTGCGGCGATGCGGTCCTCGTCGTAGCCGAGCAGCTCGCCGAGCACGTAGGCGTTGTGCTGGCCCAGGGCGGAGGTGGCCAGCTCCAGCTCTTCGCCCATGTCGGAGAACTTGACCGGGAACCCGGGGATGTCGAACGTGCCGGCCAGCGGGTCGGTCACGGTGCGGATGGTGCGGCGCTGACGGAAGTGCTCGATCTCGCCGAGGTCCTGGGGCCGCATCACCCGCCCGCACGGCACCCGCTCGGCCTCGAGCGCGGCCATCACCGCGTCGTCGTCGGGGAAGGTCGCCATCCACTCCTCGATCTCCGCGGTGAGCGCGTCGGCGTTGTCGATGCGGGCCTGGGGCAGGGCGAAGCGCGGGTCCTCGAACAGCTCGGGCCGGCCCATCGCCTTGAACAGCGAAGGCACCTGGCCATGGGTGCAGAAGATCACGATGTACCCGTCGGGGCTCTTGTAGGACCCGCCGGGCTGGTTGGCCCCGTAGAAGCGGCCGTTGCGCATCGGCAGCACCGGGTTCGGGTCGTCCTTGGTCATGGAGGCGGCGTGCACCGCCACCTCCTGCATGTGGTAGAGCGAGTCGACCATGCCGATGTCGATGTGACAGCCCTCGCCGGTGCGATCGCGGCGGTAGAGCGCGAAGCCGATGGAGCCCCAGGCGTGCACGCCGGCACCGACATCGGTGATGGCGGCGCCGACGAACAGCGGTGGCCCGTCCGGTTCTCCGGTCATGTGCATGATCCCCGAGTACGCCTGCGCGATGAAATCGAACGCGGTCTTCTCCGCCATCGGGCCGGTCTGACCGAACCCGGAGATCGACGCCATGATCAGGCGCGGGTTGATGGCCTTGAGGTCCTGGTAGCCGAGCCCGCGGCGGGCCATGACGCCGGGGGCCGAGTTCTCCACCACCACGTCGATCTGGGGGATCAGGTCCTTGATGAGCTGGATCGCCTCCGGCTTGCGCAGGTCGACGCACAGCGAGCGCTTGCCCCGGTTCTGCTGCACGAAGTAGCCGGAGCGCCGGTTGCGCCGCGGGGTGGACGCCCGGGTGGGATCGCCGTAGGGGGCCATCTCCACCTTGATCACCTCGGCGCCGA
>JADLEF010000384.1 GCA_020846295.1 Acidimicrobiales bacterium
ACCGTTGTGACCGAGGCCGGTGCCATGCCGTCCGGTATGACACCGGGTGACGACGGCCTCCGGGTGCTCGACGGCATGAACGCCGCCACGTTCTCGTGGGTCCCCACCGAGAACGGCGGGGTGCTCTCGGACGAACTGCCCGCTGCCACCGTGACGCTCATCGTGGCGGGAGCCGGCGAGGAGCGGGCCCGGGCTGCGGTGGAGGAGCTCACTGCCCGCAGCGGTGATCCCTTCGACGGCTATGACCCGGTGCGGGGCGCCGGCTGGCGCCAGGTCGAGGACCGCTCGGTTGCCGCTGGGTGGATGCCGGTGGCGCAGCTGCGCTGGGAGGCGTCCGGTGAGAGGTCCGTGTACCTGAGCATCGCCGGGGACGATGGGGCCGTGCCCTTGCTCGCCGGCGCCTCCGTGGTGGCCGTGCCCGCCCCGGTGGTGGAGGAGCTGGCCGGGCGAACCGTGGTGCGCATCGGTTCGGTGCTGCGGTTCGTCGAGGGCCGGACGGAGGTGTTGCTCGTCGCGCCGGGCCTGTCCGATGCCGAGTTGGGCGCGGTCATGGGGTCGCTGGAGCCGCTGTCCGCATCGGAGTGGGCTGCGCTTCGACGCACGACCGCCGACCGGCTGGCCGCCACCGAGCTGCTCGTCGAGAGCCCGGTCGCGGACGCTGACGGTGGCCTGGTGACGGCGCAGCTACGCCGACGCGGTGATGAGGCGGTGCTGTGCGTGCGCAGCGGCGGCCAGCTTGATTGTTCGTTCGTCCAGATCAGCCTCGCTGCCAACGGACCGCTGGTCCCGGACGCCTCGGATGCGCTGGTGTTCGGTGTGCTGCGCAGCGGTGGGCGGTCCTGGGTGGTCGGCACCGCCGGTCCGGATGCAGACAGCACCGTGCGGCTCGATCTCGGCGAGCGCAGCATCGAGCTCGTCCCCACCGCGGCCGCCGACGGCCGCCGTTGGTACCTCTGGCCGGTGGACGAGGCGGCCCTCGGCGACCAGCTTCAGCTGGTGCTGAGTGGCGAGGGTGTCGTCGGCGGCGGGTCCAGCCCGTTGGCCCTACCCCGCTGAGACACCCACGCCGACGCCTCAGCGGTCCCGGAATCCCTTGCCGGCCAGGATCCTGGGTGCGCACTTGTCGACCCGGGCGGCGCGGGTGGCGCTCTGCTTGGCGTCGCCGATGTGCAGGTTGTACTCCCGCTGCCGGCCGGGGGTGAGGGCGGAGAAGGCGTCCCGCAGCGCCGCGTCCCCGTCGAGCCGCTCCTGCAGTTCGGCGACCAGTTCGAGCTCGGGGGCGGGCCCGACCTTCAGGCCGGCGTTCTCCACCTCGACGGCCTCGGCGACGTAGGCGCGCACCGTGTCCGCCCGCGCGGTCACGTCCTGCAGGGAGCGGAACTCGATGCGGAGCGCCGAGCGGGAGTTCGGCCCCTGCTCGACCAGCACGCCGTCGGGATCGCGTAGCAGCGCACCCTTGAAGAACATCAGCGCCAGGAACGCCTTCATCTCTTGCAAGATGACGATGTTGCGGCCCTCGTGGCCGTAGCAGGGCTTGCCCCACTTGATCTCCTCGCCCAGCCCGCAACCCAACAGGATCGCTCGCAACGAAGCCAACTCGTCCGACCAGCTCGTGGACCGTCCGATGTAGGCATCGACCTTCGGGTTCATCGGTTGCTCCGATCAGCTGCGAGCGTGCGGTAGGGCGTGGCAAGGCTACCGATCCGCGCCGACGCCCCCGGGTCCACCCGCTCAGGCCACGCGCGGGTGGTGGGACCTCACGAGCGTCGATAGAGCGCGGCGACGGCATCGGCGGTCTGGGCCCAGGAGTGGTGCGTGCGGACGTAGCGGGCGGCCCGGCGTCCGCGCTCGAGCCGGTCGGCCGGCGAGGACACGGCCTCGGTGAGGGCGGCAGCGAGCGCGACGGCATCATCCGGAGCGACGAGCCAACCGGTGGGACGGCCAGGCTCGGTGTTGATGAACGAGCATGGACCACCGGTGGTGGTGGCGAGCGGCGGGACGCCGGAGGCCATCGCCTCGAGGTAGGTGAGCCCGAACGGCTCGTCGACCGCCGGTGCGGCGAACAGGTCGCTGCAGTTGAGGATGCGGGCGAGCTCGTCGTGCTCGCGCCAGCCGAGGAAGAACACGTCCTCGGCCCCGATGCGCCGCACCGTGTCGTAGGGATGCTCGTCCTCCCACTCGCCGGGAAAGCCGCCCGCGATCGCCAGCACCGAGCGGGCAGCGGTGGATCGGCGCATCGCCTGGTGTGCCTCGATCAGGCGTTGCAGCCGTTTGAAGCGGAGGAACCGGCCGCTGTACAGCACGACCGGAACCGGACGGCCCTCGGTGTCGAGGAAGGAGCGCAGATCGCCAGGTTGGTAGCGAACGGATCCTTCAAGGCCGCCCGGGCGCCAGCCGTGCGGGTCCGCGACGAGCAGGTGGCTCCACTGATCCATTCGTTCGGCCCGACCGGGGTGTCGTGGTCCGAACGTGTCGGTATCGACCCCGTTGGCGGCAACGGTGACCGGTACGGCGTCGAGGGGGAGGAGGCGGCGGGCGAGCTGAGCGTCGTGGTCGGAGACGACGACGATGTGATCGGAGTCCGCTGCCCATCGACGCATCCGCGCAACCCAATGCTCCATCCATGGGCCGGGTTGTTCCGACGCCGCGCTGACGGAAGCGCCCGCGAGCATCTTCAGTTCGGTCCCGTGGAGGTGCGTGATCAGCGGGACGTCGGGCCACAACGCCCGTGCCGCGGCGTGCATGGGGGTGAGGTGGTGCAGGTGCACCGCGTCCGGTGCAGCGGTGTGGGCGTCGGCGAAGTGGTCGGTCCAGCAGAGGACCTGTCGCTCGAACGCGTCGTCATCGAGTTGGAAGAAGCTCCGATCGGCAACGTCCGGCTTGTCCTCGTAGGACGCGTGCATCGGTACGGTCGCCGCCATCGGGTCCCCGCCGGCGCGCCAGTCGGAGAGCGCTTCGGTGTAGTCCAACGGCTGGCAGGCGATGTCTGCGAAGAAGCGGGCCGCGTTGGTGGTCGCGGTGGTCGATCCGAGCGAGCCGGTGAACAACAAGGGATGGCAGCCGCGACGCTCCAGCGCCCGACACAGGTAGCGGACGACCTGCGCACTTCCGCCGCGCGGGAAGAAGTAGAAGCCCATGACGATGTGTTGCTCTGCTGCAAGGGCCATCGGGCAACCGTACGGTCGTCATCAATCGATCGCATGCGGGTTGGCGTTCGAACCCGTGCACTTGTCTGCTGCCGTGCTGGTTTGCGGGTCTGGAGTAGAGCGATGCGGCGGCCACGTGGAACCTCGCAGCCGATCGTCACAGGGGACGGAGGGACTCGGCCAGCGCGGCGAGTTGGTCGCTGTCGATGGCGAGGCACCCGGTGCTGTTGCAGGAGCCGGATCCCCAGAGGTGCACGCAGACGTCACCCTCCTGCCAGAACAACATCGGCCCGCCGATCTGATCGGTTCGTTTTGCCGGGAGGCCCCGGACCTCGACGGCGGTGACCTCGGCGGCGCCGATCAACGGTTGGAACACTGCCTGGCAGTCCGCTCCCCAGGTCATCCACACATCGAGGCCGTAGACCATCACCGTCAGCGGATCGGGCTGGAACCGCCGCCACCACGTCGCCGAACCAGCGGCACTGGTGAAGATCTCCTCACCCGCGACCCAGCCCTGGGGCAGCGGCGATGGCTCCAACACCTCACGCCGCCACACCGGCCGCAGACCACCCGCGGTGTCGTCGACCAGCTGACGCTCGGCCAGCGGCGCCGCCAGTTCCACCTCCAGCACGCCGGCCGGGCCGGTGAACCCGGTGCAGGCGATGCCGACGCCCGAAGGTGGCGCCGTCGCCGGAACGAAATCGGCAAGGATCGCCAGCCGGACCTCGCGGTCGGATTCGGCCACCGACACCCGATATGCGAACGGTGCGGTGCACGGCAGATCGGTGCGCATCTGCGCCGCAACCCGTAACAGCACGTCATCGGACTCGACCAGGACCCCGGCGATCGCGAAGCGTTCAGCGGGCTGCGGAATCGGTGCCGGCGCAGAGGTCGAGCCGGCGCCTCCCGCGTCCGCGGTCGCCACCGACGAGGCCATCGTCGAGCTCGCCACCGCTGGAGCACCGAGATCGTGGCCGGGGTCTCCGTCTGCGGCGCAACCCGATGCGAGCGCAGCCGCCAGCATCATCGAACCTGCGCGAGTGGCCGCCCTCATCGGCAACACCGTACCTGCCCCTCTCGCCCGACGGTTGCGCCGTCCACCGGCGCCCGGTGCGGCTTGCCGTGCACCCGGAACCGGTGCAGCGCGCGAAGGTCTCGAGGCGACTGAGCTGTATGGGTTCGGACGCGCTCGAGTTGCCGCAGGCGCGTGCCGAGGGTCTCGGGAACGCCTGCATCGAGGCGGCACTCGATCCGGCGAAGCACGCTTGCACGTGACGAGCTCCTACCTGTACAGATCATGTCCGTCGCTCCTGTACGCTTTGGGGATGGAAGTCGCGGTGACGGAGTTGCGGGCGCACCTGAGCGAGTGGTTGTCGCTGGTGCGTGATGGCGGCGAGGTGGTGGTGACCGAGCGCGGTGTGCCGGTGGCTCGCCTCAGTGCCGTCGGTTCGTCCTCGTTGTTG
Source organism: Acidimicrobiales bacterium (assembly GCA_020846295.1). Lineage (GTDB taxonomy): Bacteria > Actinomycetota > Acidimicrobiia > Acidimicrobiales > CAIXPF01 > CAIXPF01. The sequence goes on from JADLEF010000384.1 coordinate 4,610, forward strand.
GAGCGCTTGACGGAAGCGGGGTTGGTGAGCCGCCCGCAGTCGGCGGGTCGTCCCCGGGCTTCCGGTCGGCCCCGGCCGCGTTCGCGTCGGCCGGTGGCCGACGTGGTGAGCGAATCGCGACGTTGAGCGGTGGCGTTGGTGTACTTCGACGCCAGCGCGCTGGTGAAGCTGGTGGTCGAGGAGGAGGGCAGCGACCTGGTGTCGCAGCTGTGGGACGGCTGTGACGCGGCGCTTTCGAGCCGCATGGCGTACCCGGAGGTCTGTGCCGCGCTGGCTGCAGCCGGTCGAAGCCGGGAGCTGACCCGCGCCGGGGTGCGCGCCGCGCTGGCCTCGTGGGACGAGTTCTGGGCGGCGATCCGCCCGGTGGAGCTGACTGCGGCGGTGGCACGCCATGCCGGTGAGCTGGCCCGGACGAGATCGTTGCGCGGAGCTGATGCAGTGCACCTCGCGTCGGTCGCCGCGCTGGGCAGCGTGGACGTGGTGTTCGCGGTCTGGGACCGCCGCCTGCACGCCGGCGCTCGGGCCGAAGCGATAACGGTGGCCCCCTCGACGCTGCCGTAACGTGCCGTTCCGGCCGGCGAGGCCTGGGTTGTCGCCGTCTGCAGAGCAGCCTGGGCGACAACACCGGGAAACAGGGGTCAACACGGTGTACCAGCGGGTGACCTGGCCGGCTGACCTCAGCAACAAAAAGGCCGGCCAGAGGACTGCTCCTCTGGCCAGCGCACTGCGCCCTCGACAGGACTCGAACCTGTGCACACGGCTCCGGAGGCCGCTGCTCTATCCGCTGAGCTACGAGGGCTGGGGCCTCGCAGCATAGCGTCTCATCGGCGTGTGCAGGGCAATCGGCTCCGCCCGATGCCTGCCCCTTCGTCGGCGGCAACTGTTCCCAACTGGCGCGCGCCCCGCCGGCCCTCCTGGCGAATGCCCAGGTCAGCGCCTTGCCATCCCGGCGACGTGCCGCCGGGATGGTCGGTTCGGCACAGTTGCCCGACGACGGGCCGCCCTGGCCGACCGACCGCACGCTTCGCCGATCCGGGCGGACTCCGCCCCGGCCCGCCTCGCCGATCCGGCCTGCCCGGCCCGCATCGGAGGACCGCTCGGGCGGCTCCTCGGCTACTCGACGATCCAGTCCCGGCCTTCGCCGCTGAAGTACGTCTGGCGTGCCGTCTTCGAGTTCTCCGACTTACCCATGAAGCCCACCGCCACGTGGTCCATGTGCTGGATCGCCCGGCCCAGCGGCATGGCCTGGGCGTTGATCGAGGCCTTGGAGACCATCGTCGGCACCGGGGGCTGGCGTACCACCTCGGCGGCGAGCCGCTCGGCCGCGGGCACCAGCCCGGCGTCGTCGGCCACCGTCTCGGTGAAGAACCCCATGGCGTCGAGCTGCTCGAGCCCGTAGGTCCGCCCCAGGAGGAGCATCTCCTTCGCCTTGTGGGGGCCGACCAAGTTCACCAGCACCGGCACCGAGTGCCACGTCAGGTTGAACCCGATGCTCACCTCGTTCAGGGTGAGCTTGCTGGTCGGCGAGCCGATGCGGAAGTCGCACGCCGCCGGCAGCACACCACCCCCGCCGATCATGTAGCCGTGGCAGCAGCAGATCGTCACCGCGTTGAGGTGCAGCAGCGTGTCGTACATCCGTGCTCCGGCCTTCGAGCCCAGCATGGCGTCCGCCGTGGTGGCCCGGGGGGATTTGAGATCCGCCCCCGAGGACAGGCTCGGTCCCTCCCCTCGAACGATCACCGCCCGCACCGTCGGGTCGGCCTCGACGGCGAGGCACGCCTGGTACACGTCGCTCACCAGCTGCGCGTTGACCGCGTTGTGCACCCGGGGGCGGTTGAGGACGAGGTGACGGACCGGGCCATCACCGTCGAGACGCACGGTTTCGAACTCCATGCGGCGCATGCTCGCACGCCGACGGCCGCCACCGCCGATGTAGCCCGCAGCGTCGTGTGCGCGCCGCCGAGGGTGGTGCGAGCGGCCGGTGCGGGCGCGACGGTTACGTCCTTCTTCGCACCCCACCCGGCCGGGTAGCGTGGCCGCCCGTGATCCAAGACGCCTTACGCTCCGCCATCGCCTCGGCCCTGGCCTCCCTGGGGATCGACCCCCCGGCGGCCATCGCGCTCGAGCGGCCGGCCCGCAAGGAGCACGGTGACTGGTCCACCAACGTCGCGCTCGCCTCCGCCAAGGCGGCCAAGCGCAACCCCCGCGAGCTCGCCGGGCAGCTCGTCGCCGCGCTCGAAGCGGCCGATGTGCCCCATGTGTCCGGCCTCGAGGTCGCCGGGCCGGGGTTCGTCAACTTCCACCTCGCCCCCACCTGGCTGCACGAGGTGCTCCGCGCCGTCGTCGTCGCCGGCGAGCACGGCTACGCCCGGCCCGACCTCGGTGCCGGCAAGCGGGTCAACGTCGAGTTCGTCTCCGCCAACCCCACCGGCCCGCTGCACGCCGGCGGCGGGCGATGGGCCGCGTACGGCGACGCGCTGGTCAACCTGTTGAACCACTGCGGCTATCGGGCCGATCGGGAGTACTACCTCAACGACCGCGGCGTGCAGATGACGCTGTTCGGGCGCTCGCTCGCCGCGCTCAAGGCCGGCCGGCCGGTCCCCGAGGACGGGTACAAGGGCCAGTACCTCGAGGAGTGGGCGGCCGAGATGCCCGACGACGCCGATCCGGTCGAGTGGGGCTACGAACGGGTCAAGCGTGACCTGCGTGAGACCCTCGACGCCGCCGGGGTGCACTTCGACACGTGGTTCTCGGAGCGCTCGCTCGTGAGCGACGGTGCCATCGAGGCCACCCTCGCCGACCTCGCCGCCCACGACGCCACCTACGAGGCGGACGGAGCGGTGTGGCTGCGCTCCACCGACCACGGCGACGACAAGGACCGGGTGCTGGTCAAGTCCGACGGCGAGCCCACCTACCTGCTGCCCGACATCGCCTACCACCGCAACAAGTTCGAGCGCGGCTACGCCCAGCTCATCGACATCTGGGGTGCGGACCACCACGGCTACGTGGCCCGGCTCAAGGCCGGCGTGCAGGCCCTCGGCCACGACAGCAGCGAGGTCGAGCTGATCCTCGGCCAGCTCGTGACGCTCAAGCGCGGCGGCGAGGAGGTCAAGCTCTCGAAGCGGGCGGGCACCATCGTGACCCTGAGCGAGGTGGTGGAGGAGACCGGCATCGACGCCACCCGCTTCACGTTCCTGCTCCAGTCGTTGGACACCCGCCAGACCGTCGACCTCGCCGTGATGGCCTCCCGGGCGATGGAGAACCCGGTCTTCTACGTGCAGTACGCCCACGCACGCATCGCCGCGCTGACGCGGCAGGCCGCCGTCAACGGGGTGCACCGTGCGCCGCTCGAGCAGGTCGACCTGGCGGCGCTCACCCATGAGCGAGAGCTCGACCTGCTGCGCATCCTGCACGAACTGCCCGACATCATCACCATCGCCTGCAACGAGCGGGCCCCACACAAGATCACCACCTGGGTGCGGGAGCTGGCCGGCGCCTTCCACGGCTTCTACCACGACTGCCGGATCATGGGCACCGACACCGACGGCAACCCGGTGAGCGACGCCACCACCCAGGCCCGGCTCTGGCTCGTCGAGTCCGCTCGGATCGGGCTGGTCATCGGCCTGGGCATCCTCGGCGTCTCGGCGCCGGAGAGCATGTAGCGCGCCATGGCCGGCCCCATACCGCAGCGTCTGCTGCCCGACACCGCCACCATCGCCGCCGACGGACACCTGCACATCGGCGGCGTCGACACCGTCGAGCTGGCCGAGCTGTACGGCACACCGCTGTTCGTCTACGACGAGCAGCACCTGCGCAACCGGTGCCGCGCCGCGGTCGATGCCTTCCCCGGCGGCGCCTACTACGCCACCAAGGCGTTCCTGTGCGGCGCCATGGCCCGACTGGCCCACCGCGAGGGCATGCGGCTCGACGTCGCCTCCGGCGGCGAGCTCGCCCTCGCCCTGCGATCCGGTGTCCCCGCCGCCGATCTGCTGTTCCACGGCAACAACAAGTCCACCGCGGAGCTGCGCGAGGCGCTCGACGCCGGGGTCGGCCGCATCGTGATCGACTCCTTCGACGAGCTCGACCGGCTCGACCGCCTCGTGCACGGCGAAGGTCGCCCCAAGCCCCGGGTGCTCATCCGGGTGACCCCCGGCGTCAAGGCCCATACGCACGAGTACGTCTCGACCGGGCAGGAGGATTCGAAGTTCGGCTTCGGGCTGCGCTCCGGGGCGGCGGACGCCGCCATCGAACGGCTCCGGGGCACCGGCTCCCCGGCGACGCTGATCGGCCTGCACATGCACATCGGCTCACAGGTCTTCGTCGCCCAGAACTTCGCCCGCGCCATGGAGGCCATCGCCGAGTTCGTGAAGCGGGCCGATCTCCCGGAGATGAACATCGGCGGCGGGTTGGGCGTGGCCTACGTCGAGCGCGAGGAGAGCGAACCGATCAGCGCCTGGGGCGAGCGCGTCCACGCCTCGTGTCGCGCCCTCGGCCTCAGTGCCACCATCTCGGCCGAACCGGGCCGGGTCATCGCTGCGCAGGCCGCGGTCACGCTGTACCGCGCCGGCACCATCAAGGACATCGCCGGGGTCCGCACCTACGTCGCCGTCGACGGCGGCATGATCGACAACCCCCGGCCCGCCATGTACGGCAGCGAGTACGAGGCGTTCCTGCCCCGCGCTGCCAGCGCCGAACGGCCTCGCCGGGTGCGGGTGGTGGGCAAGCACTGCGAATCGGGCGACATCCTGCTGCACGACGCCGCGCTGCCCGAAGACCTCTGCGTCGACGACATCATCGCCACGCCGGTGACCGGGGCCTACGGCTTCGCCATGGGCTCCAACTACAACCGCCTCGGGCGGCCCGCCGTCGTCTTCGTGGCCGACGGCCACCATCGCCTGGTGGTGCGCCGCGAGACCATCGAGGACCTCCTGGCCACCGACCTCGAGCTCGACTGACCCCGAGCCCCGACTGACCGCTCTTCCCCGATCGATAGGCTTTTCTCGTGGTTTCCCATCCCATACGCATCGGTCTGCTGGGCTGCGGCAACGTCGGAGCCGCCTTTGCGGCGCTGGTTGCGCAGCGAGCCGACGCCATCGAATCGCTCACCGGCCTGCAGCTGCGCATCGCCCGGGTCGCGGTTCGCTCCGTGTCCCGAGACCGGGGCATCGCGTTCGCTCCGGGGGTGCTCACCCATGACACCGCGGCGGTGGTCAGCGATCCCGCCGTCGACGTGGTGATCGAGACGATGGGCGGCATCGAGCCGGCCCGCACCCTCATCCTCGAGGCGCTGAAGGCGGGCAAACCCGTCATCACCGCCAACAAGGAGCTGCTGGCCAACGTCGGGCCCGAGCTGTACCGCGCCGCCGAGGCCGCCGGCGTCGACCTGTTGTTCGAAGCGGCCGTCGGCGGCGGGATCCCGATCATCCGCCCCTTGCGGGAATCGCTCAAGGGCGAGCGCATCAAACGGGTGATGGGCATCGTCAACGGGACGACGAACTACATCCTGACCCGTATGACCGAGTCGGGCGCCAGCTATCACGACGCGCTGGCGGAGGCCCAGAGCCTCGGCTACGCCGAACGCGACCCGACCGCCGATGTCGAGGGCTACGACGCCGGCGCCAAGGCCGCCATCCTGGCCACCATCGCCTTCGGCGCCGCGGTCGCGGCGGGCGACGTGTACCGCGAGGGCATCGCCGGGGTGAACGACACCGACATCGCGTTCGCCGCCCGCCTCGGCTACCGCATCAAGCTCCTCGCCATCGCCGACCAGTACGACGACGGCTCGATCGGGGTGCGGGTGCACCCGGCCATGGTGCCCGTCGACCATCCGCTGGCGTCGGTGCGCGACTCCTACAACGCCGTGTTCGTCGAGGGCGAAGCGGTCGGCAACCTGATGTTCTACGGGCGCGGCGCCGGCGGGAACCCCACCGCATCGGCCGTGCTGGGCGACACCATCGACGCCGCCGCCAACCTTCGCAGCGGCACCGCCGCCTCGCTGGGGACGCTGCAACCGGTGCGCATCAGGCCCATCGACGACGTCGAGTCGGAGTACTACCTCCAGCTCGAGGTGGCCGACCAGCCGGGCGTGCTGGCCCGGGTGGCCCAGGTCTTCGGTGCCCACGGTGTGTCCATCCGCTCCATGGAGCAGGACGGCCTCGGCGATCGGGCCCGCATCATCTTCATCACCCACACGGCGCGCGAGGCCGACGTGCAGGCAACCTTGAACGAACTGCGCCAGCTCGAAGCGGTCCGCCAGATCAACGGCCTGCTGCGCGTGATCGCCAACGGAAGCTGAGGTCGTCCATGAGCGCGCTGCGCTACGTCTCCACCCGCGGTGCTGCGCCCGAGCTCGGCTTCGGTGACGTCCTGCTCGTCGGTGTCGCCACCGATGGCGGGCTCTACGTGCCGACCGAGGTCCCGCCTCTTCCCGATGGCTGGCAGGACGAGCAGCCCTACGCCGAGCTCGCCGCCGCGGTGATGTGGCCCTACGTCGAGGGCACCATCGAACGCACCGCCTTCGACGAGCTCGTCGCCGATGCCTACCGCTCCTTCGAGCACCCCGATGTCGTGCCGGTGCGCCGCCTGGACGACGGGCTCTACCTCGCCGAGCTGTTCTGGGGCCCCACGCTGGCGTTCAAGGACGTCGCACTGCAGCTCGTCGGGCGGCTGTTCGATCACGAGCTGGCCAAGCGCGACGAACGGGTGACGGTCGTCGGCGCGACATCGGGCGATACCGGCTCCGCCGCCATCGAGGCCCTCCGGGATCGCGCTGCGGTGGATTGCTTCATCCTCCACCCGCACGGTCGGGTCTCGGAGGTGCAGCGCCGGCAGATGACCACGGTGCTGGCCGACAACGTCTTCAACCTGGCCGTGGACGGCACCTTCGACGACTGCCAGGACCTGGTCAAGGCGATGTTCGCCGACGCCCCGTTCCGCGATCGCCTCCACCTGTCGGCGGTGAACTCCATCAACTTCGCCCGGGTGCTGGCCCAGATCGTCTACTACGTGACCAGCGCCGCCGCGGTGCGCCGAGCGCTCGGCCGCGACGCGCCGGTCACCTTCGTGGTGCCGACCGGCAACTTCGGCAACATCTACGCCGGGCACCTCGCCCACCGCGCCGGGCTGCCGGTGCGCCAGCTGGTCGTCGCCTCCAACGCGAACGACATCCTGACCCGTACGTTCACCACGGGGACCATGGCCCAGACGGGGGTGGTGCCGACGCTGAGCCCCTCGATGGACATCCAGGTGAGCTCCAACCTCGAACGGCTGCTGTGGGAACTGGCCGGGGGCGACGGCGAGGCGGTGGACGTGCTGCTGCGACGCTTCCGCGACGAGGGCACCGTCACGCTCGACGCCGAGCAGTTCCGTGCGCTGGGGGAGCGCTACGCCGCCTACCGAGCCGACGACGAGGCATGTCTGGACGTCATGGCGCGCTACCACCGCACGCACGGGCTCCTGGTGGACCCCCACACCGCCGTCGGCCTGTCCGCCGCCGAGCAGCACGGCTACGGGCCGGACCGGCCCACGATCGTGCTCGCCACCGCCCATCCGGCGAAGTTCGCCGACGCCGTCGAGCGCGCCACGGGGGTGCGGCCACCGCTGCCCGAACGGCTGGCCGACCTCCTCGAGCGCCCCGAACGGTACGAGACGGTGGCCAACGACCTCGCCGCCGTGCAGCGCCGCGTCGACGCCGGTGCCCGGCTCGGCGGCGGAGCGGGCGCCCGGGCCACGGACGGTCACCGATGAACGCCGGCGACGCCCGCCGCCCGGGTGAACGCTGGATGACAGACGGCGCCAACCGGCCCGCTCCCCGCGGCTTCGGTGAACGGTGCTGCCAGAATGGCGCGTCATGAAGTACGTGGTGTGCGTTCCCGACGGTTGCGCCGACGAACCGGTTGACGAGCTCGGTGGCAGGACGCCGCTCGAGTACGCCCGCCTCCCGGTCCTGTCCTCGTTGGCCGCCCGGGCCACCGTCGGTCGGGCCCGGACGATCCCGGCCGGGCTGCCGCCCGGCAGCGACGTGGGCAACATGGCGATCTTCGGCTACGACCCGGCCCGCTACCACACCGGACGCGCCCCGATCGAGGCCGCCGCGCTGCACCTGGACCTGACCGGCCGGATCGCGTACCGCTGCAACCTGGTGAACGTCGCCGCCGACGGCACGATGGTGGACTTCGCCGGGGGCCACCCGGACAACGACACCGCTGCCGAGGTCATCAAGGCGCTCGACGCCGAGCTCGGCGGCGAGGTCAGCTTCCACCCCGGGGTGCAGTACCGCCACATCATGCTCGCCCCGCCCACCTGGGCCGAGGCCGACTGCCACCCCCCGCACGATCTCACCGGCCAGCCCGCGCTCGGCCCGACCGGCCCCGCCGGAGCCCGCCTCCAGGAGCTGATGGACCGCTCGAAGGCCGTGCTCTCGCGATTCGAGCTCGACGCCAACCAGATCTGGCTGTGGGGCCAAGGCCCCGGCCCGGACATGCCCCGCTTCGCCGACCGGTTCGGCTTGCAGGGCGGTCTGTGCACCGAGGTGGACCTCGTGCGCGGCCTCGGCGTGCTCGCCGGCCTGCGCATCACCGAGGTCGAAGGGGCCAACGCCTGGTACGACACGAACTACGAGGGCATGCGCGACGCCGCCATCGACGGCCTGCGCGACGGCACCGACCTGTGGATCGTGCACATCGAGGCGTCCGACGAGGCGGGTCATGCCGGCAACGTCGAGGAGAAGGTGAAGGCGCTCGAGAACTGGGACACCCGCGTGCTCGCCGGGCTCGTCGATGCGCTGAACGGGATGGGTCCGTGGCGGATGCTCCTGCTACCGGACCACGCGACCCCGCTGCGGTTGAAGACGCACACCCCGGACCCGGTTCCCTACCTGCTGTTCGACAGCACCGTGGACGGCCCCGGCGGGTGCTACACCGAGCGGGACACGGCGGCCTGCACCCCTGTTGTCGCCCATGAGCTGATGGCGGCGCTCCTCCAGCGCTGAGCCGCAGGGCACGGTCATCCGCCGACGTCAATGGGGGGATTGTTGCTCAGGGTTCGCCCCGTGGCTACGATGGCGGTGCGCCGGTTCGTCACCCGTCCGGATCCGCGGTCCACGTTGCTACGTGACCGCAGGACGGTTCCCGCTCTTCGCAGCTGAACCCGTCGTCTCTTCCCGACTCCCGCTTCCGGGTCCGTCGGGCCGACCCGACCACTGCGGATCGACCGACCAACGGGCGCGCACCTGAGACCAACCACGGAACCCAGGACGCCAACGTCCCGCCGCCAGGCGGCGGATCCAATGGTGTCGTCCTGCGGGCACCACCCGGCCACGGCCGGAGAAGGAAGGCCCGAGTGAGCGTTGACGCGCACGAACTCGAGCGAGGGGCACTGAAGCGGAAGGACCGCGAACAGCTCCTCACCATTGCCAGCGCCCTGGGCCGCAAGCCACCGGCACGCGCCCGCAAGGATCAGATCATCGAGCTGATCCTCGAGCTGTCCGGTGGCCCGTCGTCGGGCTCTGGCAGTGCGGGCTCTGGCAGTGCGGGCTCTGGCGGTTCGAGTTCCTCCCCGTCCGAGGCGCCCGCACCAGCCGCGAAGGCGGAGACCGCCGCCGCACCCGCGCCGAGCAGCCCGCCGCGGGCGGAGGCGCGCGCCGCGGCTGAGCCGCTGCCCTTCGAGCCGCCCGCCGCCACCCCGCCGGCGAGCGAGGTGCGCCCCACGGCGTCCGCCACCGTGCACGTGGCCTCGTTCGATCCGTTCGGTGACGTCGCCGACGCGCCACCGATGCGCCGTACGCGGCCGGTCGAGCCCGCCAACGGAGCCGAAAGCACCGGCAGCGGCTCGGGCACGGGGTCGGCCGCCGGCGAGGCGCCGTCGAGCAACGGTTCCGGCACGACCGGGGCCGCCGCGCCGACCCAGCCCGCAACACCCACGACCTCGCCCAGCACCGCCTCGGTCAGCGCCGGGGTCGATGGTGCGGCCCGCACCGCAGACACCGAGCGCGCCGATACCGAGCGCGACGCCGACGGCGCCGGAGAGCGGGGCGACGGCGAGCGTCAGGACGGTCAGGGCGAGCGTGAAGGCAGCAGCCGACGCCGCCGCCGGCGCGGCCGCGACAAGGACCGCAACGAGCGTGGCGAGCGCACCGACCGCCCGGAACGCAACGACCGCAACGACCGGCCGGAGCGGCAGGAGCGGCAGGAGCGCAACAACGACCGGGACCGCGGCGGCCAAGGCCAGGGCCAGCACGGCGACCGCTTCGAGGAGCGGGACGCACAGGGCCCGTCCTCCAACGAGCCCGTCGCCATCGCCGGGTACCTCGACCTGCGCGACGAGGGCTACGGCTTCCTCCGGGTGAAGGGCTACCTGCCCTCCAAGGAGGACGTGTACGTCCCCGCCAAGTTCGTGCGGCAGTTCGGGCTGCGAAAGGGCGACCACCTCGCCGGCAGTTCCCGCCCAGCCGGTCGGGGGGAGAAGAACCCCGCGCTGCTGCGGGTGGACGAGGTCAACGGCGCGGATCCGGAGAAGGCCCGTTCCCGTCCTCGCTTCGAGGAGCTCACGCCGCTGTTCCCCGACGAGAAGCTGCGCCTCGAGCAGACGCTCGACCCGACCAACATGACCGCGCGCATCATCGACCTGATCTCGCCCATCGGCAAGGGCCAGCGCGGTCTCATCGTGTCGCCGCCCAAGGCGGGCAAGACCACCGTGATGAAGACCATCGCGCAGTGCATCGAGGTCAACAACCCCGAGGGGCGCCTCATCGTGCTGCTCATCGACGAGCGGCCCGAGGAGGTGACCGACA
>JADLEF010000385.1 GCA_020846295.1 Acidimicrobiales bacterium
AGAAGGGGCTTCGTCGTAAGTTTAGCCGAACGATCGACGCCCTCTTTTTTAACTAAAATGTTACTAATATTTAAATTTTATCTTCTTCTGCCGATTATACATGCCAGACTAAGAGCATCATTCAACGTGCTGCGCTGCGGGGATCTGGTCCGCCCGTCGGAGGCCGCTGGTGGCGACGCCGCCCCGGAGTTGGTGTCCCTGGCGGTGGACGCTGCGCTGGCCCGCCGCAACGGCGACGTGGCGGCGGCGGGCGTGGTGTCGCGGGCCTTGCCCCGTTTGCTGTCCAGCCTGCAGCTGGACCTGCTGAACCTCGATGCCTCCACCGAGCTGCTGCTCGTCGCCCGCCGGTTCGGTCCGCCATCGGCGGCGGAGGAGCTCGAGTCGGCCATCGAGTCGTTCCTGGCCGGCATCGGCTGGGCGCCGGCGTGGACGGCGCGGTGGCACTGGGCCCGGCTGGAGGCGGCGATCTCCGCCGGCGCCGCGGTGGAGGGCCTGGCGCAACCGGCGGCCGCGCTGGCTGCGATCGCCGCCGTCCTTCCCGGTATGTCGGTGCTGGCCGATGCGGCCGAGGTGTGGGTGGAGGTCCTCGGCGGGCGCCCCGATCCGGATCGGATCGATGGCGCGGTCAAGAGCCTCCGTACCTCGGGGCATGTCTGGGAGGCAGCGCAGCTCGCCGGTCAGGCCGCTATCCGGGTGGAGGATGCGAACCTGGCCAAGTCACTGCTCGGTCAGGCCCGTGCCCTGCGCGGCGGCGGGGGTGGTGCCGGCGCCGGGTCGGGTCCGGCGGAACCGGCCCGGGCGACGGGGCGCGACGGTGGCGCTCGGGAGGACAGTGGTGCGGTGACCCCGGCCGGGCTGTCCGAGCGGGAGGTCGAGGTGGCGCGGCTCGTGCTCAACGGGCTCACCCACAAGGCGATCGGCGCGACGTTGTACATCTCACCGAAGACGGTGGAGCACCACGTGGCCCACATCCGCCAGAAGCTCGGGGCCACCAACCGGGCCGAGTTCCTGGCTGCGTTGCGGGTCGATCTCGCCGCCCACGCCGACGTCTAGTTCGGCGGCGCCGGTACTGCGCTGTGGAGTCTCGCGTGCGCTGAGAGCGTGATTGTGGCCGGTTGGAGGAAGGGGGGCCGGGCCCGCTCGGAGCGAATCGGCAGCGATTCGGTGCGAGTCGGTGTTGCCACCGTACGCCGAATCGGCGGCGATTCGCCGTGGCCGCCCCGGCGATTCGCTGCGACCGCCCCGGCGATTCGGCGTGGCCGCCCCGGCGCCTGCGGTCGGCCCGGACGCGCCGGCCCGGACGTTCGCTCAGCGTTGGCTCTGGGCCACCATCGTGGCGTACAGGCCCTCGCAGGTGCGCACCAGCACCCGGCTGGCGGCCGAGGTGGCCAGTGACGACACCGGGTTCTCGGCCCGCTGCCGCCAGTGCCCCAGCGCCCCGAACAGCGCCTTGCGCACCTCGTCCTCGTCCGCCTCCGCGTCGACCCCCAACCGGCTGCGGAGGCTTCCGCCGTGCCCGCCGAGCAGCCGCTCCACCTGCGCGGCCTCGTCGACCCGGAAGTCGACCTCGCCCATCCGCAGCGCGTTCAGCAACCGCAGTTCGGCGAACTCGTGCGCGCCGGAACGGATCTGCTCGACCCGCGCCTCGAGCTCGCCGGAGCGCGGCACCGGCACCGTGGCCAGCAGGCGCTGCACGGCCAGCAACGCCGAGCGGGCCTTCAGCGTGTCCCGTCGATCGCTGAACTGTGACAGCAGCACCGCCCGCAGCTCGCCGATGCCGCTGTGCTCCACCAGTTTGGCGGCGAGTTGTGACGCGGTCTGCGCCTCGCCCCGCAGCAGCAGGTCGACCGCCAGGCGGATCCCGAACAACCCCAGCCGTTCGATGAGCAGGCGCCGCTCGTTCGGCGCCAGCGGGATCTGCGTCGCGCCGATGACGAAGCGGTCGGCCGACAGCATCAACCGATCCCGATCGGCCTGCTCGCCGGCGGCGATCAGCCGAAGCCGCCGGAACTCCAGCTCCTGCAGGTTCGTGCCCGCCTGGGCCAGCAGGCCGGCGACGGGGACCACGGTCTGCACCAAGCGGTGCAGGCGTGGGTCGGATGCATACCGGTCGGCGATGCGCTTGGCCGACGTCATCGCCTCCAGTCGGCCCACCGACACCTCGTCGGCCCGGGACAGCACGGCCACGCAGTTCACCGGGGACGGCTGGGCGTACTCCTCCTCGTGGAAGGCGTGCAGGAACGACACGTCGGTGGCGTGCAGGTGGCGCAGCAGGTACACGACGGCGTCGGACGGGGTGGTCTGCTCGTCGTCGGAGGTGAGGAAGGCCAGCGAGGTGGCGGACACGTCGGTCGACAGCGAGCCGATGCCGGGCGTGTCGATCAACGTCATCGTCGCCAGGGGCGGCACCGGCCATTCGACGGTGAGGTTCTCCACCTGATCCGCCTGCCACGTCCCCAGCTGCACGTCGAGCGCGCCGGACCCGCTGCGGGTGAACGGCACCTGACCCGGCACCCCGCCCCGCGGGGTCAGCCACACGCGGCTGGCGATGCCATGGCGGTACCACGTCACGATGCGGGTGCACTCCCCGGCGTCGGTCGGGGCGACCTCGTCGCCCACCAGCGCGTTGAGCAACGTCGACTTGCCCGCCTTCACCTTGCCGGCGATCGCGACGCGCAACGGCTCGTGGATGCGTCCCACCACCTCGTCGAGCACCCTGGCGTGCGGGGTGCCCTGGTACGCGGCGGACGCGTCGATGACGAGGGCGAGCACCTGCTGGAGCAGGTGGGATCGTTCGGTCGCGGGCACGCTCACGGCTTGGCCGGGTTGATGGCGGCGATCTTCGGTCGAACCAGGGCGACCTGGTTGAGCAGCGCGGTCACGGTCTTCTTTCGTTGCACCCTGGTCTGCTCGCTGGAGCGCAGGGCCTGCTGGGCGGCGGCGAGGGACTCCGAGGTGGAGGCGGTGAGCTCCTCGGCCCGGGACAGGAAGAAGTCGCGGAGCTGCCGGTTGAGCCGCCGCAGCGTGTCCCGGGAGTCTTTGCCGGCCACGAACATCAGGTCGTCGGTGTACTTGCGCACCGCCTGCTTGGCCTGCATCTTCCGTTGGGTGAGCTGGCGGGTCCGCTCGTCCTTCATCATCTTGCGACCCATGGCCACGCCCACCGCGGCGACCGCCACCGGGGCGATCGCGATCGACGCCAGGCTGGCGAAGGCGCTGAGCATCACCATGCCGCCGGAGGTGCCGCGCAGTGCGGCGATCGCGTTGCCCAACAGCTTGGGCTTGTCGATCTTCAGGCTCGCTCGGATGTCGATGTCGAACTCCAGCTTCACCAGATCCTCGATGCCGAGGTGCTCGACGATGTCCTGCTGGTCGGTGTCGAAGTGGGTGGCCACCTGCTGGGCGAGGGCCACGGCCCGCTCGTGCAACAGCGTGTAGTTGGCGCTGAGGGCGGCACCGGCCTGTTTGGACAGCCAGGGCTCGAACTCCTCCCACACCTTTGCCGGATCCGTCTTGTCGATGGACTCCTCGGCGTCGCGCACCAGGTCCCGGAACCGGGCCCGCAGGTCGAACTCGACGTCGGCGGCGAGGTCGGACGACCCGTCGTTCAGCGTCTGCTGCCAGCGCGACGCCTGGCCGCGCAGGCGGTCCGCCTTCTCCTTGGCCCCCTCCAGCTGGCGAACCAGGCGGGCGGACTCCTCGGGGTCGTCGAGCACGGCGACCTCGGTGCGCAGCTGGCTCTCGAGGTGGTCGAGCATCTCGGCCAGCTCGGAGGCCAGCCGGCTGAGGCTGGCCCGCTCGGCGCGGGCGGCGAGCTCGTCGCGCAGCACGGCCACGAGCTCCCCGAAGCCGGACTCGTTGTTGAGGTCCCGGTCGTTCTGGTCGATGGCGGCCATTCTCAGCGGCGAGGAGACCGGCAGCATCACCGTGCTCATGCCGGCCCGCTGGAGGTGGCCCTTGTTGAGCTCGAGGATCCGCCGCCAGTGCGGGTAGAAGTCGATCTTGGTCATCACGCACACCGTCGCCGGGCACAGGGCGCGGGCCGTGCGGAGGAACTCCATCTCCGATGCGGTCAGCTCCTGGGAGGCGTCGGTGACGAACAGCACGGCGTCGGCGGTCGGCAGTGCCCCGATGGTGATGGCGCTGTGGGTCGAACCCAGGCCACCGACGCCGGGGGTGTCGACGATGACGAGACCGGTGCCGAGCAGCTGGCGGGGAAGCCCCACGCGCACCGCGCACACCTCGTGCGCGTCCGGCGCGGTGGGCGGCTCGCTGGCGTAGGTGGGCAGCTCGTCGAAGCGGATGGTTCGCACCACGGGGGGTTTGGTGTCCGCCAGGTCTTCCTGGCGGTAGACGATGGCTGCGGTCGGTTCCGGCGCGTGGCGGATCTCGATCGGCTTGGCGGTGGCCACGTCGTCGTCGACGGGGCAGACGGGGGCGTTGAGCAACGCGTTGATGAGGGTGCTCTTGCCTTTCTTGAACTCGCCGACGACGAGGACGTTGCAGCCGGTCTGGGCGAGCCGGGCCTTGGCCGCCTTGACCCGCTTGTCGAGGTCCGGTCGCTCGGCCCTGCTCAGGAGCTCCTCCACCGCTTCGAGGGCGGCCACAGCCCGTGCCCGCTTGGGAGGGGCTTCGGCATTGGTGGCCGTGCTCATGGCCCTCACCGTCCTTTCGTGGTCAGTCAACAGAGGCTAACGCCTCGGGGGGAGCGCGCCGCTGCCCGGTGTCGTCCCTGACCCCGGGCAGCGGCTGCAATCGTTCGGTTGTGGTCTCAGTCGAGGTCGAGGTCGTTGAAGTCGGAGTCCTCGAGGTCGACCTCGGTGATCTCGGCCTTCAACGAGGCGGAGAAGGAGTCGTTGTCCTCGAAGACGCTGTTGTCCTCGAAGCTCTCCTCGATGTCGAAGGTCGTGGTGTCGTTGTCCTCGGTGACGGTGTTGAAGCTGTCGTCCACCGACAGGGTGGTGGTGTCGTTGTCCTCGATGAGGGTGTTGCCGCTGTCCTCGATGGAGCTGTTGAAGCTGTCCTCGACCGAGTTGTCGGTGTTGAAGCTGTCCTCGATGGTGGTGGAGTTGTCCTGCAGGGCGTTGGCGTCGTTGCCGTTGCCGAACACGAAGTTGGAGGGCCCGTCGCCGTCGGACTCGACGTCGATGTCGCCGAAGGTCTGGTTGCCGTTGCCGTTGACGACCTGGGCGTCGCCGCCGTCGGTGTCGACGTCCACGAGGTCGCCCGAGCCGAGGTTCAGGTTCTCGCCCTGGATGTTGGTGGCGTCGCCGCGGCCGGAGAAGGCGCCGACGGTGGAATCGTTGAGCTGGGTGTTGCCGCTGCCGACCACCGAGTGGTCGAGGTCGACGTCGTCGCCGGCCATGATGCCCGTGTTGACGCCGGTGTTGATGGCGCTGTCGTCGACGTCGCCGTTCACGGCCACGCCGCCGGCGAGGGCAGTGACGGAGTCGGAGTCGATCTTCTGGTCGAAATCGACGTCGTCGCCGGAGATGTCGGTGATGGTCACGTTCTTCATGGCTGGTTCCCTCGGTGCTGGTGGGGTGGGTGCGTCCTGTTGACAACACGAACGGTACGACCCCGGTCCTGATACCGAATCGGGGTCACCCCCTATCCGAAACCATCGCCGATAGGGGCGCAGCCGGGGGGATGGGGCGGGCCGGCGAGCGTGACCGCCCATGCAGTGCCACCGCGGTCCGATCTCGGTGGTCGCGTGGCCGTGCGGGTCGGCCGCCGCGGTGCGGTGTCTGTGCACCTGCGGTCGCAGCCCGGACCATACCAGCGGGGATGTCCGACGAACACCCTGGTCACAGCGGTGCCCGTCCGAACGCGATGGGTGAGGCCGACCCTAGGTGCACAGACAGACCGACCCCCCGGCGACGCAACATACCGAATGGCATGCTGGCACGGCATGCTGGCACGGCGGCACGGCGGCACGGCGGCACGGCGGCCGGTGGTGCGGTGGGGCACGGAGCCGGGACGGCCGATCGGTTCAACGCTGCCCCGCCGCGGCGGACGCTCCCGCACCGGAGCGGGCCGGCCCGGCGGGATCCACA
>JADLEF010000386.1 GCA_020846295.1 Acidimicrobiales bacterium
AGGATGTGCAGCACGTGCGCGAAGGTCTCGGCCCAGTCCTCCCACGGATGGGCGGTGGCGTAGGCGCTGACATACGCCTCCTGCCAGGTCGTCGGATCACCCTTCGCGGCCTCATAGTGCGCGGCCAGGGCCGCGGCATAGTCGACCCGATCGTCGCCGAACATGGCCCGGAACGACGCCATCACGGCGGGGTCCTTGACGAGCATCGGGAAGTAGTAGTGACCGATCTCGTGACGAAGATGACCCAAAAGCGTCCGGTAGCGCTCACCGAGTTGATCCCTCAATCGCGCGCGCCGAGCGTCGTCGTCCTCACCGACGTCGATCGTGATCACGCCATCGGCATGTCCGACGGTGATCGATCCGTCGGTTGAATACAAAAGATCGAAGGCGAGGCCGCCGTCGGGTTGCTCGCTGAACGGCACCACCGGCAGGCCGAGTTGGAGCAACTGCAGCACCAACCGCCGTTTCTGCAGCTCGGCGCTGGCCCAGGCGGCGACGGCCGCCGGATCGGCGCGGTCGGGCGTGGTCCGCGTCAGTGCGCAGGACGCGCACAGGCCCCCCGGGGCCGCCGCCACCCAGCTGCAGTCGATCTCCGCCGCGTTGGCGCAGGCCGGTCCCACCACGAACGCGACGCGCCGCGGATCGAAGCGCGCCGGCTGGCCGCACCCGACGCAGCGCGTGCTCTCCAGGAACAGCGCCTGGCCACAGGTGGGACACACCATCGACGGGCCCGGGGGCGCCCCAGCCACCGTCGGGGCTGCCGTCGGGGCCCCGGCGGGCGCGGTGGTGCTCGGCGCGGTGGTGCTCGGCGCGGTGGTGCTCGGGCGTTTCCTCATCGGTCGTTCTCCTCGGGTCGGATGCGCCGCAGGACCAGCAGCGAGCGGCCCAGCACGTTGACGGTCCCGCTCACCGGGTCGACGACCTCGCGCGGCTCGGCATCGGGGACCACCCAGCCGGTGGCGGTGTCGATCACCCGCTCCCAGGTGGTGCCGTACGGCGCGCCGGGCAGCACCCAGTCGAGCGGATCCCACCACGCGTTGCTGATGACGAGGAAGCTCTCGTCGATCACCGCCCGACCCTGCGGATCCGGCGTGCGGATGGCGTCGCCGTTGAGGAACACGCCGAGGGAGCGGGCCAGTGTGTTGTCCCAGTCGTCGTCGGTCATCTCCTGGCCGTCGGGGCGCAACCAGGCGATGTCGGGGGCGATGCCCTCCCCCACCCGACCGCGGATGGGACGGCCCTGGAACCAGCGGCGGCGGCGGAAGTTCGGGTGGCGATGACGGAACTGCACCAGGTGGCGGGTGAAGTCGAACAGCGGGCGGTCCATCGCCTCCCAGTCGAGCCAGGACAGCTCGTTGTCCTGGCAGTAGGCGTTGTTGTTGCCCCGCTGGGTGCGGCCGAGCTCGTCGCCGGCGAGCAGCATGGGCACACCCTGGGACAGCAGCACGGTGGCGAGGAGGTTCCGCTGTTGGCGGGCGCGCAGCTCGACGATCTCCTCGTCATCGGTGGGGCCCTCGGTGCCGCAGTTCCACGAGCGGTTGTGGCGCTCGCCGTCGCGGTTGTCCTCGCCGTTGGCCTCGTTGTGCTTGTCGTTGTAGGAGACGAGATCGGCCAGCGTGAAGCCGTCGTGGGCGGTCACGAAGTTGATCGAGGCGGACGGGCGGCGGCTGTCGTTCTGGTAGAGGTCGGAGCTGCCGGTGAAGCGGGAGGCGAACTCGCCCAGCGTGGCGTCGGCCCCGCGCCAGAAGTCGCGGACGGTGTCGCGGTAGTGGCCGTTCCACTCCGACCACACCGGCGGGAAGTTGCCCACCTGGTAGCCGCCTTCACCGACGTCCCATGGCTCGGCGATCAGCTTCACCTGGGACAGCGTCGGGTCCTGTTGGATGAGGTCGAAGAAGGCGGAGAGCCGGTCCACCGCGTAGAGCTCGCGGGCGAGGGTGGAGGCCAGGTCGAAGCGGAAGCCGTCCACGTGCATCTCGGTCACCCAGTAGCGCAGGCTGTCCATGATCAGCTGCAGCACGTGCGGGTGGCGCATGTTGAGCGAGTTCCCGGTACCGGTGAAGTCGAAGTAGTGGCGCTCGTCGCCTTCCACCAACCGGTAGTACCCCGGGTTGTCGATCCCCTTGAACGACAGCATCGGGCCGAGGTGGTTGCCCTCCGCGGTGTGGTTGTACACCACGTCGAGGATGACCTCGATGCCGGCCCGGTGCAGCTCGCGGACCAGCTGCTTGAACTCCGACACCTGCTCGCCACGCGTGCCGGCGGAGCTGTACTCGTTGTGCGGAGCAAAGAACCCGATCGAGTTGTACCCCCAGTAGTTGCGCAAGCCGCGCTCGACCAGGTGGGCGTCGTGCACGAACTGGTGCACCGGCAGCAGCTCGACGGCGGTGACGCCCAACCGCTGGAAGTGCTCCACGGCCGCAGGATGGGCCAGGCCGGCATAGGTGCCGCGCAGCTCCTCGGGGATGTCGGGGTGGCGCATCGTGAAGCCCTTGACGTGGGTCTCGTAGATGACGCTGTGGTGCAGCGGGATACGGGGTGGGGCGTCGTTCTGCCAGTCGAAGTACGGGTTGTGGACCACGCAGTGCATGGCGTGGGGCGCCGAATCGGTGTCGTTGCGCACGGTCGGATCGGCGAAGGTGTAGGGGAAGCAGGCCTCGTCCCAATCGACGACGCCGTCGAAGGCTCGGGCATAGGGGTCGGCGAGGAGCTTGGCCGGGTTGCACCACAGGCCTCGATCGGGGTCCCAGGGGCCGTGCACCCGGTAGCCGTAGCGCTGTCCGGGTCCGATCCCCGGCAGGTACACGTGCCAGCAGAAGCCGTCCACCTCGGTGATGCCGACGCACTCCTCGTTGCCGTCGTCGTCGAGCAGGCACAGTTCGACGGCCTCGGCGACCTCGCTGAACAGCGAGAAGTTGGTGCCGGATCCGTCGTAGCTCGCGCCGAGCGGGTACGCGTATCCGGGCCAGGGGGTGATCATCGGGGTTCCTCTTCGGTGTGATCGGGAGCGGCGGGTTGCGGGCCGGCGGGTTCGGCGGGGCCGAGCACGGCGATGCTGTCGGGACCGAGGCGCAGCGCGCCGTCCCCGACGGTGACGGTGCCGGATTGCAGCAGCACGGTGGAGGGCTCGCCGGGGTCGGCGAACGCGTCGAGGGCGAAGGTGATCGGGGACGATCCCAGGTTCACCGCCACCTGCAGCACCCCGAGGCGGGCCTGCAGCCGGTGCTCGTCCACCACCGCCACCTCGACCGTACCGCCCGGCATGGCGCGGGGGTGCGCCGGGACAGGGCAGCGGCGGCGGAGGCCGAGCAACGAGCGGTACCAGGCCAACATGGCGGCGTGGGCCGGCTCGTCGAGCTCCTCCCAGCGCAGGGTGCTCGCCACGAACGTCGCGACGGCCTGGGGATCGGGGATGTCGTCGGGGCGCCAGCCGAAGGCGGCGAACTCCTTCCGGCGGCCCTGGCGCACCGCCTCCGCCAAGGCGGGGTCGGGGTGGTCCGTGAAGTACTGGAACGGCGTGGAGGCGGCCCATTCCTCGCCCTGGAACAGCAGCGGCACGGTCGGGGCGAGCAGCACCAGGGCGGCGCCGATGCGCTGTCGGTCCGCCCCGACGGTGGTGCCGATGCGGTCCCCACGGGCCCGGTTGCCGATCTGATCGTGGTTCTGCAGCGCGGTGACGAAGCGGCGGGGCGCCAGCTCGCCGATGGGGCGGCCGTGGCGGCGGCGCAGCGACGGCGAGTAGGTGCCGTCGCGCACGAACACCTCGCGCCACGCCTTGGGCACGTCGGGCAGACCGGCGAAATCGCCGTAGTAGCCGTCGCGTTCGCCGGTGAGGGCGACGTGCACTGCGTGGTGGAGGTCGTCGGCCCATTGGGCGTCGAGACCGAAGCCGTGCGCGTCGCGGGAACGCACCAGCCGGGGGTCGTTGGCGTCGCTCTCGGCGATGAGCCACAGCGTGCGATCCAGTTGCACCGACAGCTCGGCCACCATCTCCGCCAGCTCCTCGAGCAGGTGGCGGGCCGAGTGGTCCACGATGGCGTGCACCGCGTCGAGCCGCAGGCCGTCGACGTGGTAGTCCCGCAGCCACATGGCGGCGTTGTCGACGACGTAGCGGCGGACCTCGTCGCTGTCGGGCCCGTCCACGTTCAGCCCCTGGCCCCAAGGCGTGTGGTGGCGGTCCGTGAAGTAGGGGCCGAAGGCCCACAGGTGGTTGCCGGCGGGGCCGAGGTGGTTGTAGACGACATCGACCACCACGGCGATGCCGCGGGCATGGCAGGCGTCGACGAGTGCCTTCAGCTCGTCGGGGGTTCCGTAGGCGGGGTGGGGGGCGAACCAGCACACGCCGTCGTACCCCCAGCCCCGGCCGCCGGGGGCGGTGTGCAGCGGCAGCAGCTCGATGGCGCCGACGCCGAGCGCCTCGAGGTGGTCGAGCCGCTGCTGCACCCCGGCGTAGGTGCCCTCGGGGCTGAACGTGCCCACGTGCAGCTCGTAGAGCACCACGGAGCCGAGCGGCCGGCCGTGCCAGCGATGGTCCGCCCAGCGGTGGGCGGCGTGGTCCCACGTGTGGGACGCGGCGTCGGGTCCGTGCGGCTGCCAGGGGCTGCGGGGATCGGGGTGGGCGACGCCGTCGAGCACGAACCAGTAGGGACCGTGGTGGGCGTGGGGCCACCGCCACCAGCCGGGCCGCTCCTCGTCGCGCTGCATCGGCCGGACCACAGCGTCGGGCGAGGCGTCGAGAATGATCTCGACGCGCTCGGCGGCGGGGGCCCACACGCCGAGCCCCGCGGCGCGGGAGGCGGCGGCGGGTGTAGGGATGGCGGGCGAGGGACGGGCGTTCATCGGGGCTCCCGGATGAGCAGGGCGACGGGGAAGCGACGCAACACGTCGTCGAGGGCCAGGACATCGCCCTCGAACCGGTCGCCGGTGTAGGCGTTGCGCCACCGCGCCGTCCCGGCCATCCCGCCCATCCCGCCTCTCCCGCCCGTCGCGCCGCCGGCGACGGGGACCACGGTGCCGGCCCAGCCCCCGCCGGGTCGGGTGAGGCGCCAGGTGAGGCGCGGGACCACGGCGATGATGTCGTCGCCCCGGGCGAAGGCGACGGCGTGGGACGCGGCGGGCCCTTCGGCGCGCAACGGACGGTAGGAGCCGGCGGGCCCGAAGGCGTTGGGGAAGCGGCGGCGCGCCGCGAGCGACGCCCGGATGGTGTGCAGCTTGGCGAGGCCGCAGTCATCGGCGAGGTCGAGCACGGCGTCGTCGACGGAACCGTCGAGCGGGGCGAGGGCGGCGCAGCGTTCGAGCGCAGCGCGGCGCAGCTCGAAGTCGACCGGCCGCCGGTTGTCCGGATCGACCAGGCTGGTGTCCCACAGCTCGGTGCCCTGGTACAGGTCGGGCACGCCGGGCGAGGCGAGCTTGAGCACCAGGAGGGCGAGCGACGCCATACGGCCCGGTATGATCATCGGTTCGACGAAGGCGGCCAGCTCGGCGGCGAGCACCTCGTCGGCGACGGCCCCGGCGACGAAGGCCTCGATCGCCGCTTCGTAGTCAGGGTCGGGGTCGAGCCACGACGTGGCCAGCTTCGCTTCGCGGACGGCTTTGACCATGACCGTCCACGCCCGCTCGGCGGGCAGCGGATGGGCGCCGACGAGCAGCTCGTAGAGGAACTTCTCGGCCCAGCCGTCGACCGCTGCGCTGCGGTAGGGCACCTCGCGTTGCCGCCACCGCCACAGCGTGGCCGCCCACTCCTCGGCCCGTTCGGACAGCAGCGACAGGCGGGCGCGCACGTCCTCGCTGCGCTTGGTGTCATGGGTCGAGGTGGCGAGCATGGTGGTGGGCCAACGCTCGGCGACGCGGCGGTTGTGCTCGTGGAACTCCTCCACCGGCACTGCGAAGGCGCCCGGGTCACCGCCCACCTCGCTGAGCGGGCCGAGGCGGCTGTAGCGATACCCCGCGGTATCTTCGATGCCCTTGGCGGTGACCGGGGCGGTGAGCTGCTGGAAGCGGGCGGCCAGCTCGGCGCCGGCCTCGCCGCCGCGGCGCAGCAGCAGCACCTCGCCCAGGAAGCGGAACAGCTCGCCGGGCACGTCGGGAGCGGCGGCGCCGGCGCGCGCCAGGGAGGCGGCGATGATCGCCGCGTCGCGCTCGGAGCACACCGGCGGCGCGCCCGGACCGCCGCTCTGCACATAGGTGCGGTAGACGGGGAAGGAGATCAGCGCCTCCTCCAGACCCCGCCGCAGGATCTCGGTCGGGTAGTCCCGCCACGCCCGTTCGGCGTCGCAAACCTGGAGGAACAGGCCCACCAGCCGGGACAGGTCGGCGGCCAGCATCCGGCGCAGGACGTACCGTTTGGCCTCGAGCTCGTGCTCGGGCCAGCTGCGCTCGTCGCCGCTGAGCTGGTGGTGCAGCTCGGTCAGCGGCGCCTCTCCGGCGGGGTCGAGCAGCAGCCCCCCGGCCAGGGTGGCGAACTCGTAGCCGGTGGTGCCGGCGAGCGGCCAGTCGGGCAGCGTCTCGCCCCGGGCGAGGATCTTCTCGGCCACGATCCAGCGGCCCGCCGCCCGCGGGGCGAGCCGTTCGATGTAGCGGCCGGGGTCGCGCAGGCCGTCGGGGTGATCGATGCGCAGCCCGTCGATGCAGCCCTCCTCGACGAGGGAGAGCAGCAGGCCGTGGGTCCGCTCGAACACGTCGGGGTGGTCGACGCGCAGCCCGACCAGGGTGGTGATGTCGAAGAACCGGCGGTAGTCCAGCTCGTAGGCGCCGCTGCGCCAGTGGGCCAGCCGGTAGTTCTGCCGGTCGAGCAGCGCGTCCAGGGCGACCGGGTCGCGGGAGGCGGCGCGCAGCTCCTCGTCGACCGCAGCGGCGAGGGCCACGTCGGCGTCGAAGGCGGCCGCGAGCAGCTCGGCGAGCACCTCCTTGTCGCGGTGGCGGCGGGACACCGCGGCGGTGTCGGTTCGCCACGAGGCGGGCAGCGCCCCGAATGCGTCGGCGAAGAAGCGCAGGCGGTCCCGGGCGGCCGGCTCGGCGAGGCGGGCGGCAGCGGCGTGCAGCAGCGTGTCGAGGGTGCGGGGCGCGAGGGGGAAGCGGTGCTCGTGGTAGTGCACCTCGAACCGACCGCCGCGGCGCGCCAGCACCAGCTCGCCGCGGTCCACGATCCGCCCGTAGTGGTCGCCGAGGACGGGGGCGAGGATGGGGCGCGAGCGCTGGTCCCCGCCGCGCCCGTCGCCGGTCCAGTCGATGTCGAAGGTACCGGCCTCGACGCTGAGCGGGCCGTTCTCCAGAACGTCCCACCACCAGCGGTTCTCCGGCACGGCGGCCATGTGGTTGGGCACGACGTCCACCACCTGGCCCAGCCCGGCGCTGCGCAACGCGGCGCACAGGGCGTGGTAGGCGTCGGCTCCGCCGAGCTCCTCGGACAGGTGGCTGTGGTCGATGACGTCGTAGCCGTGGGTGCTGCCCGGGGCAGCCTGGAGGATGGGCGACAGGTAGGCGTGGCTGACGCCCAGGGCGGCCAGGTACCCGGCGAGCTCGGCCGCGTCGGCGAACCCGAAACCCGGCGAGAGTTGCAGGCGGTAGGTGGCGGCCGGAGCGGCGGCCGAGATGATGGGGCTGACGGCACCGGCGGGTTCCACGGGCTGGGCCTGTTCCCGGGGCCGGGCCGGTCCAAACCTCGCAGACCGAACCGTCATCACCGACGAGCCCACGCGGCACCCCGAACGCCGCTCGCCACCCGGTCGCAGGGAGCGGGCGGAGCGAGCGGGCGGATGGGGCTCAGCCCTCGGCCGCGGCCTTGATACCGGCGAGTACGGCGCGCAGGCCCGCGTCGTACTCGGCGAGGCGGCGCTCGATGATGCGCTCCTCCTTGTCGGGGATGGCCGCGATGACCTCGGTGATGCCGGAGGGACCGGGACCCATCTGCACATACTCGGTGAGCGAGGTACCCGTTGCGCTCGCCTGCAGCTCGAAGCCCCACACCGCTCCGGGTAGGTCGGCCTCACCGAGGCGCCATTCGAACGCGTTGGGCCGGTCGCAGACCGTCACCGTGCACTCGGTTTCCCAGCGACCTCGCCCGGGGTGCTCCTGCACGCCCCGGAAGCGGGCGCCGAGGGCGGGCCCCTCGCCGTCCACCCACGTGCCGCCGCGGTTCTCGGGGCTCCACTCGCCGAAGCGGGGGAGGTCGGTGCACAGCGCCCACACCGTCTCGGGCGCCGCGGCGATCTCGACGGTGACTCGGGCGGTGGGTCGGTCGACGACGCGCACGTTGCTCTCCTGCGGTTCTGTGCGGGGTGACGGTCCGCTCGGCCTCGGCGGTGGTGCCCGGGGTCGGGGTCGGGGTTGGGCCCGGGGTCGAACCCTACCGGGCCTCGGGCGACGGGTCGATCCCGACGTCCCACAGGTGGTGCACGGGGTCGTGCAGGAGGTACCGACCGAACGTCTCCACCGTGAACCGGGCGCCGTCGCTGCGGGTGCCCGGGCGCGACCACTGCTCGGACCGCACCGCGGCGAAGCGGTCGGCCAGCACGGCGGCGGCCTCGGTGAGCTCGGTGCACACCGCGGCCGGGTCGGCGAGGTCGTACCGTTCGGCCACGGCGGTGGCGTCCTGGTCCCAGTTGGCGAAGACCGGTCCGTCCTCGTGCAGCATCAGGTGGAGGCGCCAGGCGAACAGGCGGTAGACGTCGCGCACGTGGCAGGCGTACTCGAGCACCGACCACACCGTCGGCTGGGGGCGTCGACGCAGCTCGTCGGGGTCCCCGGTGGCCAGCCGCGCGCTCCACCGCTCGGCGTTGGCGCGCAACAGGCCGGCCACCTGCTCGGGGCGCACGGTGCTGCCGTCGAAGCCGCAGTCGGGGCAGGGGCGTTGCAGCACCCAGGTCCAGTCCTTGTCGTCACCGGGCACGGGCGGCGGCGTGGTGGTCTCGCTCATCGGAGCAGTGTCGCGGTGCGGGGCCCGGCGCACCAGCGGCTCCACCGACGCCGGGCGTGAGCATCCTGCCAGCCGCCCAGCGCCGGTCGGGCGCAAACGCTCGCCCCGGACTCGCCGTACCGCCCGGCATGGTGGCCGGAACCGGGTGCGGCACGGCGGCGGGCGCGATGGCGCCGCGGCCGGGCTCAGAGCACCGGGAACAGCGGTCGTTGCAGGCGCTCGGTCCGGCCGAGGCCGTGGATCACATCCCAGTCCCCCCGCTGATCCCGGGCGATACCGATCAGGATGTCGATCACGATGGCCGGGCCGGCCGGATCGGTCGGCGGGCGGGGCACGTCGATGCTGGCGGCGACGTCGTCGAGGTGGAGCAGGACCTCGATCATCCGGGTCCGGCAGAAGTCGTCGAGGGTCAGCATCCGCCCGCCGAGCGCGGCCACCAGGCGCCCCGCCGGCTCGTCGGCGAAGCGGCGGCGCATGTCGTTCGCGATGGCGGCGCACTTTGCCGCGGTGTCGGCCGGCCCGAGGGTGGACTCGGTGGCGGAGACCTGCTTGATCTGATCGTGGATGGGCGACGCGATGGCGGCGTGGAAGTAGGTGACCGGGGTCAGCAGGGCGCCATCGGGGCGGGCGGCGGGGTCGGTCCGATCGAGGTAGGCCAGCGTGGCGCCGGCGGCGCGGACGAGGTGGGCGCACAGCGCGCCGACCGTCATCCCCTCCAGCGCGGACGGTTCGTCCCAGCGCGCCGCGACGGCGGGGTGGGCCAGCAGCTCGGCGGCCGCATGGACCGCCTCGACGACGAGGCCCCTGACCTGGTCCGATTCGGCACGGTCGTCGGGGTCGGGGGCGGGGGCGGGAACGGCCATGGCCGCGCAGCGTACCCGCGGCGCAGCCGTGGCCGTCTCGGCGACGCCTCGACGGATGCCGACGCCCGCTCCATACCGTCCGGTACCGAGCTCGGGCGTGGGCGCCGGGGCACCGGAACCTGCAATGCTGCGCCCATGCTCGAGTTCGTCGCCCTTGGATCGGATCCCATCGTCGGTCGCGCCGTGGCCCAGGAGCTCGGCGGCGTCGCCTACGTCGCCGAGCGGCCGGACCCGGACCGCCCCTTCGCCTCGCTCGTTCGGGTGGCCACCTCGGACCCTTCCGCCCTCGATGCCGCCGCCGACCTGGGCCTGTACCTGTGCTACGTGCGAACCATGCGCCGCCACCCCGAACAGTGGCGGCACAACCTGCCGACCCCCGGTGTCGTCGCCGTGTTCGGCATGCTCCGCAAGGAGGGCACCACCCACGCCGAGGCCGACGCCCACTGGCGCGACGTGCACGCCCCCCTCGCCCTGCGCCATCACCCCGGCATGTGGGACTACCGCCAGTGCAGCGTGGTCCGTACCCTCGCCGGTGTCGCCTACGACGGGTTCGCCCTGTGCGCGTTCGGCTCCCACACCGACATGCGGGAGCGGTTCTTCGACAGCGCCGAGGGCCAGGAGATCATCCGGGCCGACGTCGCCAGCTTCGCCTCGGCGCGGTCGCCCAAGCGGGTGGTGGCCCAGGAGTGGCGCTTCAGCTGACCGCCGAGGGGCCCGCATCGGCCGGCGCGGCGGCACAGCGGCCCGGCGCCCCTTAGCCTCGGAGGCGTGACGACGACCAGCCAGGCCCCGTTGACCCTCACGCACCGGTTCGCCGACGAGCTCCCCGAACTGGTGCTGCCGTGGCAGGCCGCCCCGCTGCCTGCGCCGCGCCTGCTGGCCTTCAACGACGAGCTCGCCGCCGAGCTGGGCCTCGACGCTGCCTGGCTCGCCTCACCCGATGGCCTGCGGGTCCTCACCGGTGCCGAGACGGTGCCCGGCGCCCTGCCGGTGGCGATGGTGTACGCCGGCCACCAGTTCGGTGGGTACTCCCCCCGCCTCGGCGACGGCCGCGCCCTGCTGCTCGGCGAGCTGAGCGACGGGGCGAGGCTGCGGGACGTGCACCTGAAGGGTTCGGGGCGCACCCCGCTGTCCCGCGGCGGCGACGGCAAGGCGGCGGTGGGGCCGATGCTGCGCGAACACGTGATCAGCGAGGCGATGGCGGCGCTCGGCATCCCCACCACGCGGTCCCTGGCGGTGATCGGCACCGGCGAGCAGGTGGCCCGCGAGACCATGCTGCCGGGCGCCGTCCTGGTCCGGGTGGCGGCGAGCCACATACGGGTCGGTACGTTCGAGTACGCGGCCCGTCTGGAGGACCGCAGCGTGCTGCGCCGGCTGGCCGACCACGCCATCGCCCGCCACCACCCGCAGGCGGCCGAAGCGGACAACCCCTATCTCGCGCTGGTGGAGGCGGTGCTCGAGGTCCAGGCCGCGCTGGTGGCGTCGTGGATGGCGGTGGGCTTCGTGCACGGGGTGATGAACACCGACAACATGACCATCTCGGGCGAGACCATCGACTACGGCCCCTGCGCGTTCATGGACCGCTTCGATCCGCAGACGGTGTTCAGCTCCATCGACCACGGCGGCCGCTACGCCTACGGCAACCAGCCCGGCATCGCCCAGTGGAACCTGACCCGCCTGGCGGAGACCATGCTGGGACTGTTCGACGAGGAGGTGGACGCCGCCATCGGCAAAGCCACCGAGGTGCTCGATCGCTACCCCGATCGGTTCCGGACCGAGTGGCGGGCGCGCCTGCGCCCGAAGCTGGGCCTGCACCGCGACGACCCCGAGGATCCGGCGCTCTTCGACGACCTGCTCGCCCTGCTCCACGCGCAGCGGGCCGATCACACCCGGGCGTTCCGCTCGCTGTCGACGGTCGTGCGCGAGGGCCGGCCGGACGCGTTCACCGCCGTGGTCGGTTCGGGCCCCGAGGTCGACGCCTGGATCGGCCGTTGGTCGGCCCGCCGAGCCGAGGACGCCGGCGGGGCCGGCGGCTCGGCGGCGTCGGTGGCGGACGCCATGGATCGCGTCAACCCGATCCACATCCCGCGGAACCACCTGGTCGAGGAGACCCTGGCCGCCGCCACCGATGGCGACCTGGGCCCACTGGAGACCTTGCTGTCGGTGCTGCGGCGGCCCTTCGAGCACCAACCCGGTCGGGAGCGCTACACCGAGCCCGCCCCGGACAGCCCGACGCCCTACCGCACGTTCTGCGGCACCTGAGCTCAGCCATCGACGCACAGCCCCCGGGCGCGGAGTGCGTCCTGCACCAGCGCGACGGCCCGCTCGGCGGCGCCCAGCGCACGGCGCAGGCGGTGCACGCCGTCGGCCAGTTCGGCCAATCCCGCCGGTTCGGCCGACGCTGCGCAGTCGGCGGCGCAGGAGCGACCTGATCGGCCCAGCGCCTCCACGAGCGCGAGCAGCAGCGGGACCAGTTCGCGCTCGACCCGCTCGATCTCGGCCACGACGACCTCGATGCCCTCGACTGCGTTGCGATGCCAGGTACGCATGCTGTTTTTGGACCTTTCCGGCGCCCGGCACGGTGGGGGACGCCACCGGCACCGTAGGCAGCGACCCCGCCAGCGCTGGGGCGATGGTGCTGCGCTGGTGCACGTTCCGGTGCGAGGGGCGCTCGGATCACTCCTTGGGGTGATGACCCGATCAGCCGGTCACCCACTCCAGGCGGTCACATACTCACTTTACGTTGTTTCGAGCGCCGCTCCGCAGCGGTGGGCCGTAGGCCGGCCAGCCCG
>JADLEF010000387.1 GCA_020846295.1 Acidimicrobiales bacterium
CCAGGGGAGGACGAAACCTGCCATGAGGAGGCCGCCTGTGAGCGTCAGCACTATCACGAGCCAGCCCGAACCGGTGTTGCCGAGGACGAAGAGGAGGCACGCGCAGATCCCGGCGAAGCCCCACGCGATACCCGTCGGCGCTCCGGGCCGGCCCCGGCCCCGGCGCGCCCTGTCGCCCTCGGGCCCGCCGTTCACTCCGCCGGGACCGGCAACTGCTCGAGGATGCGTGTCACGAGCGCGGTCGCCGCCCTCGTGTCGGCGCCCCCGCCCAGCAGGGGCCGGTGTGCCAGGACGGGAGCGGCCACGGCCTGGACGTCCGCGGGTGACACGTAGTCACGTCCGCACAGGACCGCGTGTGCGCGCGCCGTTCGCACGAGCCAGAGGGACGCACGCGTGCTCGCCCCGAGCGCGACGTCGGGGTGGGCCCGCGTGGCGGAGGCGATGTCGAGCACGTAGTCGGCCACGGTGGCCGCCACCCGCAGCGTGGCCGTGGCAGCGATGGCGGCCGACACGGCATCCGCGTTCGTCACGGCGGCGAGATCACGGAGGCTCGGCCCGCCTCCGCGGCCCAACAGGAGGCCCTTCTCCGACGCCCGGTCGGGATAGCCCATCGTCGTCACGAGCGCGAACCGGTCGCGCTGGCCCTCGACGAGAGGGAAGGTCCCGGCGTGGTCGTGGGGGTTCTGCGTCGCGACGACGAAGAACGGCAGCGGCAGCGCCCGGGTGACCCCGTCGACGCTGACCTGACGTTCCTCCATCGCCTCGAGCAGGGCCGCCTGCGTGCGTGGCGTGCACCGGTTCAGTTCGTCGACGACGACCGTGCCGATCTCTGCTCGTAGGGCGGCGAACTCGGCCGCCGCGGGCGGCGGCGGGAGCGGCGCCCCGGCCGGCGGCGCAGGGCTGGGCGGCGCAGGGTTGGGCGGCGGTGGTTCAGGATGATCCATGGGTGACCTCTCGGCGTAGCCGGTCGATGGAGGCGGCGACGTCGAGGAGCTCCTCGGACGAGCCGGGTTCTTGGTCGCGCAGCACCGCGGCATACCGATCGGCATGTTCGGGTTGGCCGGCGGCGGCGGCGAGCACGGCGGCGAGCTGCTCGACGCCGGTGTCGGGCGGCAGCTGGTAGCGGTGCAGCAGCTCGCGCCGCGCCCGACGGCGCAGCCACCCGGCCGCCACCGCCCGCCGACCGCCGCGCTGGTAGAGCTGGGCCACCGAATCGGTGAACGACGTCGACGGCAGCTCCAGCAGCAGCGGCTCGCGCACGGGCCGACCGAGGCGCACCGCGCTGGCCCACACGAACAGCGCCAGCGCCACGCCCAGCTGCACCATGAGTCGGTAGAAGCCATCCGGCAGCAGGTCGAGCAGCGACCGGTCGCCGGTACCGAACGGTCTGGGCCGCACCAGGTGCACGGTGGCACCGTCGACGAGCAGCGCGGTGGCGAGCACCGCGTTGTCGTGACGGGCGAGGTAGCGGTTGGTGAACGGCGCCGGGCCCCCCACCGTGTAGAGCTCGCCGAGGCCGACCTGGCGGCGCAGCACCGAAGCGGTGTCGGCGTCGGCGAAGCAGACGCCGTCCACGGCCGGGCCCGAAGCGTCCGCCAGGAAGGCGGCGTCGAACCCCTGCACCGCCTCGACGCCCTCCCAGGCGATGGTGCAGCGGCCCGCGTCCGACACGGACTCGGGATCGACGGTGATGGCGGGCCCCGCCGGCCCGTCCCCGGCGGCGAGGACCACCCGGGCGCCGCGGCGGGCGGCGTCCTCGGCGCGGTCGTAGTCCGCTTCGTCGAGCCCGTTCTCCAGCACGAGCAGGACGTCGCCCCGTCCGAACGATCCGGCCTCCATACCTTCTCGTATGTCAACGGGTGGGCCGAAGGTGCCGAGCAGCTCGATCAGGGCCTTCGTGCCGTCCGGCGCGGTCGACGTCGGGTCGAGCGGGGGCCCCTCGTTGCGTTCGCCGGCGGAGGCCACCGCGATCAGCACCACCACGACAACGGCCGCGACCGACGCCACCAGCCAGCCCCGGGCCGCCCTCACCGTCGCCGCCCCTCGTCGTCCTCGACCGCCCGGTCCGCGCCGGAGCGCACCTCGACCACGTCGACGTCGGGGCGGACCTCGACGTCGGGGCGGACCTCGACGACATCCGCGGTGCGCGGGCCGACCGCTGCCCCGACCTCGTCGTCGAGCAGATCGAGCGCGTCGGTGGACGAG
Organism: Acidimicrobiales bacterium; assembly: GCA_020846295.1. Classification (GTDB taxonomy): domain Bacteria; phylum Actinomycetota; class Acidimicrobiia; order Acidimicrobiales; family CAIXPF01; genus CAIXPF01. The sequence goes on from JADLEF010000387.1 coordinate 2,206, forward strand.
CCCGCCGGATCGGCCCGCAACGGCCGGACGCCTCGTGCTTCCAGGCGCGCCGCCACCCCGAGCACCGCGTCGGCGTGCGCCCGGGCGTCGGCGACGAGCTCGGCGTCGGGATCGCGCCCGCCGTAGTGCACGTCCTCGAACGCGTCGCTCAACCCGTCGAAGGGCGGCGCGGCGTCGGCCAGCGTGCCGCGCAGCTCCCCGCGGAGCTCCCCGGTCGAGCTGCCCGCGGTGGGCGCCAGCCAGCCGGCTCCGGTCAGGCGGGCCACCGTGGCCCGGTAGCGGACCAACACCGCCTCGCGCCGGCGGCCCTCGGCTTCCAGGCGATCGGCCTCATCAGCCCCGGTCGCGCCGTCGGGGCGGGCGTCGGCCACCACCTCGACCTCGTCGTCGTCGACGCGCCGCCTGCGTCGGGGCAGGCCATCGCGCCACACCGCCCGTACCAACCGGTACAGCAGGTAGGCGACGAGGGCGAGCAGGACCACCAGCACCACCACGGCGACCGGCGACATGCGACCGGGAGAACCGGCCGGCGCACCGACCGGCGAGGGGTCGGCCCGCTGGAACAGGTCCCCGAGCCAGCGCAGGAACCGCCGCAACAGCGAGTCCGCCCGCGGCTGGTACTCCGGCCGGGCCAGGATCTCCCGAGCCGCGCGCCGGGCGGTCTCGGGGTCGACCTGCGGGTCCTGCAGCTCCTCCACCCAGGCCCCCCTCACGACCGCGGCGCAGCCACGGGGACCGGCTCCGGGCCCGCTGCCATCCGACGGTTGCGTCGCACGGGAGCCTGGTCCCACTCGTCGATCGCGGCGAACAGGTCGACGCCGTCGCGGCGGATCCGCTCATCGAGGTAGAAGGCGGCCGCCGTCCACGCCGCGGGCGGGCAGACCAGCAGGCCGGCGGCGAGCTGACCCAGGTTGGCCAACGGCCGCTGCCAACCCTGCGGGGCGGCGGCGACGGCGACGGCGGGGAGCCACCCGAGGCTGATGGCCAGGACCCAGCCCACCAGGTGCTGCAGCAGCACGACGGCCAGCCCGCGCCCGAACGCCCGCCGCCCGAGCCGTCCGGCCCGGCGCAACGCGGGCCCGAAGGTGGCGCCCTCGAGGGCGATCACGGCCGACAGCGGCACCATCAGCACGGTGACCGCCACCAGCGGCAGGCCGCCGAACAGCACCGCGAGCGCCTTCAACGGGACCAGCGCGCTCCACGTCCCGATCACCGTCACCCATCGCCGGCGCGGCAGGGCGTAGGCGGCCCGCCACGTGATCGGCTCGCCCGCCGCCTGGAGGGCGACCGCCCGGGCCAGCGGCAGGCCCATCAACGCCGGGGCCAGCGAGTACCCCAGCACGGACAGCAGCCCCGCCACCCACGACCCGTCCGTGAGCAGCCCCGGTGTCGGATCGCCCTCGCCGACCAACGCCACCAGCACCGTCAGCGGCACCAGGAACAGCGCGCCGGTGCCGAGCAGCAGCCCGGGATGCGCCCGCAGGGCGGCGAACCCGTCGTCGACGAGGTCGATCGGGCCGCGCCGCTGCAGCAGGGCAGCCCGGGGCGGCGGCAACGACCCCGAGCGGGACGGAGGCACGGTCATGCGGGCGGTCTTGCTCCTGGGGTTCGATGGTGGACGCACCGTCGACAACGCGGCGAACGGTTCGACGACGCCGGGAGCGTTCCGGTTCGCGGTTCGGTTCGCGGTTCGGCCCATCGGACGGTGTGAAACCGCGTCCATTCAAGCACGAACGGTGCGCAAACGGGTGCCGTTCGGCGTGCCGACGCGGAAGCGGTCACCCGGGCGGGCGCCGGTTAGCGTGACAGGACGATGGACGGCTTCGACGCCAGCACCTACGGCGAGTCCTTCGCCGACACCTACGACCGCTGGTACGGCGATCTGCCCGGCCTGGAGGACACGGTGGCGGCCACCGCCCGGCTGGCCGAGGGCCGGCCGGTGCTCGAGCTCGGTTGCGGCACCGGCCGGCTGTGCCTGCCGCTCGCCGGCCGCGGGGTCGTGGTGCACGGACTCGACAGCAGCGACGCCATGCTGCAACGGCTGGTCGAGAAGGACCCCACCGCCAGCGTCGTCGTGCACCGGGCCGACATGAGCGCGTTCGACCTCCCCGGCGCCCCGGCGTTCGGCCTCGCCTTCCTCGCCTTCAACAGCCTGTTCAACCTCCCGTCGGCCGAGGCGCAGGCCGGTTGCTTCGCCTCGGTGGCCCGCCACCTCGCAGCCGAGGGCCGCTTCGCCCTGGAGTGCGTCGTGCCGGGCGATCCGCCGTCGCGGGTCAAGGACGCGGTGGACCTGCACTCCATCGGGGTGGACCGGGTCGTGCTGCGGGTGTCGCGGCAGAACCCCGCCGACCAGACGGTCACCGGCCAGCACGTGGAGATCACCGAAGCGGGCATCCGGCTGCGGCCGTGGTTCCTGCGCTACGCCACCCTCGCCGAGCTCGACGCCATGGCGGACGCCGCCGGGTTCGCCCTCGAGCACCGCTGGGCGGACTGGGCCGGCACGCCGTTCGGCGGCGACGCGGTCACCCACGTGTCGGTGTATCGGCTCGGAACGAGTGGTTAGCCTCTCCTGCAGGAGCCGGGCGACGGCGACAGCGACAGGGGGCGAGCGGTGACCGACGAGGCCAGGCGTTGACCGAGCTGCGGTTCAACCCGTTGTCAGCCCGATGGGTGACCGTCGCCGGCGAGCGGGCCTCCCGCCCATCGGACTTCCTACCCCGACAGCTGCCGGTGGAGGCGGAGCCGCTGCGCCCGTGTCCGTTCTGTCCCGGCAACGAGGAGGCCACCCCACCCGCGCTGGAGAGCTACGGCCCCAAGGGCAGCTGGCAGGTGCGGGTGGTGCCGAACCTCTATCCCGCGTTCGCCGGCTCGGGGCCGCTGCGTCCGGTCGAGGTCGGCCCGCTGCACCGCCACGCGCCCGCCACCGGGATCCACGAGGTGCTCGTGCTCAGCCCGCACCACCGCATGAGCTGGGCCGACCTCTCCGACGCCCAGGCCGGTCTGGTGATGGCCGCCATCCGTGACCGGCTCGAGGACCACGCCAGTCAGAGCGGCGTGGAGTACACCCAGGTCATCGTCAACCACGGCCGCGAGGCGGGCGCATCGATCGAGCACCCCCACGGCCAGTTGCTCGGCATCCCGTTCGTACCCGGCGAGCTCGAGGACGAGCTGAGCAACTTCGCCGCCCACGCCCCGGTGCAAGGCGGTCCAGGCCTGCTGCAGACGGTGCTGGAGGAGGAGTTGCGCCTCGGCGAGCGCATCGTCGTGGACGACGGTCGCATCGTGGTCATCAGCCCGTACTGGAGCGGATCGCCCTACGAACTGCTGATCATCCCGCGCCGGGCGGTCTCCCACCTCGACCGGGCCGCGCCGGGGGACCTCGCCGCCACCGGTCGGGTGCTGCGCGACGTGCTGAGCCGGCTGCGGGCGTTGCTCGGCGACATCGCCTACAACCTCGTCTTCCACACCGCGCCGCACCGCCGGGAGGCGGAGTTCTGCTGGCACGTGCACGTGCTGCCGAAGACGGCGACCGCGGCCGGCTTCGAGCAGGGCACCGGCGTGCGCATCAACGTGGTGCCGCCCGAGCGGGCGACGCAACAGCTGCGCGAGATCGCCGAGTGAACCGTGCCCAGGTCGGACCCCGGCGGCGGCTGACACTCCGGGCGACGACCGCACCGGGTTCCCTCCGGTAGGTTGACCGGCCGCTATGCACATCGCCGCGCGCACCAGCCACCTGAAGGAATCGGTCATCCGTGAGATGACCCGGGTGGCGCTCGGCTGTGGCGCCATCAACCTCTCCCAGGGCTTCCCGGACTACGACCCGCCCGCCGAGGTGATGGAGGCCGCCGCGGCGGCCATCCGGGACGGCTTGAACCAGTACTCGATGTCGTGGGGTCTGCCGCTGCTGCGCGAGCGCCTGGCCGAGCGGTACACCGCCATGCTCGGCCGCGACATCGATCCCGACCGCCACGTCGTGGTGACCTGCGGGGTGACCGAGGCCATCGCCTGCGCCTTCTTCGCCATCCTCGATCCCGGTGACGAGGTCATCGTGCTCGAACCGGCCCACGAGACGTACGGCCCGGCCGCGGCCATGGTCGGCGCGTCGATCGTGCCGGTCGTGCTCGAGGCGCCCGCCTTCCGGGTCGACGGCGCGGCCCTGGAGGCGGCGGTCACGCCGCGCACCCGCGCCATCCTGGTCAACACCCCGCACAACCCGACCGGCAGGGTGTTCGACGCCGAGGAGCTCGATGCGCTGACCGAGCTCGCCGTGCGCCACGACCTCGTCGTCGTCACCGACGAGATCTACGACGAGATCCTCTACGACGGGCGCCTCCACCGCGCCCCGGGCGCGGTGGAGGCGCTGCGGGAGCGCACCATCACCATCGGCGGGTTGGGCAAGACCTTCGCCATGACCGGTTGGCGCCTCGGCTACGCCATCTCGCCCGACGCGCTGGCGATACCGGTGCGCAGCGCGCACGACTTCCTCACCATCTGCGCCCCGACCCCGCTGCAGGCCGCCGGGGCCGCCGCGCTGGCCCTGCCCCCGGCCTACTTCGAGCAGATGCGGGCGGAGTACCACGAGCGGCGTGCCTTGTTCTGCACTGCGCTGGACGACATCGGGATGGCCAACCAGTGGCCGGAGGGCGCCTACTACGTGATGGCGGACTACCGCGCCATCCGCGACGATCTCGACGACCTCGCCTTCGCCCGCTGGCTCACCACCGAGGTGGGCGTGGCCTGCGTGCCCGGTCGGGTCTTCTACACCGACGGGCTGCGGGGCGCCAACCTGGTGCGCTTCGCCTACGCCAAGAAGCCGCAGACGCTGCTCGACGCCGCCGCCCGGCTGCGCAGCGCCCTCGAGCGGGCGTGACCGACCAGGGTCAGTCGGGCGAGCGGCCTGAGGACGGCGCCCGCTGCGCCCACTGCGGCAGGCGGTGCACCCGCAGGCGCTGCGCCACGGCTTCGTTGGCGTAGCCGGCCCACGCCCCGGGATGGTCGACGGCGAGGGGAACGTCGAGCGGCCCGGCGGGCAGCGCCTCGACCACCGCGCCGGCGGCGCGGGCCACCCACAGCCCGGCCAGGTCGTAGGGGTGGGCGGCCATGGTGCCCGGCGCGAGGACCGGCCGCGGGTCGAACACCGCGGCGTCCGCGCCGGAGGCGAGGCCCATCAGCTGCCCGGCGCTGCATGGCACCAGGTCGTCGAAGGTGGTCAGTCCGGCGAGGTGCTCGTCGGCCCATCGGCCGATCGCGGCGCCGTGGCCCGGCGCGAAGCGCACCACCGTGACGAAGCTGTGCTCCAGTTCGTCACCGCGGCGCGGCGACAACACGACCGGCTGCACCGTACCGTCCCGTAGGTCCTCGTCGACGGCGACGAGGTGCCCGTCACGATCGGCCCACGCCATCAGGCCGTAGGCGGCGCGGCGGGTCGGCACCTCGACGACCACCGACAGCTCGAGCTGTTCGAGCGTGGTCGCCCCGCGTCCGGCGCCGACGAGCACCCAGGCGGAACGCTTGTCGACGAGCAGCGGCCGGGTGCCGTCGAGCGGATCGCACAGGTACCGCCACGGCCCCGTCCCGTTCCCGACCGGGAGCGGGTCGTCGAACCCCTCCATCACCCAGGTGCCCGGCCAGCGGGCGCCGAGCGGGCCGGACGGCCCGATCGCATCGACGATGATGCGATCCGCCACGCTGTCCACCCCGAAGATGTGATCCCCGCCCTCGGCGCGCACCACTGCGGCGAGGCCGTCGGGGCGGACCGGACCGGCGGCCGCGGCGGCCAGCTCGGCCCGGACCGCGTCACGCACCCGTCGCCCGATGGCGACGAGCTCGCCGGCCAGCGACGCCAGCACCGGGTCGGGCCCGGGCCCGTCGGCCATCAGAAGGCGGGCGCTGCCGCGGCCGCGGCGAACCCGCCGGCCACCGACACCGCCACGACCGCGCCGAGCACGGCCCACCCGGCGGCGACGGGCGGGCTGCGGTGCGCCTTCGGCAGCCCGAACAGGCCGAAGCCGACGGCGATGCCACCGATGAGGCCGCCGAGGTGCCCGCCGATCGAGATGCCGGGCACCGCGAAGGTGAACAGCAGGTTGATGGCCAGCACCATGCCGAGGCGGGTCTGGCCGAGCGGGATGCCCCGGCTCAGCTGGAACGCCAGCAGCAGGCCGAACAGGCCGAACACCGCGCCCGAGGCACCGACCGTGAACGCGTTGGGCGACACCACCAGCGCGCCGAACGACCCCGCCAGCAGACAGGCGAGGTAGGCGGCCACGAAGCGAACCGAGCCGAGCACCTTCTCCATGGTCACGCCGACCGACCACAGGGCGAACATGTTGAAGGCGAGGTGCAGCGTGCCGGCGTGCAGGAACCCGCCGGTGATCATCCGCCACCACTGGCCCTCGGCCACCCCGATGGTGCCGTAGCGGCCGACCAGCTCGGCGTCGAAGCCGGCCGGCCGTGCCACCTCGAGCAGGTACACGAGCACGTTGACGGCGATCAACGCGATGGTGGCGACGGGTTGGCCGAGCTCGGCGCCCTTCGACCAGCGCTGCGCCGGTTGGATGACGCGCTGGCGCGACGCCCCGGTGCAGTTGGGGCACTGGAAGCCGACCGACGCCTGGATCATGCAATCCGGGCAGATCGGTCGCTCGCAGCGTTGGCAGGCCACGCCGGCCTCGCGATCTGCGTGGCGATAACAGCGAACTTGGGGAACGGTCATTTCCCCAACGACGCTAGCCAGCCGAGCGGGCTTTGCCTATGAAGCAGACCCCGAGCGGCGGCAGGGTGATCATCGCCGAGCACGGCTGGCCCTGCCAGGGCGTCTCCTCGGCCAGCACCACCGGGTTGGTCGTGCCGCTGCCACCGAAGCGCACGTCGTCGGTGCAGAGCAGCTCCCGCCAGTCGCCGGCGTCGGGTAGGCCGATGCGGTAGCCCTCCCGCGGGACCGGCGTCAGGTTCGCCACGCAGACCACCGTGTCGTCGTCGCCGATGCGGTTGAAGGCGAGGATCGACGCGGCCCGGTCGGAGGCGTCGAGCCAACGGAAGCCCTCGGGGCTGAAGTCCCGTTGGTAGAGCGCCGGCCGCTCGGCCTGCAGCGCGTTGAGCGCGGCGACGAGGGTCTGGACGCCCTTGTGGGCGGGCCGCTCGAGCAGGTGCCAGTCGAGGCTGCGGCTCTCGCTCCACTCCTGGAGCTGCGCCAGCTCCGCACCCATGAACAGCAGCTGCTTGCCGGGATGGGCCCACATCCAGCCGTACAGGGAACGCAGGTTGGCGAAGCGCTGCCAGTCGTCGCCCGGCATCTTGGACAGCAGCGCGCCCTTGCCGTGCACGACCTCGTCGTGGCTGAGCGGCGAGATGAAGTTCTCGTGCCACACGTAGATGAACCCGAAGGTCAGCTTGTCGTGTTCGTAGCTGCGGTAGAGCGGGTCCTTCGTGAAGTATTCGAGGGTGTCGTGCATCCACCCCATGTTCCACTTGTGGGTGAACCCGAGGCCGCCCGTCTCGGGTGGGCGGGAGACACCGCCCCACGCGGTGGACTCCTCGGCGATGGTCAGCACGCCGGGGTGGGCGCCGAGCACGGTGCGGTTCATGTCCCGCAGGAAGTCGATCGCCTCGAGGTTCTCCCGACCCCCGAAGCGGTTGGGCACCCACTCACCCGGCCCGCGGGAGTAGTCGAGGTAGAGCATCGAGGCGACGGCGTCGACCCGCAGACCGTCGATGTGGAACTCCTCCACCCAGTACAGGGCGTTGGCGATGAGGAAGTTCCGCACCTCGTTGCGACCGAAGTTGAACACCAGCGTGCCCCAGTCCGGGTGGGCGCCCTGACGTGGATCGGCGTGCTCGTAGAGGGCGGTGCCGTCGAAGCGGGCGAGGGCGAAGTCGTCGCGCGGGAAGTGGGCGGGCACCCAGTCCACGATCACGCCGATGCCTCGATCGTGCAGCGCATCGACGAGGTAGCGGAAGTCGTCCGGGGTGCCGAAGCGGGAGGTGGGCGCGTAGTAGCCCGACACCTGGTAGCCCCACGAGCCACCGAAGGGATGCTCGGCGACGGGGAGCAGCTCCACGTGGGTGAAGCCCAGCTCGGCCACGTAGTCGACCAGCTCGTCGGCCAACTCCCGGTAGGTCAGGCTGCGGTTGTCCTCGAGCGGGTTGCGACGCCAGGACGCCAGGTGGACCTCGTAGATCGACAGCCTCCCGTCGAGCGGCTCGGTGGCACGGGCCCGGATCCACGCGCCGTCGGTCCAGGCGAAGGTGTTCGGCGCGGCCACGACCGAGGCGCTCGACGGTGGCACCTCGCTCTGACGGGCCATCGGGTCGGCCTTCAGGACGAGCCGCCCGTCGGCGCCGACCACCTCGAACTTGTAGCGGGCGCCGGCCTGCACCAGCGGCACGAACAGCTCCCAGATGCCGCCGAGGTTGCGCATCGGGTGGACACGACCGTCCCACCCGTTCCAATCCCCGACGACGCGGACGCTGCGGGCGTTGGGGGCCCACACCGCGAAGGCCACGCCGGGCACCCCCTCGTGCTCGATCGCACGGGCGCCGAGCACATCCCACAGCCGCTGGTGGGTACCCTCCCCGATGAGGTGCCGGTCGAGCTCGCCCAGCGTGGGCGCGAAGCGGTACGGATCACCGACGCTCTGACGGTCACCGCCGCGGAAACGCCATTCCAGGCGGTATCCCGAGGTGGGGGGCTCGCCGATCTCCAGCTCGAACAGGCCGTCGGGATGGGTCGGCGTCATCGGCAGGATGGCGCCACCGACGACGACGGAGGCGCGCTCGGCGAGCGGGTGGCGGGCCCGGATCACCCACCCGGAACCGGCCCGGTGCAGGCCCAGCACGCGGTGCGGATCGGCATGCCGACCGGCGAGGACCGCCTCGAGTTCGTCCGGATCGACCGTCGATCGTGCGAGTGCCATCGCGCATCAACGCTAGTGAGCCGGGCCGACCCAAGGGGGTCAGGTGACCGGGATCACAGAGCGTGGTGACCCCGCACTCGCGGTTCGAACGACGGGACCGACCCGGTCAGGCGAGCAAACGGCGTACGGCGGACAGGGGCACGGGTTCCCAGCTCGGCCGGCTGGCTCGCTCATAGCCCACCTCGTAGACCGCCTTGTCCAGCTCGAAGGCGGCGAGCACGGGGGTCGGCTCCGCGGGCAGCAGCGGCGCCAGCTCCGGCGCGGCGAAGTACCCCCGCAGGAACCGCTGGCGGGCCTCCCGCTCCCAGATCGGCGGCAGGCCGCCCACCACCGCGGCGTACCCGAAGGAACGGAGCATCCCGGCCACGTCGCGCAGCGGCGACGACGGCGCCACCCGTTCGGTCAACGGCCGGGCCGGCTCACCCTCGAAGTCGAGCACGTACCAGGGCCCCCGGTGGTGCAGCACCTGACCGAGGTGGTAGTCGCCGTGGATGCGCATCGCGGCGCCCACCCCCGTCGACGAGCCGAACGCCGCGTACCGCTCGAGCGCCGCGGCGCCCAGTCCGTCGGGCA
>JADLEF010000388.1 GCA_020846295.1 Acidimicrobiales bacterium
GCAGCACCGGGAACCCGTAGTTGATGCCGTCACCCAGCTGGGTGGAGGAATCCGGGTCGATCCCGGCCTTCTCCAGCTCCTCGCGCAGCCACAGGATGTACGGATCGTCCTGCAGCTCGGTGTCCTTCAGGTCCTTCACCCCGGGGTTCATGATCCACCACCCGTCACCGGCGGCACCGTCCCCCCCGAGCTTCTCCTTGCCGATCGCGCCGGCACCGGGGCAGGTCTGCGGCATGAACTTGTACTTCACCGCTTCCTTCATGCCGTTGTTCGCCGCTTCCACCACGATCTGGGTGCACTGCACCCCGGCCAGCATGGAGATCCACACATCCGGCTCCGATGCGGCCAGCGTCGTCATCGGGTCGAGCACCGTCGGCGCCTGCGCCTCGATCCGCTCGGAGATGAACTCCACCCGGTCGCGCAAGATGTCCGACCCGGCCAGGAACTGGGTGAACGCCGCCTCGTACAGCTTGCCGAAGTCATTGTTCTGGATCAGCGCCGCCACCTTGATCTTGCGGTCGGTCGGGAACTCGTCGAGGCGCTGCTCGATGAAGGTCCCCCACAGCGTCGCCTCGGTGCTGTAGGTCGGCCGGGGAGCCCCGGTCGTCCACGGGTGGTTGACCGGGTCACCCCACGCGTCGTGCGCCGTCATCGAGCTGAGCTGCGGCATGCAGTACTGGTTGACCTTCTCGTAGGTCTTCAACGTCGCCGGCGACCCCAACGTCCACAGCATGAACGGCTTGACCGAATCGAGGAACTCGTCCACCAGCGGGATGGTGCGCGCCGGGTCGTACCCGTCGTCAGCCATGGTGTAGGCGACCTTCAGGTCCTTGCCGTCGGCGTCTTTGAACAAGCCCTTGTCGTTGTAGTAATCGAACATCACCTCGATGGAGCGGCCGAGGTTGCCGTAGTCGGCGTAGGTGCCCGACAGCGCCAGCGCCTGGCTGATCTTGATCGTCCCGTTCTCGATGCCCTGGGTGTTGGACCAACCGGTCGTGCACTTGGTCAGATCGACCGTCCACCCCTCCGGCCCGGTGAGGGTCTTGCCGTCGGCGGACAGCCCCCAGTTGTTCTCCTTTATGCGCTCGACGATGGCGTTGCGCTCGCTCTCCCAGAGCTTCTCCCATTCCTCCATCGACGTCGGCTCGCTCACCACCGTCGTGGAGGTGTCGGCGTCCGCGGTCGTCGTGGTCTGCAGGGCATCCTTGATCCCCCGGTCGACGGAGGTCGCGGTCTGCGCCTCCCCGCTGCTCCCCCCGTCGTCACCCCCACAGGCCGCGGCCAGCAGGCTCAGCCCTGCGAGCGCGGCAAAGCCGGTTCGAACTCTCGATTGCATCGACATTCCCCCTTTTTCGCTCGTCCGTGACGTGTGTCACTCCCCTTGACGAGGGGCACATCATCGCACGGACGTGCGGGTATTGCTCGTCACCCCGCCCTGAGCGGTACTGCCGCCAGGACGGCGCGTCACGTCCTTCTAACGTGGACCGGCGTGACCAACGATGACGCCGCCGGCGACGTCCGCGCCGGGGTGACGCTGACCAACCTCGACCAGCCCCTGTTCGACGGGGCGGGCGCCACCAAGCGCGACCTCGTCGACTACCTCGACGGCGTGGCCGACCGGCTCGTTCCCGTGCTGGCCGACCGCCCGCTGTCGGTCATCCGGGCTCGTCCCGGCCAGGCGCCGTTCATGCAGAAGAACGTGCCGAAGTCCGCTCCCGAGTGGCTGGCGCGCATCTCGCTGTGGGCCGAGACCTCCCAACGCAACGTCGCCTACGCCTTGTGCAACGACCGGCGTTCACTGCTGTGGTTCGCCAACCAGCGCGCCGTCGAGTACCACCCGGGCCTGGTGCGAGCCGACCACCCGGACCGCATGACCCACCTCGTGCTCGATCTCGACCCTCCCGAAGGCCATCCCTTCGCGGTCGTGGTCGAGGTGGCCAAGGTGGCCCGCCAGGTCCTGCTTGACGCCGGGCTCGACGCCGCGGTGAAGTCCAGCGGGGCAAAGGGCCTGCACCTGTTCGTCCCGATCGACGCGACCGCCCCGATCGATGACGCCGCCGGTGCCCTGCGGGCGCTCGCCGCCCGGGTCGCCGCCGCCACCCCGCAGCTGGCCACCACCGCCTTCCTCAAGGAGGACCGCGGCGACAAGGTGTTCGTCGATCCGACCCGGGTCGGCGGCGCCACCGTCGTGGCCACCTACAGCCCCCGGGCCCGGCCGGGTCTGCCGGTGTCGTTCCCTCTGGGGTGGGACGAGCTCGACGACCGGCTCGACCCCGCCGCGTTCACCGTGTTCACCGCCCTCGACCGCCTCGGCGACAGCGATCCGTGGGCGGCGCACATGCCGGCTGCGCAGGCCATCCCCGACGAGCTGATCGAACAGGGCCGCACCATCCCCGTGCCCCGGGTGGCCGCCATGCACGAGGGCAAGCGCCGCCGGGCCCGCGCCCGGGCCGAGGACTCCTGAGCCCGCCGGCGGTCAGTGCAACGAGCGCAGGAACGTCAGCGTCGACCGGGCGAAGCGCCGGCTGAGCTCGAAGCCCACCCCCGCCGCCAGCAGCGCGGCGCCCACCGCCGCCAGCACCGCCCAGCGCGGCACGTACGCCGACCAGTTGTTCAACTGACCCACCATCAGCCAGGCGAGCGCGGCCATCGCCGCGTAGAACGGCGCCGCCCGACGCCACCACACCGCCACGACCGCCACCGCCCCGGCCGCGACCAGAGCCAACGCCAGCCGCACCAGGTCCTCGTCGACGACGGCCACGAACGCGGTCGGGGCGAGGGCCAGCACCGCTGCCGGCCCCAACGCCACGAAGCTGTTCCACCGCCGCAACCAGCCGAACCCTGCCCCGGCGAACAGCGCGGCGGCGGGCAGCGAGTACCACTCGACCGCCGCCAACGACGTCGACGCCACCGCGAACCACCACGCTGCGCTCGCCGCGCCGGCCGCCACCGCCGACAGCAGCGGCAGCCGCACCCGCCACGCCACCCACACCACCCCCACCGCGGCGGCGACCAGGCCCGCGGCCGCGGCGCGCTGCAAACCGACCAGGTCGGCATCGATCGCCACCGTCGAGGCGTCGGCGAGGCCCAACGCCCCGACCACGCAGACCGCGGCGTAGGCCCCCGCCACCCCCACCAGTACCCGGGTGCGCGGCGCGGGCGGCACGCGGCCGGGCAGCTCGGTCACCGCCACCGCCACCGCTGCCAACGCCCAGGACGTGGCCACCAGCCCGACCCGCAGCCCGGCGTCCGCCGCCACCACCAGCCCGGTGGCGAACAGCAGCGTGGCCGGCCCGAGCGCCACCGGGGCGACGAGCAGGTTGCGCACCGCGATCACCCACAGCAGCCCCGCTCCGGCGGCGAACACCCCCGGGTCCGACGACGCCAGCGCGGCCAACGTGGTCACCGCCGCCGCCGCGATCGCCGCCACCTGCAGCTGGAGCGCGGCCCGCGAGCGCAGCACCAGCGCCGGGGCCACCGTCGCCCCCGCCACCAGCGCGGCGCTCACCGGGCCGACCGAGCGGTACAGCACCGACGCCACCGCCACCGAGGCCGCCCCCGACGACAGCACCCGCAGCGGGTGGTCGCGCACCAGCCACGAACCGGCGCACGCCCCCGCCACCACCGCCGCGTACCGAACCGGATGGTCACCGGCCCAGATCCCCACCAGACCGAGCGGTACGGCGATGACCCAGGTGACGACGCCCAGCACCGACGCGGTGGTCGGTTCCCACCGGCCCGCCAACCCCACGGCGGCCAGCCCACCCGCGGCGATGGCGGCCAGCACCAACGGCGGCGGCGCGTCGGCGGCCACCGCCACCCACGGGAGCACGAACTGCGCGGCCACCGGTGCGGCGATGCGGTAGGCGCGCAGTGCGATCAGCTCGGCCAGCCCGACGCAGACCAGGGCGATGACCCCCGCCGCCGCGGCTCCGAAGGCGGCGTCGTCGACCGAGGGCAGCAGGTCGAGCAGCTGGGCGCCCACCGCAGTGGCCGCCAGCAGCAGCACCGCCAGACCGGCGAACGCCTCGGCCGACGAGCGCAGCGAACGGCGCAGCGCCCACCAGCTCAACCAGGCGCACGACCCCGCCGCGGTGAGGGCGACGCCGAGCTGTCCGAGGGCGCCCAACACCGACCAGTTCACCGCCAGGAACACGACGCTGGCGGTCAGCACCAGCAGCACGCCCAGGGCCAGCAACAGCTGCTGGCCGCCGAGCACCGGCCGTTGGGCAGGGAGGTGGATCGTCGGGTGGGCAGGGAGCCCGCTCGGGCCGGCCGGGAGCCCGCCGGGGCCGGCCGTCGCACCGGGGCCGGACCAGTCGGGGCCACCGGGGCGAGCGGCCCGCAGCGCAGCCAGCAACTCCCGGCGGCGCTGCCCGAGCCGCACCAGGGCGGCGTCGACCTCGCCGAGCTCCTCGGCCAGCGGTCCGACCAGCACCACGCCACAGCGCTCGCACGCCGCCGAGCCCGGCACGACGGGGCCACGGCAGTTCGGGCACGGGTACACGGCGACGTCCGGCGCGTCGGTCGGTCCACGATCGCCGGGGTCACCCATGGGACCGGTGTAGCACGACCGTCCATCGCCCGGGCACAGTCCGTGGTCCCACCGAGCGAGGAGGAGGACCCGGCTGCGGGGCTTGCCGCCGCCTTACCGGGGTGCGGCGGGGTGCGCCCGGGCCGCCGGCGGGGCCGGGGCCGACGAGGCCGGGCCGGGGCCGACGGGGCCGCCGGGGTCGCTCGGGCCGTTGGGGTCGCCGGGACCGTTGGGGTCGACGTCGCTCGGGCCGCTGGGGCCGTTGGGGCCGTTGGGGCCGACGCCCTCGGTCGGGTGGACTGGGATGCGGCGGGCCCGGGCGGGCCGACCGGGGTGCGGCGGGCCCGGGCGGGTGGTCGCTCCGGTGACCGTAGGGAAGCATTCGATATCGAATCGACGGTTCCGACCAGATCGCACCGACCGGCCACACGGCGTGCGCAGGCCCGCCGCAATGGCGCCGTCAGGGCACCATGGGTGGCCACAAACCGTGTCCTGTGACCACATCCGAGATCGAAATCGATTTCGAGCATAAGGGGTGCAACCGAACCCGCCGCCCCCCGCCACCGCCACCGCCCCCGGCCACCGCCTGGCCGCCACCGCCACCGCCACCGGCCACCGCCCGGCCGCCAGCCCACCGGCCTACCTAATCCCTGGCCCGGCACCCCGAGCCGAGGCGGGCAGACGCCAGCACCCGACGCCGACGCAGCCCAGCCCGAGCCCCAGCCCGAGCCACCCGTGCGCTACCAGGCGTCGACCGACTCGCCACACCGCCAGCGGCCCAGCGCCTCGTCCACCGCGCCGTACACTGCGGCGGCGCCGTGCTCGTGGCGACCGAACAGCACCGTCTCGTTCGCCCCGCTGCCCAGGCCGCGCTGCACCTCCTCCGACATGGCGAAGTCCTCCCCCAGGGTCAGGTCGAACAGGTCGAGGTTGGTCTGCAGGTGCGCACGGCGCCGGTCGGTGTCAGCCGCCCAGTCGGCCACGATCAGCTGGGTGCACACGGTGCGATCGATCGCCACCGGCCACACCGACAGCCACGAGAAGTAGTCCTGCGTCCAGAACGTCTGGGTGTTGGGGAACAAGAAGTACGTCCGCAGCGCGTGGTCGAGCAGGCGCCACTGCTCCCGAGGCTGCCCGGCCAGCGAACGGATCGAGCGGCGGGCGTCGACCCGCCGGCGGTTGGGCCCGTAGTCGTCGAACAGGATGCGGTTCGGCTCGAACATCGGCCCGATGTTCGACGCGTGCAGCGTGGCGAGGTGGTATAGCTCGAGGAAGTTGTCGAGCAGCACCTTCCAGTTGCACGCCACCTCCCACGAGCGCGACGCGAGCAGGTGGGCGGCGACCGGCTCGTCGGCCACCTCGGCGCTGATCCCGCCCAGGAACCGGTCGAGATCGATCGGCCCGCCCGGCCGCGGCCGCACGTAGATCAGCCCGTGCCGCTCCGCCACTGGCACCGGCACCAACCCGTATGCCTCGCGGTCGAGACCGTCGAACCCGTCAGCGAGGGGCAGGCCACGAAGCCGGCCGTCGAGGTCGTAGGTCCAGCCGTGGTACGCGCACGTCATGCGCTTGGCCGACCCGCACGCCTGCCCGGCCGCCTTGCCCCCGCGGTGGCGGCACACGTTCAGGAACGCCTGCAACGCGCCGGCCTCGTTGCGGGTCACCACGATCGGCACCCCGCTGTGGTCATGGGTGAAGAAGCTGCCCGGCTCGGGCAACTGCGCGGTATGGCCCACCACCACCGGATGCGCCCGGAACAGCGCCTCCTGCTCCTCGCCGAAGCGGACCGGGTCCAGGTACTCGCGCACCGGCCGCTCCACCAACGCCGGCGCCAGGTCGCGCGTGTCGGCGTCGACGTGGGCCAGCAGCCGCTCGATCAGGTGCAGTTCGGTGTCTCGATCCACGCTCGCCTCCCGCGCTCAACGCCGCCGGACGGCGACCTCGGCGATGGTGCCGACGTGCAGGTCGGTCAACCAGCGCGCCGGCCCGGCCACCTCGAGGCGCGACAGCGTACCGGCGCGGCCCAGCGCGGTGAAGATCGCCTTGAGCTCCCAGCGGGCCAGGTTGGCGCCGAGACAGAAGTGCACGCCGTGCCCGAAGCCGAGGTGGTCGTTCGGGGTGCGGGTGACATCGAGCCGGTCGGGCTCGTGGAACACCGCGTCGTCCCGGTTGGCCGAGGGATACCACAGCACCACCATCTGGCCCGCCCGCACCGTCTGCCCGCCGACCTCGACGTCTCGCGTCGCGGTGCGCACGAACTGGATGACCGGCGAGGTGAAGCGCACCACCTCGTCCACCAACGTCGCCACCAACCCCTCCGGGTCGGCCTCGAGCAGGGCGATCTGGCCCGGCTCGTCGAGCAGGGCCAGCACGCCGCGGCTGGTCGCGTTGCGGGTCGTCTCGTTGCCGCCGGAGATGAGCAGCTTCAGGTAGCCGTGCAGCTCCTGGTGGCGCAGCGGCTCGCCGTCCACGGTGGCCTGGACCAGGTGGGTGGCCAGATCGTCGCCCGGGTGCGCCCGCTTGGTGGCGATCACGTCGTCGATGTACGCGTGGAACTCGCCGTGCAACCGCTTGCGCATGGCCCGACGGTCCTCGCCGGGCAACGCCCAGCGCATCGTGTCCACGTCGAACATGGCGTCGGTCCAGCGGTGGATGTCAGCCCAGTCCGAGCTCGGCAGGCCCAGCATCGAGCAGATGGTGGCCAGCGGCAGCTTGACCGCCAGGTCGTTCACCAGATCCGCGTCGCCCCCGTCCAACGCCCGCTCGAAGTCGGCCACGATGGCGGTGGCGTGCTCGTCCAGCATGGCCGCCATCGCCCGGCAGCGGGCGGGGGTGAACAGGCGGGAGGTGAGCAGGCGCAGCTGCGTGTGGTCCGGCGCGTCGAGGTAGATCATGTCGTCCGCGGCGTCGGCGTCCCAGCCGTGCAGCTCCGCCTTGCGCAGCCGGGCGAGGCGGGCCCGGGCGTTGTAGTCCTGCGACGCATAGCGCAGCTGCGGCCCGCTGTTGACGACCGACGCGCTGTCGGCGCTGACCGCCTTCACGTCGGCGTGACGGGTCACCATCCACGCCGGGTCCATGCCGGGCCGCTCGTACCAGTACACCGGCGCCTCGCGGCGCAGCCGCGCCCACGCCTCCCACGGGTACCCGCCGGCATGCCAGCGGTCGATGGAGTGCAGGTCGATCTCATGCAGGTCGAGCCCGCCGAGCGCGGTACTGGTGATGGCCACCCGCCCAGCCTAAAGGAAATTAGAAACAGCCGCCATCGCTTCGACCCCCGAACCTAACCCCGGTTAGGCTCACGCCTCTCCAGGGGAACCGAAAGCGAGCACACATGGACGTCGGCATCCAGACCCTGTTCGCCAGCCACGGCTGGCAGGACATCACGGACGGGCAGGTCTACCGGGAGGACACCCGCCTCGCCCTGCTGGCCGAGGAGCTCGGCTTCGACTGCGTCTGGGCCGTCGAACACCACTTCTACGACTACTCCTTCTGCCCCGACAACACCGAGTGGCTGGCCTCCATCGCCGGGCGCACCAGCCGCATCGACGTCGGCACCGCCGCGGTGATCATGCCGTGGAACGAGCCGCTGCGGGTGGCCGAGAAGATCGCCCTGCTCGACCACATCGCCGAGGGCCGCGTCCGCTTCGGCATGGGCCGCGGGCTCAGCCGCCGGGAGTACAGCCACTTCCGCGCCATCGAGATGGACGAATCCCGCGGCCGCTTCGACGAGGGCTCGGCCATGGTCGTCGCCGCCCTGGAGAGCGGGTTCATCGAGGGCGACGGGCCGTACTACCCGCAGCCGCGCACCCCGATCCGCCCCGCCCCCGAGCGCAGCTTCGTCGGTCGCACCTACGCGGTGGCCACCTCGGACGATTCGATCGAGGCCGCCGCCCGCCTGCGAGCGGCGATGGTCATGTTCGCCGACCGCTCCTGGAAGGGACGGCTGCCGTCGGTGCTCAAGTGGCGTGAGCTCTACGAGCAGTTCCACGGCGAGGCGCCGCCTCCCCCGCTCATCTGCGACTTCGTCTACTGCCATACCGATCAGGATGTGGCGGCCGAGCGGGGGCCGCAGTACATCGCCAGCTACCTCGAGAGCGTGCTCGAGCACTACGAGATCATGGGCGACCACTTCCAGGGTACCGAGGGGTACGCGGCCTACGCGGCGGCGGCCGGGGCGCTCAAGCGCATGGGTTCCACCGGCTTCCTCGAAGGCTTCCTCGACGCCACCGCCCACGGCACCCCCGAGCAGATCATCGCCAAGTACCGCGCCCGCTGGGAGCTGCTCGGGCCGTTCGAGGCGGCGCCGTCGTTCCGCTTCGGCGGCATCCCCTTCGAGCAGGCCGAGGCCTCCATGCGCCTGTTCGCCGCCGAGGTCCTGCCCGAACTGAAGAGCTGGAGCTGATCGTGGCGCACGAGCTGGTGGTACGAGGCGGCACCGTCGTCGACGGGACGGGGACCGCCCCCTTCACCGCCGATGTGGCCGTCGACGGCGGGATCATCACCGCGGTGGGGCGCTCGCTGGCCGGCGATCGGATCATCGACGCCGACGGCGCGCTGGTCGCACCCGGCTGGGTGGATGTCCACACCCACTTCGACGGACAAGTCGCCTGGGACGACGCGCTCGACCCGTCGTTCTCCAACGGGGTGACCACCGTGGTGATGGGCAACTGCGGCGTCGGGTTCGCCCCCTGCCCGCCCGGCGAGGAACGGACCCTCATCGAGCTGATGGAGGGCGTGGAGGACATCCCCGGCACGGCGCTGTACGAGGGCGTGCCGTGGGGGGCGTGGTCCACCTTCCCCGAGTACCTCGACTTCCTCGCCGGCCGGCGCTACTCGATGGATGTCGGCGCCCAGGTGCCGCACGCCGCGCTGCGCTTCGCGGTGATGGGCGAGCGGGGTGTGCGCAACGAGGACGCCACCGCCGATGACCTCGCCGCCATGCGCCGCCTGGTGGCCGAAGCGTCCGCCGCCGGTGCGATGGGGCTGTCCACCTCGCGCACCGTGTACCACCGTGGCCTGGACGGCCGCGCCGTGCCCGGCACGTTCGCCCCGCTCGAAGAGGTCGTCGCCCTGGCCCAGGGGATGATGGACGGCGGTGGCGGGGTGTTCGAGGCCATCACCGCCTCGTCCGCGGGCAGCCTGCGGGCCCTCGGCGGTGAGCGCTTCGCCCAGGACGAGGAGCTCGAACTGCTCGCCACCGTCGCCCGCACCACCGGCGCTGCGGTCACCTTCACCACGGTGCAGAACAACGACTTCCCCGACGCCTGGCGGGAGGTGCTGGCCTTCGCCGCCGAGCAGCGCCGCCTCGGAGCCCGGCTCCACCCGCAGGTCGGTTCGCGGCCCACCAGCATCTTCACCGGCCTCGACGGGTACCACCCGTTCATGCGGCGCGCCACCTACCTCGGGCTCGCCCATCTGCCGCTCGCCGCTCGCGCCGCCGCCCTGCGCGACCCGCTCACCAAGGCACGGCTGCTGAGCGAGGACGACGTGCCGCTGCCCGGCAAGGGCCCGATGGACAACATGCACCGCGGCTTGTTCACCTCGATCAAGCGCATGTTCCTCGTCGGCGACGAGGTGGACTACGAACCATGGCCCGACACCAGCGTGGGGGCGCTCGCCGCCGCCCACGGCATCACCCCGGCCGAGCTGCTCTACGACCACCTCACCGACGGCGACGGCACCAACCTCGCCGTGCTGTGGGGCTCGGGGTACGTGGAGGGCAACCTCGACGCGGTGGGCGAGATGCTGCGCGACCCCGACACCATCACCGGCCTCGCCGACGCCGGCGCCCACGTGCGGCTCATCTGCGACGGCACGGCACCGACCACGCAGCTCACCCATTGGGTGCGCGACCGCTCCCGGGGCGAGCGCCTGCCGGTCGAGTTCATCGTGGAGAAGCAGACCCGGCGCAACGCCCGGCTGTACGGCATGGCCGACCGCGGCGTGCTCGCCCCGGGGATGCGAGCGGACCTCAACGTGATCGACCTCGACGGGCTCCAGGTGCGCCGGCCGCAGGCCCACGCCGACCTGCCCGCCGGCGGCTGGCGATTCCTCCAGCCGGTCAGTGGCTACCTCGCCACCGTCGTGGCCGGGGTCCAGACCCGAGCGAACGACACCGACACCGGCGAACGCCCCGGACGCCTCCTGCGCCGCAACTGACGTCCCGCTGGCCGCCCTCCCGCCCTCCCGGCGTCAGCGGTGCTCGCCGGCACCGGTCGGGCGGGGGGCCGGGCGGCGCCGGCCGGTCCCGATACCGTCGAAGATCAGCCGGCACAACAGCTGCCCGACATCCTCCGCAGAGGACGGGCCGTCGGGGCGGAACCACTCCGCCGTCCAGTTGGCGGCGCCCACGACGAGCATCCGGGCGGCGCGGAGATCCACCGTGGGGTCGATCGCGCCGTCGGCGGCAGCGGCCTCGAACAGCTCGGCGAAGTAGTCCCCGTACTCACGGAACAGCGCATGCAACGGTTCGGCCAACGGCGGCGGGAGCTGACCGACGGCTCGGGCGCCGGCGAGGGCGGCCGGGCTGCGCTCCAGGATGAACGCCACGTGGGCGGTGATGGCCGTCTCCAGGCGGCGGCGCGACGAGGCGTTGGCCGGCAGGGCATCCACCGCGGCGCGGGTGTGGTCCATGGCGGCGCGAGTGCCGGACGTGAGCACCTCCTCGGCGAGCTGCTCGCGGCTGTCGAAGTGGTAGTACAGGCTGCCGGCGTGGGTGCCCGCCGCCTCGGCGATGTCGGCCAGGCTGGTGCCCGCGTAACCACGGGTGGCGAGCAGCTCGCCGGCCACCTCGAGGATGCGGCGCCGCTTGTCCTCGCCCCTGCTCGTCACCGGAGCCCGCCGCTTGCGCGCCGGTTCCCGGCCCTCTGGCTGCGCGGTCACCATCGGTCGCCGACCTTACCGCCTGTCCCGGCGCGGCCCCCAGGTCGCCACCGTACCATACCTTTCGGTATGGTGTGGTGGCGGGCGGGGGTGGAAGGGGGGGGGCCGACGGGCTGAGGGCCGATCTCGCTCAGAGCGCCCATTCGTTGCGATCACCAGGCGGCGGATCGCCGGCGACGGTGGTGCGGCGCATCACGCGGGCTTGTGAGAAGTCCCAGGGGCGGCCTCGGTGCAGCATGCACCGGTTGTCCCACAGCACGGCGTCGCCGGCCGCCCAGCGGTGGGCGTAGGTGCGCGGCGGTCGGCAGGCGGCGTCGAGGAGCTCGTCGAGCAGGGCCCGGGCGGCGGCGTCGTCCATCCCGTCGATGGAACGGGCGTGGCGGCCGATGAACAGCGAGCGGCGGCCGGTGGGCTCGTGGACCCGCACCAGCGGTTGGCGCACCGGTGGGAGGTTGCGCTCCTCGTCGGGGTGCAGGGGCGTCTCGGTGCCCATCGCCGCGTGCTGGGAGTACGCGGCGGAGTGCACGACGACGAGGCCCTCGATGCGCCGTTTGGTCGCGCCGTCGAGGGCGTCGTAGGCGGCGCGCATGTCGGCGTACTCGGTCTCCCCTCCCTCGGTGGGCACCTCGATCGCCCGCAGCATGGAGGCCTTCGCCGAGATCCGCTTGAACGAGCTGTCCGAGTGCCAGTGCTGGTTGCCCTGCAAGAACTTGTTCAGCTTGTGCTCCGGATCGGCGACGAGCTCGCCGCGGCGGTTGATGTTGGCCAACGTGATCGTGGTCGGCTGCCGTTGTGGGTCGCGTTCCCGGAGGTTGGTGTTCTCGAGGCGACCGAGCCGACGACTGAACGCAGCGTGGGCCTCCTCGTCGAGGTGCTGGCCGGGAAAGGCGATCACGCCGTAGGTGTGCCACGCATCGAGCACGACGGCGAAGCGCTCGTCGGGCTCGGCCCGGTCGGCGGGCTCAGCGGGCTTGGCGAGCTCAGCGGGCTTGGCGAGCTCGGCGAGCTCGGCGAGCTCGGCGAGCCGGACCCCGGTGATCGTCGCTCCGCACGCCCCCTCGTGCGGGGTGACGATGACCGTGCTCGTCGACGCGGTGCTGCTCATCGGGGCCTCCTCGTGTGGCGCGGCGGGCGGCCACCATGCTCGCAGGTAGCCGGGGCTCGTGCTTCGCGACCGGCGCTGCGGGTTCAACGCCGGCGACCGGCGACCGGCGACCGGCGACCGGCGACCGGCGACCGGCGACCGGCGGATCTACTCCGGGTTCCTTATGCAAACAATCGAAATCGATCTCACAGCCGGCGCCCCCAGCACCAATCGAAATCGATCTCACGCGTAATGGCTCCGGCCGAAGTGCGCCCGGGCACCCGACGAGACCTACTCCAGGTTCCCTATGCAAACAATCGAAATCGATCTCACAGCCGGCGCCCCCCAGCACCAATCGAAATCGATCTCACGGAGTGGTGTCGGGCACCTGTCGACTCGAGAAATCGAATTCGATCTTCCGCATAAGGGTTGCGGTCGAGGTGCTCCTGGGGCCCCGGCGCACCCCGGCGGCCCGGCCCGGCGCACCCCGGCGGCCCGGCCAACCCCGGGCGAGTCGGCCCGGCCCACCCGACCGGCGCACCCGACCGGCGCACCCGACCGGCCCTCCCGACCCGTCCAACCCGGATGAGATCCGCCCCCATCGGATCACCGGATCTTCGCCGCCGCACGCCAACCCCGCGACAGCTAGCGTCCGCGCCCGTGCAGTGCCTGGTCTTGGGAGGATCCGCGTTCATCGGCCGGCGGCTGGTCGAGGTGTTGTCGGCCGCCGGCCACGACGTGACCGTGCTCAACCGTGGCAGCCGGGGCACCCCAGGCACCCCAGGCACCCCAGGCACCCCAGGCAC
>JADLEF010000389.1 GCA_020846295.1 Acidimicrobiales bacterium
CCTACCCGTCAGCAACCAGGATCAAGCGGAGGATTGAGCCCTGCACATACCGAGCAGCATGGCGGCCGTACCGCACGGTACCGAGCGGAGCCGGATGACTGAGAGGCCCCGGGGCCGGGTAAGCAAGCCGTTGGGGTTGAGCGGCACTCCTCGCACGGCCCGCAACCGCAACGCCCGCAACCCCCGAAGGAGCGCCATGCATCTCAGCCTCCGAGCTGCCGAACGGGTTCTGGCCATCCGCTCCGCCAACGGCCTGCCCGTCGACACTGCGCTGCGCATCGCTCGCCGTGAGCCCGACAGCGATGACCTGACGATCGGGTTCGTGCAGGAGCCGCCGTCGAGCGACCAGGTGCACGAGGCTTACGGACTTCGCTATTGCGTCGAGTCGGCCATCACCCCGGCGCTCCAGGACGTCACCCTCGATCTCGGCACCGAGGGGTCGGACACCTTCTTCGTGCTGCGTACCAGCGACCCCACGACCAACGGCGAGGCGCCCTGAGCCCGGCGCGGTCCAGCGTCCGCACGCCGGGTCACGGCGGTGGCACACCGGACAGCACCAGGTGGTCGGTGGCCGTGTTCGATCGACACCACCGAGATCAGAGGAGCAGGGGCTCGTAGTCGACCGAGCGGACGGGGCTGCTCGAGACCGATCCGGTGGCGGTCGGGACGGACAGCGGTTCCTGATCGAGCGTGAAGCGAACGCGGTCGATCCGCTCGAGCTGGGTCAGCGTCAGCACCACCTGTCCCAGGGCGAGCAGCTGTTCCCGGCTCGGAAGCAACGAGAACTCGTCGGTCAGTTCGACCGTCGCCAGATCGCCGGTGGCTTCGACCGTGTCGAGCAACTCCCGATCGGCGAGGGCGCGGCGCAGGCCGCGGGCCGCCTCGTCGGCGCTGAGCGATGCGGTGAGCGCGTCGATGAGCGTGGCGACGCCCGGTGTCGACGCGAACGTGCGGCGGACGGGCACGAGGCCGTCCTCGGCGACGAGGTAGACGATCGCCGCGGTCTCGCCAGTCGTGGTCGTGGTCGTGGTCGTGCTGGCGGGCACCGCGAGGCCGTACGGCACCCGGTCGGCGGGGAGCTCCGTCGCTCCGTCCTGCAGGGGCACACCGCAGGACAACGGGACGAGGGCGAGCGCCGCCGCGACCGGGAGGGCGACGCGTCGACGGCGGGCGATCAGCACGGCGGCTCCTCGACCCGATCCGGTAGCCGCACGATGAACCGGGCCCCCGACTCCGGTGAGCCGTCCACGATGATCGTCCCGCCGAGCAGGCGGACATGTTCAGCGGCGAGGGCGAGGCCGAGCCCGTTGCCGCTCTCGCCGGTGGCGCGCGCCGCGTCGCCGCGGTGCAGCCGTTCGAAGATCGCCTGCCGCTCGGCCGGGTCGACACCGGGACCGGCATCGTCGACGGTCAGCACGGTCAGGCCGGCGCACCGCCTGATGGCGACCCGCACCGCCCCTCCTGCGTACCGGTCGGCATTGTCGAGCAGGTTGGTCAGGACCCGCTCGATCCGGCGGCCGTCGGTGAGGATCGGCCCGTCGCACCCCGCGACGTCGAGCGCCGTTGCGCCGCTGCGCGCGGCGAGCAACCGCTCGACCATGTGCCGGATGTCGACCCAGTCGAGTTGGGCCACATCCGCCCCCGACTCCATCCGGGACATGTCGAGCAGGTCGAGCACGAGGCCGCGGAAGTGTTCCAACTGGTTGGACATGATCTCTGCGGCAAGCTGAGCCCGTTCGGGCAGGGAGTCGTGCTGGCGTTCGAGGATCGACGCGGCGGACAGCAGCGCGGTGAGCGGCGTGCGCAGCTCGTGGCTCACGTCAGCGGCGAAACGCCGCTCCCGCTCGACCCGCTCGGCCAGTGCGTCCACCATGTCGTTGAACGACTCGTACAGCGGAGCGAGCTGGCGATCGGCCGTGCGGGGCAGACGGAGCTCGGTCTCACCGCCCGCGATCCGCCGGGCGACGCTGGAGGTCGCCGCCAGCGGTCGCAGGACACGGTGGCTCAGCGAGGCGCCGAACGCAGCACCGGCGATGGTGGTGATGATGGCCGAGGCGGTCAGGCTGATCGACATCGTTCGCAGCGTTCGCTGCAGTTCGAGCAGGGGGAAGAACTCGAAGTACTCGGCCCGGCCATCGAGCAGCGGGATCCCGACCACGACCTGCGGGGTGCCGGCGATCTCCACCCGTTGCCGGGTGAACCGACCGCTCGTGGTCCACTCGAGCACCTCGGGCGGCACGGCCTCCTCGCTGAGGCCGACGGAGGACCCCAACCAGCGATCGTCGGTGTACAGCAACGCCTGCGAGCCGCGCTCGAGCGACAGCGCGCCGAGGGTCGATGCCGCGGTCTCGGCGTCGCCGCCCGGCAGCACGTCCTGCAACAGTCGGGCGTTCAGGTAGGCCTGTCGGGTGGCGAGGCGGTCCCGTTGGGCCGTGAGGTACGCCCGCGTGAGCTGGAACGTGAGCAGCGCCATCAGCGTGGAGACGACGAACGCGGCGACCGCAACGGCGATCGTGGTCCGCGTCCGGACGCCGGCGGGTCGCCACGTCATTGCCTGGTCACACGGGCGGATCCCTCGAAGCGGTAGCCGAGGCCGCGCACGGTCACGAGGAATCGCCTGCTCGTCGTGTGAGGTTCGATCTTGGCCCGGAGGCGGCTCACGTGGGCGTCGATCAGCCGGTTGTCGCCGGAGCGCTCGTAGCCCCACACTCGTTCCAGCAGCTGCTCGCGGCTCAGCACCAGGCCGTCGTGCAGGGCGAACTCGGTGAGCAGGAGGAACTCGAGGCGCGTCAGGTCCAGCGGCGCGCCGCACAACGTGACGATGCCTTCCGCGGGCCGGATGACCAGATCGTCGAACTCGAAGCTGCGCAGCCCGCCGGGATGCGCCGACGCCCGCTCGAAGCGCCGCAACACAGCTCTGACCCGCGCCGCCAGCTCCTGGGGCACGAAGGGTTTGGTGATGTAGTCGTCCGCTCCGGCGTCCAGGCCCGCGACGACATCGTGGCTGTCGACCTGCGCGGTCACGACCACGATGGGGGCGGCCAGGCCGCGGTTGCGCACGGTACGGCAGAGGTCGAAGCCGCTGCCGTCGGGGAGCTTCACGTCCACCAGGAACAGGTCGGGCGGCTCCCGATCGAGCGCGGCCAGCGCCTCGGCCACCGCCGCCGCCTCGACGACTCGGTAGCCCTCGTCCTCGAGCAGCACCCGCAGCCCGATCCGGACGTCGCGCTCGTCCTCGACGATGAGGATGGTCAGCACGGCCGGGGGCTCGTGCCGCGCCGGCGGTCGCAGGTCTGCGGGATGGCGATCGGCCGCCGAGCGCTCAGTCGCACGAACCGGCTCCGATGCGGAGCCGGGCCAACCGGCCGACCCCGTGCTCGGCGAGGCGGCGGTGGTGCTGCGCCCCGACCACGACCGCGACCTGCCCGCCACCGCCGCGTACGGCCCGGATCGCTCCCAGCACGGCGCCGATGCCGCACTGATCGATCTCGGTGACGCCCGTGAGGTCGATGACCGCATCGCCGGGCGCCGCCTCCCGCACGCGCCGGCGCAGCTCCTCCGCCGTCCGAGCGGTGAGCGCACCGGCGAGACGGATGCGGGTGGTGGGCGGCGTCGCCCACACCATGCGCGGGGCCGGCGCCGAGATCGGCGACCGGCGGGCGAACTCCACGGGACGGGCTCCCGGAGCGCTGAGCATGGGAGGAGCCTTACCCGCGGATGTGAAGCCGACGCGCGCTGCGTTGCGCGACTCTGCGCGCCGCGCCGGGAAGCGGCCGGCTCGGTCAGTTGGCCGCCCAGTCCCCGCGGCGGCGTAGCACGATGTCGGTACAGTCCAGGTGGATCGGCTCCCAGCCGGCGGCCGACAGACGGTTCCATGCTGCGAGCGACACACCCGTGGCCCGGCGCAGCCGGATCACGTGCCCGTCGAGCCCCACCACCTCGTCCAGCGTCGACGCGATGCGCAGGAGCGTGTCGGCCACCTCCCCGTCGATGTACCCGACCGGATCGAGGGCGACGGCTGTGCCCACGCACTCGACGAAGACCTGCGGTCGCGTGCCGCGCAGGGGGAGCTCGCTGTTGGGAAGCGCCTGGTCCATCCGCTCACCGTGCCCGCGGATTGCGCGGGAGTTGCGAAGAACCGTCTGCGATCGCGTCACTTCCCAGGTCGCGTCACCTCCGACGCGGGGTGTGGGGCTTGGTCGGTGGTGGGCCAGCCGAGCTGCCAGGCGCTGCCGGCGAGCTCGCCGGCAGCGGCGCTGAACGCGGTGAGGCCCGTCGTGAGCGATGCGATGTCGGCGGGGTCCATGCGGGCCAGCGCGTCGTTGATGAGGCGAGCCCGACGACGCATGACCTGTTGCACGGTGCTGCGCCCTCTTGCGGTGAGCTCGGCGCACACCGAGCGGCGGCTTCCCTCGGCGGGTCGCCGCCGGATCAGGCGCTTGTCGACGAGGGCATCGCAGAGCCGGGTGACGCCGGAACGGTTGACCCCCAACGAGTCGGCCAGCGCGCTCATGGTCAGCGGCCCGCGGCCGTCGAGCAGGACGAGGACCCGGTACTGGGCGAGGGTGACGTCGTTGCTCAAGGCGCCGAGCGATCGCGCCGCGATGCCGACCAGGGCGCGGGTGGCCACCAGCACTTCGTCCCGGGCGGCGATGGGAGGTGGTTGACCTACCGCATCAGTTGCCGGAGCATGATCATTGTTCTTCCGCAACGATCCGATCCTAGTGTGGAGAGGTGCCCGCGGCTCACCGTCGAACGTCGTTGTCACGCCGCACCGCGCACCATCGGGCCCGGGCGCACGCCCTCGGGCACCGCACCCGCCAAGTGGTGGGGTTCGCCGCGGTGACCGGCCTCGCCACCGGGCTGGGTGTGGCGGGGTTCGAGGAGTTGACGCGCACGGTGCTCTTCGACCGGATCGTCGCACTGCCCGTCGGTCTGACCATCGCCGCGCCGATGGTCGGCCTGGTGCTCGCCGCCCTGCTGCTGCGGGTGGCCGCCCGGGGGGCGGGCCCGTCCACCGCAGACGAGTTCATCCGCAACTTCCACGATCCTGCCCAGCCACTCGCCCTGCGACCGGTGCCCGGCCGGTTGGCCGCCAGCGTGGCGACGTTGGGCTCGGGTGGTGCACTCGGCTACGAAGGTCCCGCCGTCTACCTCGGGGCCGCAGTCGGTTCGTTCGTGCAGCGTCGATGCTCACGGTTCTTCTCCAGAGAGGACGCGAAGGTGCTGCTGGTCGCCGGCGCCGCAGCCGGCGTCGCCGCGATCTTCAAGGCGCCGGTGACCGGTCTCGTCTTCGCGCTCGAGGTGCCCTATCGGGACGACCTGGCACGGCACATGATCCTGCCCGCCGGGATCGCCGCCGCCACCAGCTACGTCACCTTCGTGAGCATCATGGGCACGGCGCCACTGTTCGCCGTTGCCGGTTCACCCCCCTTCGACCTGCGAGACATCGGCGGCGCGGCGCTACTGGGCGTGCTCAGCGGGGTGGGAGCCCGGCTCTGGGTGCGCGCGCTGCTCTGGGCGAAACGCCTCGGAGCGAACATGAACCCGGTCGTGCGCGCCGGGGCCGCCGGTCTCGTCCTCGTGCTGCTGGGCACGCTCTCCTGGGCGGCGTTCGGTCGTCCGCTCACCGTCGGCGCGGGGTACGACAACCTGCCATGGGCGATGGACGCCCGCCACGGTCTCGGCCTCGTCGTGCTGCTCCTGGCGCTGCGCGCCGCCGCCACCATCACCACCGTTGCCGGCGGCGGGGTCGGTGGGTTGTTCATCCCGCTGGTCGTGGAGGGGGCGCTGCTCGGTCGCGTCGTCAGCGGCGTGCTGAACACCTCGGCCGCGGCGAGCACGAACTTCTTCCCACTGGTCGGGGTGGCGGCCTTTCTCGGTGCCGGGTACCGGGTCCCGTTGGCCGGGGTGGTCTTCGCCGCGGAGGCCACCGGTCGACCCGGCTTCATCGTGCCCGGCATGGTGGCGGCGATGGTCGCGCAGCTGTTCATGGGCTCGGCCTCCGCTTCGCCCTACCAGCTGCCGGGCCGGCGCGGTCACCTCGAGCGCCGGCTCGACCTCCCGCTGGCCGCAGCGCTACGCACCGACGTGGCGACGATGCCGCCGGATGCGACGTTGCGGGAGTTCTTCGTGCAGCACCTGCTGGGCAACCGCGAACGCTCGGTGCCGGTGGTCGATGGCAACACGCTCGTCGGCCTGATGGGCATCGACGAGCTGCAGCGCGTCGATCACGGCCGCTGGGACGACGAGAAGGTGGTTGCGCACCTGCGCGGCGATGTGCCCGCCATCGGCACCGCCACCACGCTGGGCCGGGCCGTGGCGATCATGGCGGACCTCGATGTCGACCTGCTCCCCGTCGTCGACGACGGCCGCTTCGTCGGTGTCGTCACGATGGCCGAGGTCGTCAAGCTCGAGGAGATCCTCGAACGAACCACCGACCCGCGGTGAGCGGTTGCGGCCCCGCCATACCGTCGGGCACGGCCGAGATATCTCGGGTTGCCACGCGACGGCCGGTAGGCTCGGCGGCGGCGTGCCGGGAAGTCTGGTCGGCGATCACGATGCTCTATCCCAGCCGAGAGATCGATGCGCGCCCAAACCTCCCACAGCGATGACGCACTGACGACCGCGCCCACCGACGCACTGACGTCGGTGCCCTCGGCGTGGCAGGCGTGGGCGCAACTGCTCGCCTTCTTCCTCGTCTGGTCGGGCTCCGGTGGGGTGGCCGCGTGGGCGCTACGGCGTCGCGGTGAGGAGTCCGGCCCGAGCCTGGCCCTCGGCTGCGGCCTCGGTCCGCTGGCCTTCGTCCCGGTGCTGGCCGAGCGCGGGCGGCCCTTCGTCGAGCGAACCCTGCGGCGAGCCGAACCAGGAGCCGGTGAGGTCGACGTCGTGGCCAGCGTGCACGGGCTCGATGTCAGCGCGGTGGTGGAAGCGGGCGCGCTGTTCGGCGATCGCATCCGGCGGTTCACGGCGGTGGCGGCGGTCGACCACGCTGCGCTGCGCCGTTCCACCGCCGCGCTGCAGTCCGCCGCGCTCGGCCTGGAGGTGGCCGCCGCGCTGGCCGGACGGCGCGCTCCGGAGCTCGCCGTGATCGGCGGCGCCGGCGATGAGGCGGTCGTGGCCTACGCCCGACAGCACGGGTTCCGGTACGTGGTGCTGCCCGCCTGCACGACGCTGTCCCCGGTGCGGGCTCGACGCCTCGGCCGTCGATGCGATCTCTCCATCGTGCGGCTGCCCGTCGTCGGGCACGACGGTGTCCGATGACGGCGGGATGGGTGCTCGCCGCGTTCTTCGTGGCGGCGCCGAGCACCGCCTGGCTCGGCGGACGGTTCGGCCCGCGGGCCGCGTTCTCCGCCGCTGCGGTGCCGATGACCGTCGCCCTGCTGTGGGCGCTGCGCGCCGCGCCGGAGGTCCTCGGCGGCGATCCGCACCGAATGAGCTGGGATTGGGTTCCCGCCATCGGGTTGCAGGTCGACCTGCTGCTGGACGGCTTCGCCCTGCTGTTCGTGCTGCTCATCACCGGGATCGGCGCGCTCATCTGCCTGTACGCCGCGTGGTACTTCGATCCCGATGAGCACGTCGGCCTGCTGGCCGGCCTGCTGGTCGCGTTCGCCGGGGCGATGGTCGGTGTGGTCCTTTCGGACAACCTCCTGCTGGTCTACGTGTTCTGGGAGATCACGTCGATCACGTCCTACCTGCTGATCGGCACCAAGGATCGGCTGGCTGCGTCCCGTGATGCGGCGTTGCAGGCCCTGCTGGTGACCGGTGCCGGTGGTCTGGCCATGCTGGGCGGGTTCGTGCTGCTCGCCCAGCAGGCCGGGTCAACCTCGCTGTCGGGGTTGCTGGCCGACCCGCCGAGCGGGCTGGCCGCCGAGGTCGGCCTCGGTCTCGTCCTCGTCGGCGCCCTGTCGAAATCGGCGCAGGTCCCGCTGCACTTCTGGCTGCCCGGCGCGATGGCGGCACCGACGCCGATCAGCGCCTACCTCCACTCAGCGACGATGGTGAAGGCCGGCGTGTACCTCATCGCCCGGTTCGCCCCGCCCTTCGCCGAGCAGGTGGCCTGGTGGCGGCCGGTGGTGATCGGGTTCGGTCTGACGACGATGGTGGTCGGCGGGTGGCGGGCGCTGCGGCAGCACGACGCCAAGCTGCTGTTGGCCTTCGGGACGGTCAGCCAGCTGGGGCTGATGGTCGCGCTGCTCGGCGCCGGTGTGCCGGCGTTGACCTTCGCCGGGATCGCCGTGCTGCTCGCCCACGCGCTCTACAAGGCGGCGCTGTTCATGGTCGTCGGCGTTGTCGACCATCAGGCGCACACCCGCGACCTGCGTGCGCTCGGCATGGTCGTGCGGCGTTGGCCGTTCGTGGCCGCCGTTTCGGTGGTGGCGGCGCTGTCGATGGCGGGACTGGGCCCCCTGTTCGGCTTCGTGGCCAAAGAGGCGGCGTTCGAGGCGCTCCTGCACGGCCGGCTGAGCCCGGCTGTGACGGCGGGTGTCCTGATCGGCTCGCTGCTGTCGGTCGCGTTCAGCGCTCGGTTGGTGTGGGGGTTCTGGGGGCGCCTGGACCCGGCGGCCCCTCCGCTGCACCCGCGCCACGGCTCGCTCGCCGACCCCGAACACGACCCCGCCCATGACGACGCCGACGACACCCTCCATCGGTCGACGCCAGTGCCGTTCATCGCTCCCGCCGCGCTGCTGGCGACGCTCTCGTTGCTCGCCGGCCTGTGGCCCGGGCTCGTGCTCCCGCTCGTCGAGGAGTCCGCCCTCGCGCTCGACCCGCGTGCGGACGGCGGGCTCTACCTGTGGCACGGGTTCACCGGCGCGCTCCTGCTGTCGGTCATCGCCATCGTCGGGGGCGCCGTCCTGCTCGGCTTCCGAGTCGGTGTCGAACGGCTCCAGCGCACGCTGTCGGTGTGGCCGTCGGCGGTCGGCGCGTACCGATCGGTACTGCGCTGGACGCTGCTGGTCGCAGGCCGCGTGACCGCGGTGGCGCAGAACGGGTCGTTGCCCACCTACCTCACCGTCGTGCTCACCACCGCCCTCGTCGTGCCGGCGGTCGCCCTGGCCGGCGCCGTGACGTGGCCCGATGCCGCCGTCGGCTTCGAGTCGCCCCTGCAACTCGTCGTTGTCGTGATCACCGCCGCGATCGCCCTCGGGGTAACCGTGGCCCGCCGGCGGTTCGCCGCGATCGTGTGCCTGGGCGGCGTCGGCTTCAGCGTCGCGCTGCTGTTCGTGCTGCACGGCGCACCAGACCTCGCCCTCACGCAGCTGCTGCTCGAAACGCTCACGCTGATCGTGTTCGTGCTCGTGCTGCGCCGCCTGCCCGATCGGTTCACCTTGACCAGTTGGCCGGCGGCGCGTTCGGCCAGGTTGCTGCTCGCCGTCGGTGTCGGCGTCTTCATCACCGCGTTCGCCCTGACCGCCGCGGCGCAGCGCACCGAGCCGCCGGTGTCCGACGGCCACGTGGCCCGTGCGCTGAGCGAAGGTGGTGGCGCGAACGTCGTCAACGTGATCCTGGTCGACTTCCGGGGGTTCGACACCCTCGGCGAGATCACCGTGCTCGCCACCGCGGCGGTGGGCATCGCCGGGTTGGTGCAGGCCGGGCGCCGGAGGGGCACGCCGTGATGCGCTCCACGATCCTCTCGACGGCCACCACCGCGGTGTTCCACACCGCGGTGCTGTTCTCGCTCTACCTCCTCTTCGCCGGCCACAACCAGCCCGGAGGCGGCTTCGCCGGGGGACTGGTCGCCGCCGCGGCGCTGGTGGTCCGGTACGTCGACGGGGGCTCGGAGACCGTCCGCTCGCTGGTCCGGATCCACCCGATGACGCTGCTCGGGTCGGGGCTCGTGCTGGCCAACGTCACCGGCATCGGCGCCTGGCTGTTCGGCGGCGCGTTCCTCGAGAGCGCGAAGTGGCAGTGGGACGCCCCGATCCTCGGGGTGGTCAAGACGACGTCCGCGCTGTTCTTCGACGCCGGCGTCTACCTGGTGGTGGTGGCGCTCGTGCTGATGGTGCTGCGCACCCTCGGAGAGGAAGGTGAGCCATCGTGATCGTCTCGCTGGCCGTACTCGCCGGTGTGTTGTACGCGTGCGGGGTGTACCTGCTGCTGCAGCGCACGCTCACCCGGATCATCATCGGCCTGGTCCTGCTCGGCCACGGCGCCAACGTGCTCCTGCTCGTGGCCGGGGGCCGCTCGGCGGCAGCCCCGTTCGGCGGTGCCGAGCTCATCGGTCGCGTCAGCGATCCGCTGCCCCAGGCCCTGGCGCTGACCGCCATGGTGATCACGTTCGGGGTGACCGCGCTGTTGCTCACCCTGGCGTACCGGTCGTGGCAGCTCACCGCCAACGACGAGGTGGAGGACGACATCGAGGATCGCCGTCTCGCCCGACGGGCGGAGCGGGCTTCGGAGGCGGACGAATCGCCCAGCGCTGCGGACGAGGTGCTCGCGTGAGCATCCTGGTGGCCCTGCCCGTCGTCCTGCCCCTCCTCGCCGCGGGGCTCTCCCTCATCCTGCACCGACACCGACTGGCGCAACGGATCCTCAGCACCGTGTCGGTGAGCGCCGTGCTCGTCACCGCGGTGGTGCTGACCGTGCTCGTCGACCACCGCGGCCCGCAGGCGGCGCGCCTGGGCGACTGGCCGGCGACCATCGGGGTCACCCTGGTCGCCGATCGGTTCGCGGCCATGGTGCTCAGCGTGTCCGCTGCGATGGTGCTCGCCGTGCTGGTCTACGCCATCGGCAGCCCGATGGCCCGGGATACCGCGCAGCACTTCCATCCGGTGTACCTGGTGCTCACCGCGGGCGTGGCCATGTCGTTCCTCACCGGGGACCTGTTCAACCTCTTCGTCGGCTTCGAGGTCATGCTGACCGCCAGCTACGTGCTGATGACCCTGGGCGCCGATCGGGCCCAGGTCCGCGCCGCGATGAGCTACGTGGTGATCAGCCTCGTCGCCTCGATGCTGTTCCTGACCGCGGTGGCGCTGACCTACGCGGCCACCGGCACCGTGAACATGGCGGACCTCGCCTCGCGCCTCACCGCCATCGACCCGGCGGTCCGGCATGCGCTCAGCCTGCTGTTCCTGGTCGTGTTCGGGATCAAGGCCGCGATCTTCCCCCTCTTCTTCTGGCTGCCGGACTCCTATCCGACCGCCCCGACGCCGGTCACCGCCATCTTCGCCGGTCTGCTCACCAAGGGGGGGGTGTACGCCATCATCCGCACCCAGACGCTGCTGTTCCCCTCATCGGGTGCCTCGCGTCTGCTGCTGACGGTGGCCGCCGCCACCATGCTGATCGGTGTGCTGGGCGCCATCGCGCAGAACGATGTGAAGCGCATCCTCAGCTTCCACATCGTGTCGCAGATCGGCTACATGATCTTCGGGCTGGCGTTGTTCAGCGCGGCCGGGCTGGCCGCCACCATCTTCTACATCGGCCACCACATCGTGGTGAAGACCACGCTGTTCCTCGTAGCCGGTCTCATCGAGGAGCGCGAAGGCACCGCCGCGCTCGACCGTCTCGGCGGGATGGTCCGCCGCCAGCCGCTGCTCGCCGGGCTGTTCCTGTTGAGCGGGCTCAGCCTGGCCGGCATCCCGCCGTTCTCCGGTTTCATCGCCAAGCTCACGCTCGTCCAAGCGGGCGTCGCCGCCGGGACCGACGTGGTGGTCGCGGTGAGCCTGGTGGTCAGCCTGCTCACGCTGTTCTCCATCACGAAGATCTGGGCCGGCGTGTTCTGGGGCGAGCCCGAGGATGCCGGCCTGCAGGTCCGACCCCACCCGTCGGTCGCCTTGCCCCGGCTCATGGTCGTACCCACCGTCGCGCTCGTCGCCATCAGCGTGGCCATCGCGGCCAACGCCGGGTCGCTGTGGGCCCTCAGCGAGCGGGCCGCGGCAGGCCTGATCGACACCGGGCCCTACCTCGAGGCGGTGCTGCGATGAGCGCGCGGCTGCTGACGGTGGGCTGGCTCACCGCGGTGTGGGTGGCGCTGTGGGGCGGGATCACGCCGGCCAACGTGCTGTCCGGTCTGGTGGCGGCCGGCCTCGTGCTCACGGCGTTCCCCATCGCGTCCCGTCGCCCCTTGCGGATCAACCCGCTGTGGGGCGCCGTGCTGGTCGGTTGGTTCCTGGCCGGCCTGGTGCGGGCGAGCGCGACCGTCGCCTGGCAGGTCATCCGGCCCCGGTCGCGGCTGCGACCCACGGTGCTCACCGCGACCCTGCCCGCCCTTCCCCCCGCCCTGCGGGTGCTGATGGCGGACGCCGTCTCGCTCACCCCGGGCACGCTGACCCTCGATCTGATCGAGGACCCGCCCGCGCTGCACATCCATGTGCTGGACGGCGCCACCGCCGACTCGGTGCAGCGCGACGTCGACACGCTGGCGCGCCTGGTGCAGCGCGCCTTCCCACCGAGCGGCGCGTCGGGCGATCACCGCGCCGCGATGGCTGACCCACGCACCCGGCCCGATGAGGGAGGACGCCGATGATCGAGCTCGCCACGACGGTGGCCTTCACCATCGTCAGCATCGCCGGCGTGCTGGGGGCGGGCGCACTGCTACGAGCCCGGACCCTGGCCGACAGGATCGTCGCGCTCGACCTGCTCCTGGTGATCCTCGTGCTCGCCATCGCCGTGGGCGCGGTGCGCACGAGGGAGCGCCTTTACCTCGACATCCTGGTCGTCACCTCGTTGCTGGGGTTCCTGGGCACCACCATCGTGGCCCGCTTCATGGAACGCAGGGGGAGCGCATGATCGACGTCCTCACCTCCATCGCGGTGATCACCGGCGCCGCGCTCGCCCTGGTCGCCGCGATCGGCGTGCACCGCCTTCCCGACGTGCTGAGCAGGATGCACGCCGCCACCAAACCGGCGACGCTGGGCATCCTCCTCGTGCTGATCGGCGTCGCGCTGCGCGACGGGCGGCTCGCGGTCATCGCCAAGGTCGCGCTCGTGGCGGCGCTGCAGTTCCTCACCGCGCCCACCGGCGCCCACATGGTCGGTCGAGCGGTCCACCGCGACACCACCGAGCACGACGACGACCTCGACCCTGTCGACGGGGTCTGACGGGCGATGCCGGGCGGTCACCTCACTCGGCCGCGGCCTCGGGGTGATCGACGCTGACCATCCACGACGTGCCGAAGCGGTCGACGCAGGCGCCGAAGCGAAGGGCCCAGAAGGTGGGCTCGTACGGCATCTGCACCTCGCCCCCGGCGGACAGCTCGGCGAAGATGCGCCCGCCGTCCTCGACGCTGGGCGCGGTGTGGTGCAGGGCCACGCCCTTCGCCGGTCCGCCGTCCCCGGAGGGGTCGTCGGACGCCATCAGCATGCTGCCGTCGGCGAAGGTCAGCGAGGCGTGCATCACCTGGTTGGGGTCAGCGCCGTCCATGCCCTGCTCGCCGGAGGGCAGCTCGGCGAAGGTCATCATCTCGAGCGTGCCGCCGAAGACCGTCTGGTAGTTCGTCATCGCGTCGCGACAGGTGCCGCTGAAGAAGCGGTAGGCGTGCAGTGCCATAAGGGGATCCTTCCGTTGTCTCGGGCGGGGCCGGCTGCGCAACGCTCCGGCCTCCTGGGTGTTGACGGGGCGCAGTCCGTTCGATCATCGGTCCCGCCGGGCACGGACGACCGACGCCTCCGCCCGCCGGCTCGAACGTGCCCGGCCGAGCCCCGATGCGCTAAGAAGGCCCGACCTACGAGCACCCAGGGGGTGAGATGGCTGCCGAGTTCGAACTGACGGACGAGATGCGAGCCGCGGTCGGTGTGGAGAGCGAGCCGTGGCCGGTCGAGATCACGACGACCAGCGTGCGGGCCTTCGCCCGAGGGGTCGGCTACACCGATCCCAAGTACTACGACCTCGACGCGGCCCGCGCCGAGGGTTATGACACCCTGCCCGCCCCGCCCTGCTACCTCGGCACCCCCGTGTTCATCCCGGGCAAGAGCGACCCGACCTTCAGCGGCCCGCGCAACACCGGCCCGTCGATCCGCCACGGCCTCAAGGGGCTGCTCGACGGCGGCACCGAAGTGGTCTACGAGCGGCCGCTCAAGGCCGGCGACAAGCTGTACATGACCTCGAAGATCTCCGGACTCGAGGTCAAGGAATCCAAGGGCCTCGGCAAGATGCTCGTCGTCACCAGCGAGCAGACCTTCACCGAGCAGGACAGCGGCGACGTCGTGATGCGCACGTTCGCCCAGGCCATCTACTACTGAGGGGACGAGGAACGATGCCGAAGTTCGCTGACGTCAACGTGGGGGACGAGCTGCCCACCCTCGACAAGGCCCCCGATCGGGCCCAGCTCGTGCAGTACTGCGCAGGGTCGGGTGACTTCAACCCCCTGCACTGGGATCAGAGCTTCGAACAGGCGAAGCAGATCGGCGACAACATCGTGCACGGCCGCATGAAGTGGTCGACGCTCGGCCAGGTCGTGTCCGACTGGGTCGGCGGCAGTGGCTGGGTGAAGTCCGTGTCCTGCCAGTACCGCGGCATGGACATGCAGGGCGCCGCCTGGCAGGCCAAGGGCGTCGTCACCGCCAAGCGGGAGGACGGCGGGCGCAAGCTCGTCGACATCGACGTGTGGACCGAGAACGCCGCCGGTCAGAAGACGACGCCGGGCAAGGCCGTCGTCGTGCTCAACGACTGAGCGACCCTCCACCGTCGCGGCACGCACAGCGGGCCGGGTGCCACCGGGCACCCGGCCCGCAACGCGCCCGACCCCGCACCGCCGCTCGGCCATGCCGCGAGGTATCTCGACGCGCTTCGGCTCCTCCTTCTGCACCGAACAACGTGTTCGTTGCAGAAGAGGGGAGGCTCCCATGAGCCGTCGTCGCACCGTGGCCATCGCATCCGCAGCCGTACTGACCGGTATGGCCGGAACGCTCGTCGCGGGGGAGGTCGGTCCGCTGGCCGGCGCCCGTCAGGAGGCTCCGGTCTCCGGGCCGCTGCAGTTCAACGCCTCGGGCCCGGTGCGGGTGTTCGACTCCCGCACCGAGCGGACCCCGATCAGCTCGACCGGCTACGGGGCGCGGATGATCGATCTCTCCGGCTTCGTGCCGGCCAACACCCGCGGCGCCATGGTGAACGTCACCGTCGTCGCCGACGGCGAGACCACCGGCTACGTGTCGCTGACCGGTGAGCGCGACCCCGGCACGTCCAACATCAGCTGGACCAGCCCGGGGGTGTACTCGAACCTGGCGTTCGTCCCGGTGAGCGACATGGGCGGGGTCGGGCTCGGCCGGCCGCTGGTCGCCCTGCGCTACCACGGCACCCGGCCGATCCACGTGGTCGTCGACCTGCAGAGCTGGGTCACGGCCTGACCGACGGCCGATCCGCTTCGCCGGCGCCGTTGCCCCATGGGCTGCGGTGTGCGATCGTGGGCCGCCGAGGGCACCGGTCCAGCCGGTTCCTCGCCGATCCCAAGCCGCGTCGCGGCCCCGGCCAAGGAGACAGCCACCGTGACCACCCAGGTGCCCAAGCGGTCCACCGCCGTGACCCCCCGCGGGCTCAACCACCTCGTGCTCAACGTGCGCAACATGGAGGAGTCGCACCACTTCTGGGCCGACCTCCTCGGGTTCAAGCAGGTGGGCCAGCTCAAGCCACGGCCCGAGCGCCCCAACGTGATGAACATGCGCTTCTACAGCGGCGTCGTCGATGACGTGAACCACCACGACATCGCCCTGGTCGAGCGCCCCGAGCTGCCCGAGCCGCCGGCGGAGTGGAGCATGGAGCGCGGCGCGCTGGCCATCAACCACATCGCCATCACCTACCCCGACCGCGAAGCCTGGCTCGAGCAGGTGCAGTTCCTCAAGGACCAGGGCGTCAAGATGAACCTGCGGGTCAACCACGGGATGACCCACAGCGTGTACATCAACGACCCCAACGGCTACGGCGTCGAGGTGCTCTACGAGCTGCCCGAGGACGTGTGGAAGCACGACATCGACGGCGCCCTGAACTACGCCGAGCGCCTGCCCGAGGACCAGCTGCTGGTCGACGACACCGACTACCGGCGGGATTTCTCGGCCTGAGGACGGTTCCCACCCGACCCGCCCGTTCCCTCCCGTCGCGTGGCCGAAGGGCGGGGCGCGCTTCAGCAGAGCGCCGCAGCGACCGATAGCACCCGTGCCGACGGACGTGCAGTGGAGGTCGACCCGTGGGGGAACAGCAGCGAGCGGCGCGCACCGGGGGCCGGGTCCACGCCCGTCG
The DNA here is from genome assembly GCA_020846295.1 of Acidimicrobiales bacterium. Classification (GTDB taxonomy): domain Bacteria; phylum Actinomycetota; class Acidimicrobiia; order Acidimicrobiales; family CAIXPF01; genus CAIXPF01. Next base: position 16,171 of record JADLEF010000389.1, read on the forward strand.
TCCGGCCGGCGGCCCCGCCGGGCGAAGCCCCGAAGCGGAGGCCACCCCGGAGCCCGCACCCGAGCTGCGCGCCGCACCGGCCGGGCTCAGCGCGCTCATCGCGGCGCCGGCGAACCCGCGGACCGGCCCTGCCGGCCTTGCCGGCCCCGCCCGCCCGTCGAGCGCGGCAGGCGGGCGGCGTGCCGGGCTGCCGCTGGCCCGGGGTGTCACCGCGGCGGACAGCGCGTTGCAGCTCGAACGCGGCGGCGCCGTCGTGCGAGGAGCGCCCCTGCAGCGCGGCCCCGGCCCCGAGGGGTCCGTCCCCGACATCGGTGACGCCGCGGCATGGCTGACGCTCGAGAAGGCCGACGCTGCCACCGTCAAGGCGGTCGCCACCGCCATGGCGACCCTGGAGAAGGCCACGGGGGTCGACAGCGGTGTGGCGGCCGCCGGCGTGGCCGAGGCACAGGCCAAGGCCACCGCCGACGCCCAGGCCGTGCTGCAGGTGAACAAGTCGCTCGTGGAGGCCATCAAGGCCTGCGTGTCGGCCTCGGTGGCCGCTGACGCCAGCGTCACGCTCAAGGGCGTGGTGGAGGGCAAGCACGGTCCGGTCAGCGCCAAGCTCAGCGCGGTGTTGAGCGCCTGGGCCAGCGCCTCGGCCTCGGTGTCCGCCGACTTCGTCGCCGGGATCGACGGCATCGTCGCGACCGCCTCCGCCTCGGTGGGTGCCAAAGCCGGCGTCGACGCATCGGCGACCGCCGAGGTGGCCTTCGGCCCGGCCGAGGCCGCCGCCGTCTTCGAGGCCAGCGCCATCGCCGAAGCCTCCGCCGCCGCCAACGCCAAGTTCGAGCTCACCCTGGACGGCGTCGCCGTCGGCGCCGAGGCGGAGGCCATGGCCGGGGTCAAGGCATCGGCCAGCGCCGGTGGCTCCATCAGCCTCTACGGCGCCACGATCATCTCCGCCCGGGGCACCGTGGAGGTGAGCGCCGGCGCCGGGTTCAAGGTGGGTGGCACGTTCGAGTTCAAGAACGGTGTGCTCACCATCGGCGGGGACCTCGCCGGCACGCTCGGCATCGGTGGCGGCTTCGGCATGGAGGTCACCATCGACTTCAAGGCCCTCGCCCAGGCCATCGAGACCGCGGTCACCGGCCACTTCATCGACAAGAAGCAGGAGCTCGACGAGCAGGAGGTCCCGCTGCTGTCCGACTCCGACAGCGGCGACTCCGAGGCCGCGGGCGACATCACCCCGTACCTCACCGCCGTCACCGAGAAGTTCAAGGCGTACGCCGACAAGAAGGCGGCCCAGGGCGCCCACTTCGTCAAGCAGGCCAAGGTGCAGAAGGCCATCGACGCGGTCTATGCCAAGGCCGCCGCGGCCAAGGTCGATCTCGCCGCCCTCGACGCGGCGATCACCGAGGCCGGCGACACGATCTTCGACGGTCAGGTCGACGGCTTCACCGTCGTCGGGGGCAAGATCACCGAGTTCATCTCCGTCGTGAAAGGCACGTGACCGCCATGCGGAGCGACGAGCTCATCCACCTCTTCAGTTACGCGACCGGCGTGTCCTTCGAGCTGCCCCTCGACTGGGAGGAGCTGCTCGAGGCCCCCGGCGTGGCCGAGTACGGCAACGACGACGGCGACCACGACGACGAGCGGGCCGGAGCAGCGGCCCTGCGCTTCAGCGTCCTGGCCGTCGGCGAGGACGGGATGTCCGACGCCTACCAGCGGCTCTCCGACGAGCTGCTCGGCGCCTCGGGACTCACCCTGCTCGATCGGACCGACACCGTCGTGGACGACGCAGCCGTCCGCATCACCGTGGCGCACGGCTCCACCGAACCGACCGGGGCCGCCGCGGTCACGGTGGTGCAGGCCGTCGCCCAGCGCGGCGGGCGGCTGTGGGTCCTGCGGGGCACCGCGCCGAGCGTCGAGGCTGACCGATATCGTCCACTGTTCGAGGCGGCCATCGCCTCCGCCCGATTCATCGAGCTCGACGGAGGCCGACGATGAGCACCGACCGCGCCGCAGTCGTCCCCCACCCGCTTGCCAGCCTCACCGTCGAGGCGCTGGAGGTGTCACTCCAGGCCCCGCGGGGGTGGACGGCGGAGCCGATCGAGGAGGGCGTTCGCCTCTACGGCCCCGCCGACGAGCAAGCTGCCGGCGCCCGCCCGACCTGGTCGATCACCCGGGCCCGACCCGACGGCTACGGCGACGCGTGGCTCGACGCCTTCGCCGCCGGCGTCGTCGAGCGCCTGCGCACCACGCTCGCCGGCTGCACCATCGACGGCGAGGACCGCTTCACCCTGTCCAGCCGCACCCCGGTGCACACCGTGCGCTACCACTGGGACGGCCCCGACGGCGCGGTGGTGCACCAGCTGCAGGCCACGATCTCCCGCTCCAGCGCACTCGCCTACGTGGTGCACGCCGCCACGCGCGGCCCGAACGCGGGGCGCGACCTCGCCGCGTTCGACGTCATCGTGCGGTCGCTGCGCTTCCTGCCCCCACGCCTGTAGACGATGAAGGGGAGGCCCGTCCCGTGAGGGCGAGGCGCCACATGGCGGGTGGAACACGGCGCTGGCGTCGATAGCGTCATTCCGCAGTCTGAAGAAGGACGGACCGATGGGGGCACAGCGACTCCTGGCACTGGCATTGTTGGCGGCTGTTCCGTTGCTGTCCTCCTGCGGGCGTGAGCCGGACGACGCCAGCGCCATCGCCGCCGTCACGGCACCCGCGCCGCCCATCGCGGTCGATGCGGCCACGTCGGTCGATCCGGCGACGACGGTCGTCTCGGAGACAGCACAGGCGAGCACCACCAGCAGCACGACGCCGACCACTGCACCCGATGCCGTGCGATCGGATGAGCAGCTCCTCGCCGACGCCCGTCGGCACGGGCTCCACGACACCGATTTCGACGCCGCCTGGAGCGTGCTCGTACCTCCGGCCGATCGGCTGCGTCCGCTCACCGAGAACCCCTGCCTCAGCGGACTGCCCGGCTTGGTGGAGAAACTCGGCAGCGTGGTGAGCGTGCCCGCCGCCGAGATGCTGCACGGCACGATCGACGCCAAGCTCAACTCGTCGTCCCACGCCTTTTCCACCGCGGCGGCCGCGCAGCGGTACATCGACCACGTTCGCACCGACGAGTTCAACGAGTGCGTTCGCCTCCAGCTCGAAGCGTTCGAGCAAACCGGCGACCCCGACCGCCGAGCCATCTCCAGCGAGCGGCCGACGAATGCGACCGCAAACCCCCAGCCCGCCTACCAGCACAACCGCGACATCGAGGCCGCGGGCGAGGTGGTCGGCTTTCACGACATCCGTTACTACCTGGTCGACAACGTCGTCTTGGTCGTCACCACCCGTCCCTACGGCAACGGCCTGGCCGCTGACGCCCCGGCTGCGATCGTCGCGGCGTCGAGCCCCGCCATCGCCTCGGCCCTCAGCCGGTGAGGTCTGCGCGCCACGATGGAGGGTGATCGCGCCAGCAACGCCCGAGCGGGCCCGATCATGGTTCGCCACCCCAGAGGACGGCGGTAGCAGCGTCTCGGTCAGGTGGCAAGACCCGCGGCGAGCGCGCGACAGTCAGGCGATCACAGGGCGCGAGCTCCGCACGGATCCTTACGCCTCGGGCACGATCGGCGAACGCTCCACGGGCTCGACGCCGCACCCCCGCCGTTTGCGTTTCGTCGAGAATCCAACCGGATGGGGTCCGTTCCCAGACATCCCAGCAAGGCACCGCAAGCGCGCTCCAGGCCTCCGAGCGCCTGCGCGGGATGACGGACCGCGCCGCCGCCGTGACGCTACCGGGCGGCGAGCCAGTCCCGGGCCTGGGCCAGTACTTCCAAGGTGACCTGGTGGCGGATCGGGTGGCGGTGCCACATCACCTCGTTGCCCGTCGCTCGCAACTCGGCGGCGAACGCCTCGGCCGCGTCGGCCGGGAACGTGCGGTCCTCGCTGCCGTGGGCGAGGAACACCGGCACCGCCCGCGCCGCGGGCAGATCCCACTCGACGCGCTCCCGCGGGTGCACCGGCGCGCTGAGGGCGATCACCCCGGCCGGACGGGCCCGGGTCGAACGGCGCAGGGCGAGCGCCAGCGCCAACCCGCCGCCCTGGGAGAACCCGCCGAGCACCGCCTCGTGGCGGGCGAAGCCGCCGGTGTCGCACGCCAGGTCCAACGCTTCGTCGAGGGCGTCGAGCGCGGCAGCGAACGACGGCAGATCGTAGGTGTGGGTGGCGCGGTCGATCCGGTAGAACGACG
>JADLEF010000390.1 GCA_020846295.1 Acidimicrobiales bacterium
ACCGAACAGTATGCCAGGCCGTACCGCGCGGTATCGAGCGGAGCCGGCTTGCTTACCCGGCCCCGGGGCCGGGTAAGCAAGCCGGCTCCGCTCGATACCGCGCGGTACGGCCTGGCATACTGTTCGGTATGGGCAGGGCTCAATCCTCCGCTTGATACTGGTTGCTGACGGGTAGCCGCAACGCCTGGACGATCGTGAGCGAGGTGGACAACGGTGAGCCCGAGAACCTGCAGCGTCAGCACCGGAGCGACCGAGAGGGCCGGACGGTGTCGGTGGCCGGCCGTTCCGCTCGTCGTGTTCGGCGGGATCGCCGTGCTCGGCGCAGCGTGCACCGGCGACGATGCGGGCGACGACGGAGCCGTGGCGACGGTCACTGGGGGCCCAGCTGCCACGCCGCCCACCAGCACGCCGGACGACTCCGATCCGACGATGCCGGCGTGGGTCCAGCGGGTACACCCACCGCCGAACGCCAGCAACAGTCCCGAGCGCGCCGTATCGGTGGACGCCACCACCGTGCCCGCCGGCCAGGAGCTGCGGCTGATCATCGACGGCATCGACGTCACCGCTCAGGCGTTGACCGCCGAGCCCTCCGACACCGCCGGCATCGACGGGCAGCCGACGAACAACGGTTCGCTTCGCTACGACCCTCGCGACACCGCTGGGGCCCCGCTCGTCGAGCTCCGCCCCGGTGAGCATTCGGCCACTGCTGAGCTGCGAGAGCGCAGCGAGTTCGGCGGCCGGTCCCGCCTGATCGATGCCTACACGTGGCAGTTCGTGTTGCAGTAGCCGGCAACCGGTCGGGCTCCTGCCCCGATCGCACCGGTCAGGTCGCCCAGCCGCCGCTGTAGGGCAGGACCTGCCCGCAGATGAAGTCGGAGCCCGAGGAAGCGAGGAAGGCGACGAGCTCCGCCTGCTCCCACGCGTGGGCGATGCGGCCCGCCGGCACCTGTCGCAACTGCCGTTGCATCGCCTCGCTGTCCCAGGTGTCGCGCTGGAACGCGTCGACGCTCTCCACGAACGCCTGGGCGATCGCGTTGATCTGCACGCCGTGACGGGCGACCTCGGCGCCGACGTTTCGCACGTAGGCGTTCTGCGCGGCTCGGGCCGCGGTGTAGGCATCTCCACCCGGCATGGTCCGCAGCGGCGCCGCGCTGGTGACGACGATGATCTTGCCGCTCCGCCGCTCGATCATCTGGGGCAACGCCGCACGAACGAAGCGCATCGTCGGATGCACGAGCGTGTCGAAGGTCGCGAGCCAAGCGTCGTCGGTGGTCTCGGTGGCGGATGTCGGTCGCCATCGAGCGATGAGGTTGACCACCAGCACATCGACGCGTCCGGCGGCGGCGACCACACCGGACGGGCCGTCGGCGCTGCGGTGGCCGTCGATGTCGGCGATCACGGTCGCTCCCTCGGCGACGAAGCGCTCGCGCACCGCTGGACCGGTGTAGCGATCGGCCATGGTGATCAGGACGCGCCGGCCGTCGAAACGACCGCTGGGAACGGGAGGAGGCATCCGATCAGCATCGCGCGCGGGAGCTGCGGGGCCACGGTTCGTTCATCGACGGCCGCTGGCGAACCTCGCGAGGAGCCGTCCGTGGGCGGTCCGCAGCGCGTCGCGATCGCGCTCCGACTGGTTCGCGTCGAGCGCGCTCTCGAGTGCGGCGCTCGCCTGATCGCGCAGCTCTCCGAGCGCGGGGTGCTGCCGGTTCGGGGTGACCTGCGCGATCGTCCCGATCACGCCGAGAAGGGCTTCGACGACGGTGGGGTCGGTACGCGCCGCCCGCCGCAGCTCGGTGAAGGCGAGCGCGGTGAGCGACCGGTGATCCTGCGCGTGCGGGTCGAGCAGCACCCGTCCGTCCGCTCCCGTCCGCCGCTTGCTCGGCGCGCTGCGCTGATAGCACTCGGCCAGGATGGCGCCCAGGTGCACCAGCGTGTCCTGCGCCGTGGTCGGGTCGTTGACACCGGGCGACAGCGCCCGCAAGGCGATGTCGACCAGCTGGCGGACCCCGTAGGCCGGGTCCTGGGCCATGGTGCGGGTGCGGCCGAGCCCTACCCCGCCGATGACCGCGCCGCACAGGTCCTCGCTCGGCTGCCCGGCCAGCCACACGGTGGCCAGCGGGGCGCCGGCGATGGCGTACTGGCCGATCCCGATCTCGAGCCGCAGCATGGCATCGGGGGGCAGCGCGTCGAGCAGCCGATCATGGTCGACGTACTGCACCCACCCGCGCTCGGTCGCCACGATGCTGCTGCGCTGCAGGTCCGGTGGGCCCGGCAGCTCGGGCTCGACGGTGGCCACGTCGTCGCCGTGCTCGGGCCAGCTCTCGTCGATGCGCTCGACCGTATCCGCCGTCACCCGCTCGAGGATCTCGCTGATGTCCATGGTGTGCGCGTTGTGGTTGATGAAGGCCACGATGGCGAGCACGGAGGCGAGGCCGAGCAACACCGCCACCGCCACCGACACGTTGGGTACCACGGCATCGCCGCCGTCCTCGAGGGCGGAGCGAACCGATCGCAGGACCACCAGGCAGTAGGTGAACGTACCGACCACGAGGCCCATGACCCGCTTGTTGAACGGATCGCGGAACAGCCCGTGCACCACCCGCGGGGAGTACTGGCTGGACGCCAACTGGATGACGAGCAGGGCGATGGAGAAGGCGATGCCGGCCACCGTGATGGTCGCGCCGGCGATGGTGGACAGCACGGCTCGAGCGCTGTCCACCGTCGAGGCGACGCCGAGCGGGAGGTCGTTGGCGCTGTCCCCGAGGCGCCGATCGAGGTGGATGCCGCCCAGGCCGAGCGCGGCCGCGCCGAAGACCCAGGCGGTCGGCAGGACGAACAGGCTGGCCCGAATCCGATCGGCGAGGGCCATCAGGCGGATCTGCATCGTCGGCACCTTCCCCATCCGCATCCGATCCATGCACGCGGTCGCCACCATCGGCGCCCACGCCCCCGCTTCGTTTGCCCGTCCGCCGGCACGGGTAGCACTGAAGCCCGGCACGGGTAGCACCGAAGCTTTGCCCGAACGCGAGGATCGCACCCGTTGTCGTCAACCCGTCCCAGCAGCCCCGTCCGGGCCACGCCCGCCCTCCCCCGCTGCATCGCGGGCCTGCTCACTCTGCTCGCGTTGTCCACGGTCGGCTGCCGCAGCACCTCCCGCTCGGCGACGCCGGAGGTGGCCGCCACCACCGCGGCGGACACGACCGAGCCGGCACCGCGGACGACCGACAGCACGACGGGCCGTGCGGGCACGGCGGCCCCGACGCCCGAACCGGAGAGCACAACGGTGCCCGAGGCGATCGGGACCACGACATCGGCGACGCCCGCAGTGCGGCCGACGTGGCCGACCCCGACCAGCGTCGCGCCGGACGTGGCACCGACCCTCGTCCCCCCACCGCCGTCCTCGGCGCCGAGCGACCCGGGGACCGCACCGCTCCCGCCGTCGCCCGAGCCGGTCCTGCGTCTCGGCGACAGCGGGCCGGCGGTGCGCGAGCTGCAGCTGAGCCTCAATGGGCTCGGCTACTGGCTGGGCGACGCCGATGGGTCCTTCGACGAGCCCACCCACCAGGCGGTGTACGCCTTCCAGAAGAGCCAGGGGCTCACCGTCGACGGCCTGGCAGGCCCCGAGGTGCGCGCCGCGCTGGCCTCCCCGGGGCCGGTCACCACCCGCTTCGCCGAACCCGACGGTGTGGAGATCGACCTCGGCCGGCAGCTGCTGATCTTCGTGCGCGGCGGCAGCCCGTTCCTGGTGCTCAACACGTCGACCGGTACCGACGAGCCCTATGAGCACCCGACGCAGGGACGGCAGCTCGCCGATACGCCCGTGGGGCGCTTCACGGTGTCCTGGGATGTCGACGGCGTCTCCGAGGGAGAGTTGGGACCGCTGTACCGGCCCAAGTTCTTCCACCGCGACGGTATCGCCGTGCACGGGTACGACCGTGTGCCGCCCGTGCCGGTGTCCCACGGCTGCGCCCGGGTGTCCCCCGAGGCCATGGACCTGATCTGGCAGCTCGACCTGATGCCCATCGGCGGCGTGGTGCTGGTGCACGGCAGCCCGCCGGTGGGCTGACCCCGGGCCAGTCCGTACTGTCGGGTATGGCGATGTCGACGGGCGCGGTCGATGGCGGAGCGTGGATGGTGGGGTCGCCTCCATCCCGTCGGGCATGGGTTGCCCTGCGTCGGGGTAGACGCCCAGACCCGGGTCATCCTCCGACGGCACCACAGCCGCCATCGGGTGCCACGCCGTCGAGGCCGCCAGCCACAGGAGAGGATCATCGATGAACCTGGTGCAACCACCGGTACCACCGCAGCCGGCGCCGTTTCCGCCGCAGCCCGGTCCGCCGATGCCGCAGCCCTGGCCGCGATGACGCGTCACCGACCTTTCGGAGCGTGCCATGTTCTTTGACGGCTGGTCGGACCTGCTCTCCGTGGTGCTGAAAGCTCCACTGGCCTACGGATGGGTGGTCGTCGTCCTGCGATCATCAGGTAAGCGGACGCTGTCCAAGCTCAACGCCTTCGATCTTGTGGTCACCGTTGCGTTCGGATCCGTGCTGGCGAGCGCTCTGCTCGACGGGAACGTGGCATGGTCCGAGGCGGCCGTCGCCGTCGCGATGCTCGCCGCAGGGCAGTGGTTGGTGGCGTGGTGCGCCACACGGTCCCGGCGGTTCAGCCGGATGGTGCGCGCCGAGCCCCAGGCGATCGTGGTGCAGGGCGTCGTGCAGCCGACCGCGATGCGCGACGAACGGTTGACGTCGGCCGATCTGCGGGCGGCATTGCGTCGCGGTGGTGTGGCTCGCACCGAGGACGCCGCCTTGGTCGTGCTCGAGACCGATGGAAGCATCAGCGTCCTCACCTCGTCGCCCGACGGCGCCGACGCGACATCCGACGTGACCGGGATCGGCGGGCCGGAGGTACCGCCCCGTACGGTGATCGACGGCGCAGACCGCGACCGCGCCGGATGACGGCGAATGGCCGATTGCGCGTCGAACCCGACGGCTGTTGTCGTCGCGTCTCGCCGCCGTCTCCAGTTCAAGGACGGCGCGCAAGACCGTGGCAGGACCAGAGGTGTGACCGATGACACCGACGGATACCGGTTCTCCAAGCTCGAAACAACGACCTCCGACCAGTCCCGCAAGGCTTCGCCCACCGCCCCGCCCTCTCCTCCGACCCCGGCATCAGCCCCGGCGGCAAACCCGCCCGCCGGCAGCCCTGGTCAACCGTCGACGGTGCGGGAGGTGGGTGCTGCGCCGCGCCGGCGGCGCCGCGGCATCGGCCCTGCTACCGGTGCCTGGTGGGGGGCAGCACTGATCGCCGCCCTCCTCGGCGTGCTCGCGCTGTTCTCGCCGTACTCCCGCGGCATCCTCGGCGAGCAGGAGGGTGCCCGTCGATTGGTCGAGACCCGGTGCGCGGCACCGGTCATCGCGGTCACCGACAACGGTTCACGAGAGCTGGATGCGAACGGACAGTGGCGCTCCGACGCGCCGCCCTGTCAGCGCTCGGCAGGGTTCCGCATCGCTCTCGGCGCCCTGCTGCTCGCCGGGGCCGTCGGCCTCGGCAACCAGGGACGGCGCGCCATGATCGCAACCCGCGACGATGCACCCAGCGAGTGAGCGTCACGCATCGAGCTGGTCGGCGAGCCAGTCGGTCGGTTTGGCGGTGCCGTCGCCGTTGAGGTGGTCGACGTCGGCCCAGCGCGTGGGGTCGTCCCGGCTGGCGGTGCTCGACCGGGCCCAGCGCTTCGCCGCCATGCTGCGCCAGCTCGCTCCGCGTCGATCGAGCGGGTGAGCGCCGCCTGGTCGCAGAGCTCCCACCGGGAAGAGTAAGGTTCGTCGGACCGACGGACGATCGCGCCCCGTCGCCGGCCGCGACGCGATCACCGTCACGTTCACCCGCCGAAGAGCTCGCCGGGCCCGATCGAGGCGGCACAGACCCATGCCGACGCTCCGGCCCGGCGAGCGACGGATACCGATGACGTCGGACGACACCCACGGCGCACCGCCGCGTCCGGTTCGACGCATCGCAACCAGCAACGAGGAACAAGACGATGGCTGAACCAGTGACGATCACCTTCCTGGGCGGTCTCGGTGAGATCGGCCGCAACTGCGCCGCCATCGAGATCGACCAACGCATCATGCTGCTCGACTGCGGCCTGATGTTCCCCGAGGCCGACATGCCCGGGGTGGACCTCGTGCTGCCGGACTTCACCTACCTGCTCGAGCGGCGCGACCGCATCGAGGGCTGCATCCTCACCCACGGGCACGAGGACCACGTGGGCGGGCTCTCGTTCCTGTTGCGCGAGCTGAGCTTCCCGATCATCGGATCGGCGCTCGCGCTCGGCCTCGCCCGCAGCCGCATCGAGGAAGCCCGCCTGCTGCACCGCACCGAGCTCATCCCCGTCGCCGACAACGAACGCCGCAGCTTCGGTCCGTTCGACTGCGAGTTCATCCCCGTCACCCACTCGGTGCCCCACGGTTTCGCCACCGCCTTCCACACCCCGCAGGGCACCATCCTGCACTCGGGCGACTTCAAGTTGGACCTCAACCCCGTGGACGGCCGCCGCACCGACCTCGCCACCATCGGCGCCGTCGCCCGGCAGGAGCGCATCCGGCTGCTGCTGTCGGACTCGACCAACGCGTGCGAGCGAGGGCACTCTCGCTCCGAGTCCAGCGTCGGCAAGGTGCTCTACGACCTCTTCCACGCCAGTCGCGGCCGGCGGGTGATCACCGCCTGCTTCGCCAGCCACATCCACCGCGTGCAACAGATCGCCGATTCGGCCATCGCCTTTGACCGGGTCATCGCCACGCTCGGACGGTCGATGCAGCGCAACGTCAAGATGGCCCGCGAGATGGGCCTGCTGAGCATTCCGAGCGACCGGCTCATCGACATCGCCGACATCGGCGATCGGGCCCCGGGAGAGGTCTGCATCATCTCCACCGGGTCCCAGGGCGAGCCGATGTCGGCGCTCAGCCTCATGGCCGCCGGCGAGAGCCGGTGGCTGAAGCTCACCACCAACGACACCGTCATCCTCAGCTCGTCGCCCATCCCGGGCAACGAGATGAGCGTGACCAAGGTCCTCGATCGGCTCGCCCGTCAAGGGGTGCAGGTCATCCACTCCGGCATCGAGGACGTCCACGCCACCGGCCACGCCAAGGCCGAGGAGCTCAAGACCCTGCTGTCGGTCGCCGAGCCGGAGTGGTTCACCCCCGTGCACGGCGAGTACCGCCACCTCGTCGCCCACGCCGAGCTGGCCAAGGAGATGGGCGTCCCCGCCAACCAGGCGATGATCTGCGAGGACGGCGACCAGCTCGTGCTCACCGACAAGGGGATCCACCGCGGCCCGTCGGTGCCCGCCGGCTACCTGTACGTGGACGGCTCCGGCGTCGGTGACGTCGGCCAGGGCGTGCTGCGCGACCGCAGGGTGCTCGCCGCCGAAGGCATCGTGGTGGTCCTGGCCACCGTCGACGTCGCCGCCGGTGAGCTCGTCGGCCAACCCGAGGTCATCACCAAGGGCTGGGTCCACGAGGCGTCGTCCGCCGCGCTCCTCGACGGCTGCACCACCACCGTCGCCGACGCGCTGCGCACCGCCCTCACCCGAGGCAGCCGGGCCGACATCGACGCCCTGCACAAGGCCGTCCGCCGGGCCGCGGGCGC
>JADLEF010000391.1 GCA_020846295.1 Acidimicrobiales bacterium
GACCTTCATCACCAACGGCATCAACAGCGACCTCGTGATCGTGGCGGCCAAGACCGACCCGTCCCAGAAGCACAAGGGCATGTCGCTGCTCGTCGTCGAGCGGGGCATGGCCGGCTTCGAACGGGGCCGCAACCTCGAGAAGGTCGGCAACCACAGCCAGGACACCGCCGAGCTGTTCTTCACCGACGTCGAGGTGCCCGCCGCCAACCTGCTCGGCGCCGAGGGCCAGGGCTTCATGCACCTGGTCACCAACCTGCCCCAGGAGCGGCTGTCGATCGCGGTGGCGTGCATCGGCGCCGCCCAGGCCGCCCTCAACTGGACGGTGGAGTACTGCAAGGAGCGCACCGCGTTCGGCCAACCCATCGGCAGCTTCCAGAACAGCCGCTTCAAGCTGGCCGAGATGCGCACCGAGATCGAGATCGGCACCCAGTACGTCGATCAGTGCGTCATGGCCCTCAACGCCGGGCGGCTCAGCGCCGAGGACGCGGCCATGGCCAAGTGGTGGTGCAGCGAGCTGCAGAAGCGCACGGTGGACACCTGCGTGCAGCTGCACGGCGGCTACGGCTACATGCTCGAGTACCCCATCGCCCGCGCCTACGTGGACGCCCGCATCACCACCATCTACGGCGGCACGACCGAGATCATGAAGGAGATCATCGGCCGCAAGATGGGCTTCTAGTTCAGCGGCGGCGGGCGACCAGCCAGTCGACCAGGAATAGCACGCTCAGCACTGCGTAGGCACACCCCAGCCAGAACGGGACGTAGCGCAGCCCCGACTCCGCCACCGGGATGAGCAGGAAGCACACGGCGGCCATCACCGCGAAGATCGGGACCCGGCGGTCGAGGCGCGCCATCAGGAGCCCACCCGGACGGCCAGCGAGGTCAGCGCCGCGATGGCACCGGCCCCGGGGATGGTGACCACCCAGGCCATGACCACCCGTCCGGCCACCCCCCACCGCACCGCCGACAACCGCCGCGAGGCTCCCACCCCGATGATCGAGCCGGTGATCGTGTGCGTGGTGGAGACGGGGATCCCGGCGTGGGAGGTGAAGAACAGGGTGAGCGCCGCGCCCGTCTCCGCCGACATCCCGCCGGCCGGCTGCAGCCGGGTGATGCGGCTCCCCATCGTCTTGACGATGCGCCAGCCGCCCGAGAGGGTCCCCAGGCCGATGGCGGTGTGCGAAGCGAGCACGACCCACAACGGCACGTCGGCTCCCTTCGGCAGCTCGTTCGAGGCGATCAGCACGGCGAGGATGATGCCCATGGTCTTCTGGGCGTCGTTGCCGCCGTGACCCAACGAGTACGCCGCGGCGGACACGAGCTGCCCCTTGCGGAAGCCCTTGTTGAGCAGGTCGACCCGTCGGACCCGGTGGAAGATCCACTGCACGGCCAGGTTGAGGATCAGCCCCAGCGCCAGACCGAGCAGCGGCGCGATCACGATGAACACCCCGATCTTGCGCAAGCCCTCGCTGACCAGCACGTCGAACCCGGAGCGCACCACGGCGGCGCCGGCGATGCCGCCCACCAGCGCGTGCGACGAGGACGTGGGCAGGCCCAGGTAGAACGTCACGAGGTTCCAGCCGATCGCTCCGATCAGACCGGCGAAGATCACCCCGACGGTCAGCACCTCCTGATCGACCACCCCCTTGGCGATGGTGGAGGCCACCGCGGTGTGGAACACCAGGAAGGCGACGAAGTTGAAGGTGGCGGCCCACAACACGGCGTAGCGGGGCGAGAGCACCCGGGTGGCGACGACGGTGGCGATCGAGTTGGCCGCATCGTGGAAGCCGTTGGTGTAGTCGAAGGCGAGCGCGACGGCGATGGTGAGCAGAGCACCGAGGGTCATGGCGGGGTCCGGGGCTCAGGCGTGTTTGACCAGGATGGCGGCGACCACGTCGCTCACGTCCTCGATCTTGTCCATCGTGTCCTCCGCCGACTCGACCAGGTCCTTCCACTTGAGGACCTCCAGCGCGTCGAACTCGCCGGAGAACAGCCGACCGAGCGTGCGCCGGTAGATCTGGTCACCGGCCGTCTCCAGCCCGTCGATCCGCTCCAGCAGCGGCTTGAGACCCTTCATGGCGGCGAGGCCACCGAAGAGCTCGACGAGGACCGAGGACGCCTCGTCGATCACCGCCACCTGCTCGCGGAACTCGGGCAGCATGGTGTGGATCGGCACCAGGGTGAGCACCTCGGAGAGGTGGTAGATCCCGTCGACCACGTCGTCGAGGCCCTCGGCCAGGGCGTGGATGTCCTCGCGGTCGAACGGCGTGACGAACGTCGTGTCGAGGTTGTGCAGGATGTCCCGGGTGACCTGGTCGCCGACCTTCTCGGCCTCCCGCACCCTGGCGTGCTTGGTGTCCACGTCGGTGAAGTCCTCCACCAGCCCTCGCAACGCCCTGATCGAGGTCTGCAGGTTCACCGCCGCTCGGTTGAACTGTTCGAAGAACTCGTCGTTGCTGGGGACCAAGCGAAAGCGCATGGGTTCGGGCTGCCTCCGTACCGGTGGGACAGCGCACCCTAACCTCGCGGTGTTCACCGGATCGACACCGAGCCGTTGCCCGTCGTTCACCCCGCCGGAGCGGCGTCCGTCACGCTGTCCGGCTCCACGCCGAGCTGCTCACAGAGGGCGTCGAACCGCGCCGTGAGCCCGGCCAGCCGGCCCTCGAGCGCTTCCACCCGGCGCGACAGCTCGGCAACCGTGAGCCCGCCGGAGCCGGCCCCGGCGGACGAACCGCTCGCCACCACCCGGACCGGCCGAGGGGCGTCGAGGTGGCTGACGTCGATGTCGTCGCCGCAGAGCAGGTGCGCCCAGCGCTCCTCCTTCTGCCCCGGCCGGCGTTCCAGGCGGACCACCAACGCCTCGGGGGTGCGGGCCGCGAGCGAGGCGAGCACCGACTCCACCTCGCCGAGGGACTCGAACCCGGCGGCACGGTCGGTCCGGGTGCGCAGCTCCCCCGCCGTCTGGGGCCCGCGCACCAGCAGCGCGCCGAGCAACGCCTGCGCCCGCCGGTCCAGCCCCCACGCCTCGCCCAGCACGTGCTTGTGCTTGGAGGCGCGCATCCCCTGGCTGCTGACCGTGCGGGCCAGGCCCGCCTGGCGCAGGCGCAGCATGGCCTGGTCGACATCGACGTCGCTGTAGTCCACCACCGGTTCGCGGTTGGTCTTCTGGTTGCAGGCCAGCCGCAGCGAGTTCGTCGTGAGCGGGTACTGCTCCGGGGTCGTCAGCTCCTTCTCGATGAGACACCCCAGCACGCGCACGTCTTCGGCGGTCAGATCCATGGCTCGTCACGCTACCCGGCCCTCCGGGCGGCAAGACTGCGCCCATGACCGATCGGATCGACGCCTCCCCCGCTGCCGCCTGGTTCGACACCGTCGACGTGGCCGCGCTCCGCGCCCGTGGCGGCGCCAAGTGGACGAAGTACGGCGACAGCGTGCTGCCGGCCTGGGTGGCCGACATGGACTTCCCGCCCGCCCCGCCCGTCGCCGCCGCCATCGAGGACGTGCTGGCCCGCGGTCAGCTCGGCTACCCGGCGATGACGGAGTCCGACGCGGTGGCGGAGGCGTTCAGCGGGTGGGCGGCCCGACGCTACGGCTGGTCGGTGGACCCGTCGCTGGTGTTGGTCACCACCGACGTGCTGCAGCCGTTGCAGGCGCTGGTGCAGCTGTGCTCGGAACCGGGCGACGGCGTGGTGCTGCAGACGCCGATCTACCCGCCGTTCCACACCGCGGTCACCGGCATCGGCCGGGTGATCGTGGAGAACCGGCTCGGTGCGGCCGACGAGGGCTACCCGATGGACCTCGAGGGTCTCGCCGCGGGGACCGACGAGCGCACGAGGATCGTGCTGCTCTGCAACCCGCACAACCCGAGCGGCCGCGTGTTCACCCGCGCCGAGCTGCTGGGCCTGGCCGAGCTCGCCATCGAGCGCGACTGGCTGGTGGTCAGCGACGAGATCCACGCCGACCTGCTCTATCCGGGCGCCACCCACATCCCGTTCGCCACGCTCGGCCCGGAGGTGGCGGCGCGCACGGTGACGCTCACGTCGTCGACCAAGACGTTCAACATCGCCGGGCTGCGCCTGGCCATCGCCGTGTTCGGCACCCATGCGCTGCTCGAGCGCTACCGGTCGATCCCGCGCTTCCTGCTCGGCGGTTCGAACGTGATGGGCGTGGCCGCCTCGATCGCCGCCTGGCGCGACGGCGAGCCGTGGCTGGCCGCCCTCGTCGATCACCTGCGGACCAACCGCGACCTCGTGGTCGACACGGTCAACGCGTCGATGGCGGGCGTGCGCACCGTCGCCCCGGAGGCCACCTACCTGGCGTGGCTGGACTGCCGGGAGCTGCTGGCCTCGGGCCGAGCGTCGCACGCCGCCACCTTCTTCGTACAGGAGGCGGGGGTCGGGCTCAACGACGGCGCCGATTTCGGCGTGGTCGGCGAAGGGTTCGTGCGGCTCAACTTCGCCACCTCCCGCCCGGTGCTGCGCGAGATCCTGCAGCGGATGGTGGACGCCTGCGCCGGCTGAGCGGCGCGTTCAGCGCTTGACCGCAGCGGGATCGAACCCGACCGGCCAGACGGTGGCCGAGTCGTAGACGACGTCCTCGATCTGGATCCCGGTGAGGTCGGCGCCATCGAGCACCGCGCCGCTCAGATCCGCGCCGACGAGGTTGGCCCGCTCGAGGTCGGCGTTGGTCAGGTCCGCACCGCGCAGGTCGGCCCTCGTCATGCTGGCCCGTTGCAGGCTGGCGTTGGTGAAGCGGGCCCCACGCAGGTGGGCGTCGCCGAGGTCGGCCCGGTCGAGCTTGGCGCCGGTCAGCGCCGCGCCCTCGAGGTTGGCGCCGATGAGCACCGCGTCGTTGAGGATGGCGTTGGTGAAATCGACGCGGTCGAGCTGGGCGCGGGTCAGCTGCGCGCTCCACAGCGAGGCGGCCTGGAAGGTCGCCCCGCTGGCCGTGGCGCGGATCAGCACCGCGCGAGACAGGTTGGCGTCGGTGAAATCGGCATCGGTGAGCACGGCGCGGCTCAGATCTGCCGCGGTCAGGTTGGCGCTGGTGAAGTCGACCTGGGCCAGGTTCTGGCGGACCAGGTCCTTGCGGGACAGGTTGGCCCCGATGTAGTCCACCCGGCGGGGACCGTTGTCGCTGTCGTCGACGGTGGAGAGCTGCGTGGTGCTGTCGTCGTCGGCCAGGACCTGGATGAGGGCGAAGCCGGCCAGGACGATCACGACGAGCTGCGGCCACGACTTGTCGGCAAAGACGTTCTTCAGCTTCACGGCCACTGTCGGTCATTCTGGTCGCCGACCGCGCTCGGCACAACGACCCTCACTTTGGCAGGCTGGTCGGGTGCTGTGCTCCGAACGCCCGTCGTCCCCGTCCCGTCTCCGTCGTCGCCCGTCGTCGGCCGGGCGGCGCCACCTGCGACGCAGTGCGGCCGTCCTGCTGACCGCGGCGTTGCTCTGGGGTGGGGGGCTCACGTCGATCGCGCTGCTCGCCGCCGCCTCGCCGGCCGCTGCCCAGAGCGCCACCACCGCGGCCCCCACGCCGACGAGCACGCCGGTGACCGTGCCCGCCACCGACGTGACGGCCACCACCGCGGCGGAGCCGGCGGCCACGCCGAACATCATCCCCGGTCCCAACAGCGGGCGGGCGCCGGCCGACGCGGGCGAGCGCGGCGGCTGGCTCCAGGAGGCCCTCTTCTTCCTGATGTGCGGCGCGGTGCTGCTCATCGGGGGGCTGATCTGGCTCGATTCCCGCCGCTCCCGCCGCCGTCAGGGGCGCCTCGGCCGCACCGCCTGAACGGCCGCCGTCACGCCACGGTGAGCCCCGGGCGCAGCCCGATGTCCTCGTAGCGCTCGATCGGGCAGGAGGCGCGCCAGGCGGCCTCGTTGATGGCGTCGGTGATCGTCGCCGCCCGTCGCAGCCGCTCGGTGAACGCCGGCGTCCACCACGCCGCCCCCCAGCACCACGTCGAGCCGAGGTGCTCCGAGGGCTTTTCCACCACGCGACGGCGGGCGAGGTCCACGACACCGAAGTGCCGCCACCGCTCCTCGGCGGCGGCGTCGTGGCAGAGCAGCTCGAGCTCGGCGCCGTGCCGAGCCGGCCCCGAGTCGGCCAGGAACGGGTTCGGGTCCAGGTAGGTGTCGGGGAACAGCAACTGCACCTCGCAGCCGGCCAGCGCGGGCGCAGCGCAGCGCAGCGCGTCGCTCAGCGCCCCGATCGGCCCGTGCTGCTGCACGACCTCGATGCACACCGTCGGCCAGGTGGCGCGCAGGTGCTGCACCAGCGCCTCCTTGCCCGGCCGGCTCACCACGACGAGCGCCTCGACGCCCGCCCCGACCAGGTGCTCGACACTGTGGTCGATCACCGGGCGACCACGGTGCACGAGCAGTTCCTTCGGGCCGTCCAACCCCAGTCGCGTCGCCTTGCCCGCCGCCGGTAACAGTCCAACCGCCATCCGCCTAGCATGCCCGCCGTCGAGCCGGTCCCGTCGGTCCGGCGCCGCCTGTCCCCGGCACCACCGGTCCACGCCGGCGGTTCCGACTGGACCGGACCGGAGGCCCACACGGAGGATGGAGACCCATGTTCACCGGGATCGTCGAAGAGTTGGGCACGTTCCTGGAGCGGCGGGGTGAACGATCCCGCTTCTCGGGCTCGGTGGTCCTCGACGGCGCCGGCCTCGGTGACTCGATCGCGGTCAACGGCTGCTGCCTGACCCTGGTCGAACAGGGCGCCGGCTGGTGGGAGGCCGACCTGTCCGACGAGACGCTGGCCCGGACCTGCCTCGGCGCCCTCGTCCCCGGCGACGTGGTCAACCTCGAGCGACCGCTGCGGGCCGACGGGCGCCTCGGCGGGCACGTCGTGCTGGGTCACGTCGACGCGGTGGGCGCCATCGCCGCGGTGCCGCCCGACCTGGCGGTCACCATCCCGCTCGCGCTCAGCCGCTATTGCGTGGAGAAGGGTTCGGTGACCATCGACGGGGTCAGCCTGACCATCGTGTCGGTCACCGACCGGCCGCAGGACGGCGTGAGCGTGCTGCGCTTCGCCATCATCCCGCACACCGCGGCGGTGACCACGCTCGGCCACAAGGCGGTCGGCGCGCCGGTCGACGTCGAGGTGGACATCCTGGCCAAGCACGTCGAGAAGCTCCTCAGCCCCTACGCCCCGGGCGGTACCCCGCCGGCGGACGGCGGTGGCTGACGGCGGGATCGTCGTGCGCGGCGTGGCCAAGAGCTTCCGCCGGCGCGGCGAGTTCACCCGCGCCCTGGCCTCGGTCGACCTCGACGTCCCCGAGGGGCAGTTCCTGGCGGTGATCGGGCCGAGCGGCTGCGGCAAGTCCACGCTGCTGCGGCTCATCGCCGGGCTCGCCACCCCTGACGACGGCAAGGTGGAGGTCGCCGGGCTCGACCCGCTGGCCGCCCGCGAGGCCAAGTGGTTCGGCCTCGTCCCGCAAGCACCGGCGCTGCTGCCCTGGCGCACGGTGCGGGCCAACATCGGGCTGTTGCGAGAGGTGAACAAGCGCGGCGGCCGCGCCAACGGCGACGGCCACCTGATCCCGGTCGACGTGGACACGCTCATCGCCGCGGTCGGTCTCACCGGCTTCGAGTCGGCGCTGCCCCACGAACTGTCGGGCGGCATGCAGCAGCGGGTGGCGCTGGCCCGGGCCTTCGCGCTCGGCGCACCGGTGCTGCTGATGGACGAGCCGTTCGCCGCCCTCGACGAGATGACCCGCGAGGAGATGCGCTTCCTCCTGTTGTCGATCTGGGAGGGCCGCGCCGCGGACGGGACCGCCGCCGCCCCCCGCGGCAGCGGTCGCCGGCCCCGTACCGTCGTGTTCGTGACCCACAGCCTGGAGGAGGCGGTGCTGCTCGCCGACCGCGTCGTGGTCATGTCCAGCCGGCCCGGCCGCATCGTGGACGACATCGACATCGGGCTCGACCGTCCGCGCAGCGCCGCGCAGGAGGACAGCGACGCCTTCGTCGAGTACACGAGGCGCGTGCGCGCCGCGCTGCGCAGCGGAGCGGGCCGATGAACCGACGACCCGACCGGCCCGGTGCAGCCGCCGGCCCCGCCGGCGGGCGCCGGCTCGGCGGTGCGGTGCTGCCACCCGCCATCGCCTTCGCCGTCCTGATCGGGGTGTGGGAGCTGCTGGTACGGGCCCTGCAGGTGAAGCCGCTGGTGCTACCCGCCCCGAGCGCGATCGCCGGGGCGGTCAACCGCGACTGGGGCGGCTGGCTCGCCGCCGCGTGGGTCACCGGGCAGGAGGCGTTCGGGGGGTTCCTCCTCGCCCTGGTCGTGGCCCTGCTCCTCGCGGTGGCGGCCACCGCGGCACCGGCGGTGGAGCGCGCGGTGCTGCCGGTGGTGACCGTGGTGCAGCTCATCCCCGTCGTGGCGCTGGCCCCGGCGCTGGTCATCGGCTTGGGCTTCGACCTGCGGCCGCGCATCCTGGTCGCCGCCCTCATCACCTTCGCGCCGCTGACGGTCAACACCATCGCCGGGTTGCAGTCGGTGGAGCCCGAGGCG
Organism: Acidimicrobiales bacterium; assembly: GCA_020846295.1. Classification (GTDB taxonomy): domain Bacteria; phylum Actinomycetota; class Acidimicrobiia; order Acidimicrobiales; family CAIXPF01; genus CAIXPF01. The sequence continues at coordinate 8,515 of JADLEF010000391.1, forward strand.
CTCGAGGTGATGCGCTCGGTCAACGCCGGAGAGTGGGAGATCCTGGTGAAGCTGCGCCTGCCCCAGGCGCTGCCGTACATCGCGGCGGCCACCCGGGTGTGCGTCGGGCTGGCGCTCATCGGTGCGATGGTCGCCGAGTGGCAGGGCTCGAGCGAGGGGCTCGGGTACGTGTTCACCCGGGCGCAGCGCTCGCTGGCGACCGACCGCATGTGGGCCTCGGTGTTCATGCTGGCCCTCATGGGCGTGGTGGGCCTGGTGGCGATCGGATTTCTCGAACGGCGACTGCTACGGTGGCGCCCCACCCGGCTGCGGAACTGAACGCACCGGCGGCCCGACCGACCCTTCGGCGCCGTCCCCCCAGGGCGCCGACCGCACCCTGGAGGGAACCCATGCGCCGCTCGCTCGTCGCCCTCGGAGCGCTCGTGTCGCTCTGCCTGACCGCCGCCGCCTGTGGCGGCGACGACAGCGAGGCACCGACCACCGGCGCCGCCGGTTCGGCCACCACCGCGGCCGGCTCGGAGGGCACCGCCGGCGAGGTGGGGTCGTTCCCCGCCGAGCGCTGCGAGGCCAACCGGGAGGCGGGCACGATCACGTTCCTCACCAGCTTCGACTACGCCGCTGCGGCATCGATCATCGATGTGGTCGCCGCCGAGGACCAGGGCTACTTCGAGGCGATGTGCCTGGACGTCAAGCTGCACCCGGGGTTCTCCTCCAGCAACGTGGCCACGGTGTCGGCGGGCACGGCGCAGATGACGTCGCTGGGCAGCTTCTCCGAGGTGGCGGTGGCCAACGCCCAGGGCGCCGAGCTGGTCGCCGTGGCGGTCGAGGGCCACACGTCGGTCGAGGAGTTGCTGGTCAAGAACGAGGCCGGCATCACCGATCTCAAGCAGCTCGAAGGGCGCAAGATCGGCATCAAGGGTGCCATCCCGTACAGCCTGCGAGCGCTGCTGGCCGCAAAGGGCGTCGACGAGACCAAGATCACCCAGATCGAGGTGGACTTCAACCCGGTGGTGCTGTTCGAGACGGAGATCGTGGCGCTGCCCGTCTACAAGTCGAACGAGCCCGGCCAGCTCGACGCCAACGGCTACGCGGGCAAGTACACCGCCTTCGACCCGCAGGACGAGGACATCCCGGCCAGCTTCGCGGTCTACACGACCTCGAGGTCCTTCGCCGAGGAGCACCCGACCGCGGTCGCCGACTTCCTGCGGGCGAGCCTCAAGGGCTTCGAGTGGGCGGCAGCCAACCCGAAGGAGGCGGTCGCCGCGTCGCTCGAGCGGACCGACCCGAACCTGTTCCTCAACGAGGCGGGCGAGACGTTCCGTTGGGACACCGAGCGCGAGCTCGTGCTGTCCTCCACGCCGGAGGGTCAGCCGGTCGGCGCCATCGATGCGGAGGCAATGCAGGCCGAGCTCGATGCGCTGGTGTCGCTCGGCGTGGTGGAAGCCGGCAAGGTCGACGCGGCCACCAGCATCGACGGCTCCTTCATGGCCGAGATCACCAAGGACGGCGAGCTCATCTGGTTCGAGTGAGCCGCTCGGTCAGCCCGGAGCGCAAGCATCCGAGCACGCAGGGCGCGAAGTCGTCAGCGGTGCATCGCGATTCGATGACGACCGCGTTCGTCTTCACAGGTTGCCGCACTCCTCACGGAGAGTAGGTGGTAGGGTCCGCCACGATCTGGAGGGATTGATGGCGGGCATGGCGGACAGCAGGACCGGTGGCGTGCGGGTCACCCTGGGACTGGGTACCGAACGGTTGACGAGTGACCTGGTCAAGGCAATCGACAGCGTTCGAGCCCAATCGATGGTGGAGTGGGAGCTCTTCGTCTTCGACGGCAGTGAGGGCTCCTGCGTCGAGGGAGCACTGCGCGCGTACGGTGATGGACGGATCCGACACGAGCGCATCGATGCGGGTCGGGGGTGCGCAGCGCACCTGGCCACCGTGCTGCATCGCGGCTCCGCTCCGTTCGTCGGCCTGCTCAACGACAGCGACGAGCTGCTGCCGGATCACCTGCGTCGCCTCTGCACGCTGCTCGAGGCCTACCCACGCTCGGTCGTGGCCCACGCGGCGTACGAGTTGAGCGGATCGCCGGGCGACGCACGGGCGGTGGTGCTGCCCGGCGCGAGTCGGGCCTTCGAGGAACCCGGCCGGACCTTCCGACGCCGGGCCCTGCTCGACGCCCCCCGGGTGTGGCTCACCGCCTCGCTCCTGCGCCGCAGCGCGCTGGCGCCCCTGGCCGACCGGCAGCTGGCCGCCGTCGACGCCGCGCCGTCCGATCTGCTGTTCTTCCTCCAGGCCGCCTGCCTGGGCAGCGTCGCCTACGACCCGGTGCCCACCGCACGCCTGGCCGCCAACCAGGGATGGCGCTGCGAGCACGACTTCCTGACCGTGGACGACGGCAGCGCAGCACCGACGTTGAGCACCGTGCGGCGCCGCCAGGCCGCCGCCCGGGCGCTGCGCCGGCGGGAACGGCTCGGCCCGGTGGATGGCGCCGTGTTGCGGGCCCTCGAACGGCGCGCCGTGCACACCATGCTCGAGTCGGTGCTCCGACGGCGATGGAGCGAGGAGCCCACCGTCGCCGAGCGGGTGGCGCTGGCCCGAGAGGCGCTGGCCGTCGACAGGACCCTGGCGATCGATCCCGGCGCCTGGATCCGCCTGGTCCGCCCGGCGTTCGTCGGTCTGCGCCGCAGCCAGCGCGACGGCGCGGTCATCGACCTGCGCGACGAGCGGCCCGGCGTCACGCCGACCACCGCGGCCCGGGTACGACCGCCCGCCCGCCCGGCGGCCACCGCCTGGGTCCGGGCCGATCTGGATGCAGTCGCCGCCGAGGAGGCCGCCATCGCGCTGGCCGAACTCGTGCTCCAGACCCAGCAGGCCTGACGCCCGGGCCGTCGTGCCACGCGTCATGCCGCAGCGGTGACCCGCGGCGCTGCGGCGATTTTTCCTGCCGCCGGCAATCCATGGCACCCGTCGGCGCCGTAGACCTGGCGCATGGAACGACGACACGGTGACGCCAGCGACACCGCGCTCATCGTCGCCGTCGGCCGGGGTGACGAACAGGCCCTGGCCGAGCTGTACCGGCGTCACGCCGGCGTGGTGTTGGGCATGACCCGGCGGATCATCGCCGAGCGGGCCCGGGCGGAGGACGTGGTGCAGGACGTGTTCGTCCGCTTGTGGGAACGGCCCGACCGGTTCGACCCCGACCGCGGGTCGCTGCGAGCGTTCCTGGTCCGCGACGCCCACGGCCGCGCCGTGGACCGGCTGCGCTCCGACCAGGCCCGCCACCGCCGCGAGGAACGTCACGAGCGCGGTGGGACCGGGATCGACCAGATCGATCTCGACCGCGAGGTCTGGAACCTGGTGCGCTCGGAGAAGGTGCGCACCGCCATCGCCGATCTGGCGCCGGGCGAGCGGGAAGCCATCCTGCTCGCCTACTACGGTGGGTTCACCTACCGCGAGGTCGCCACCCTGATCGGCGCACCCGAAGGCACGGTCAAGACCCGCATCCGCAGCGGACTGCAGAAGCTGGCCGGCAAACTGGAAGCCGCAGGGCTTGGGGTGAACGCATGAACGAGCCGCACCCGCTCCCCGATCCGGAGCTCGAATCGCTCCTCGGCGCGTTCGCCCTCGACGCGCTCGATCCCGACGAGCACGATCGCATGAGCCGCTACGTCGAGGAGCACCCCGATGCCCGGCGAGCGCTCACCCGGTTCGAGGACGTGCTCGCCGCGCTGGCCAGTGCCGATGCCGCCGAACCCCCACCGCAGCTGTGGGCCCGGGTCGAGGCGCGGCTGCGGCCGTTGCAGATGCGCCCGGGCCACGAACCACGCTCGCAGGCGGGGGCGCCGACGCCCGAGGACCCGCCGTCGGCTCCAGTCGCCCCGGCCGCTCCCGTCGCCCCGTCGGCCGTCGAGTCGCTCGCCGAAGCGGCAGGCCGCCGTCGAGCGCGGGTCGTCCGGCTGCGCGACGCGCTGCTGGCGGCCGCCGCGGCGGTGCTTTTGGTGGCGGCGGCCGGGTTCGCGGTCGGCCGTTCCGCGGGTGGGGACGGGCCGCCAAGCGTGCAAGAGCTGGCGGCCGCCGTGGCGGCCGACCCAACCCACCGGCTCGCCGTACTGGAAGGTACGGCAGGAACGGCGCAGCTGCTGGTCGACGGCGAGGGCCGCGGCTACCTGCGCGGCGACGGCCTCGCTGCGCTCGATGAGGGACAGACCTACCAGCTGTGGTCCCTCGACGGCGACACGCCGGTCTCGCTCGCGGTGCTGGGCTCCCGCCCGGGGACCGTCGCCGTACCGTCCGGCACGGTACGGACCGTGGCGGTCTCCGTCGAGCCGGCCGGTGGCAGCGCCTCACCGACGCTGCCACCGGTCGCGGTCGGCGAGGTGATGGCCTGACGGACGGCCCCGAGCGCCAGCCGGGCGGGACGAGCCACTCCCCCGCCCGTCCCTCCCGGGCGGGCGATCGGTCAGCGGCTGCCGGTGGCCGGCGACGAGATCGGCGCGGCAGCCCGTCCACCTGGTGGAGCCTCCACCCGGCCGTCGGCATGGCGGGCGAACCGAGCCGGATCACCCCCGTGGACCGGCCCGTCCTGCGGCCACGGCCACCCGCCGAAGCCGCTGCGCTGGTAGTCGGCGAAGGCCTGTTCGATGCCCGCCCGGTCGTTCATCACGAACGGGCCGTACTGCGCCACCGGCTCCCGCAGGGGGCGGCCCTGCAACACCAGCAGCTCCGCCGGGCGCCTTCCGGCCCGCACCGCCGCCGCCACGTCGGCCCGCACGACGGCGCCATGGCCGTTGGCGACCTCGGTGGTGCCGATCTGCACCGCATCGCCCTCGAACACGTAGCAGACCCGTCCGATCTCGGCCCCGCCGAGCGCCGGCGGCAGCACGACCTCCGCCCCCGCATCGAGCTCGAGGTGCCAGATGGCCAGCTCGTTGCCCGGCCGCACGGCCCACGAGTCGGGCGGAGGCGGCGCCGGCTCGGTCGGGCTGCCCTCAACCGGTTCACCGAGCTCCAACGCGCCGGCCACCACCGTGATCCGCACGGCTCGGCCGCCGGCATCGCTGACGACGCGACGCGGCAGCTGCTCGTCCCACAGCATCGTGTAGGACGGCGGCACCATCTTGTCCGCCGCCGGCAGGTTGAGCCAGATCTGGAACAGCTCGAGCGGGTTCGGGCCCTGCTCGTCCAGCAACGGGAACATCTCGGCGTGCACCACACCGGCGCCGGCGGTCATCCACTGCACATCGCCTCGGCCGTAGCGGGCGGCGGCACCGAGCGAGTCGGCGTGGTCGACGAGCCCGCGCCGCACGAAGGTGATGGTCTCGAACCCGCGGTGGGGGTGGCGGGGGAAGCCGGGCACGTCGCTGCCGTGGTACATGCTCCAGCCGTCCCGGCCGGAGAAGTCGGCGCCCAGCGATCGGCCCGCCAGCGATGCTTCGGGACCGTGACGACCGTTACCCGGGGGGTACGCGTCGTCGTGGTGGACGCAGAACAGGAACGGGTCCAGCGTCGGCCAGGGCGTGGACAGGGCCACGACCTGCACCACCACGTCGGGATCGGGGACGGGGACGGGATCGGCGACAGCGCTCACCGGCGCAGCCTAGGGCGCCACCGGGCGAGGGACGACGAAAGGATCTGATCAGGCAGCGCCAACACGACGTTCACAGCGCGGAAGCAAGCAGGACACCTGTCCCCGGTTAGCTGGCCGGCGTATGACAGCGCCACATCCCGGCCCCTCCGGGCTCTCCCTGGCCGATCGCTCCCCCTCGCTGGGCTTCCACCACATCAGCATGACGTTCCCCGACGGGACCGTCGCGCTGCAGGACGTCTCGTTCACCGTGAACGCCGGCGAGTTCGTGACCGTCGTCGGCCCCTCCGGTTGCGGCAAGTCGACGCTGCTGCGGATCGCGTCCGGCCTCGCACAGGCCAGCGACGGCACGGTCAGCGCCGACACGGGCTCGGTCGGCTACGTGTTCCAGGACGCCACGCTGCTGCCCTGGCGCACCGTGCGCTCCAACGTGGAGTTGCTCGCCGAGCTGCACGGCCTGCCCAAGGCCGAGCGGGCGCGCAAGGCCGAGGACGCCATCGCTCAGGTCGGGCTCGACGGCCACGCCACCAAGTACCCGAAGCAGCTCTCGGGCGGCATGCGCATGCGGGCCTCGCTCGCCCGCTCCCTGGTGCTCGACCCGTCGGTGTTCCTCTTCGACGAGCCGTTCGGCGCCCTCGACGAGATCACCCGGGAGCGGCTCAACGACCAGCTGCTCGAGCTGTTCGCCGCCAAGCGCTTCGCCTCGCTGTTCATCACCCACTCGATCTACGAAGCGGTGTACCTGTCGACCCGGGTGCTGGTCATGTCAGCGCGGCCCGGCCGCATCGTGGGCGACTTCGCCATCCCCTTCGACTACCCCCGATCGCCCGAGCTGCGCTTCGACCCGGCGTTCAGCGAGCTCACCGGCCACGTGTCGGCCGCGCTGCGAGGAGCCCACCGATGACCGCTGTCGCCGACAACACCGCCGTCACCGACGTGGTGGAAGCGCAACCGGTGGCCCCGCCGAGCGTGATCCGCCCGAAGCGAGCGCGCTCGATCACCTCGCTGTGGCCGCTTCCGGTGGGCTTCCTGCTCATCCTTGCCGCCTGGTACCTGTTGACCCTTCGGATGAAGCCGAACCGGCGGTTCCTGCTGCCATGGCCCCACGACGTGGTCTCCAAGGGCTTCCTCGACGGCGAGGCCATGGGGGAGATCCTCGCGTCGACGTGGCTCACCACGAAGCTCGCCGTCTTCGGCCTCGGCGTGTCGATCATACTCGGCGGTACGGTGGGCATCCTCATGTACCGCTTCAAGTGGTACGAGCGCATGACGTTCCCCTACCTCGTCGCCTTGCAGGCGGTGCCCATCCTGGCCATCTCACCCCTGCTGCAGATCGCCTTCGGCTACGGGTTCTTCGCCAAGTCGGTGGTGTGCATCATCATCTCGTTCTTCCCCATCCCGACCAACCTGCTGCTGGGCATGAAGTCGGTGGACCGCGGCATGCTGGACCTGTTCGACCTGCACGGTGCGAGCTGGACGACCAAGCTGCGCAAGCTGGCGCTGCCCAACGCGCTGCCGTCGATCTTCGCCGCCTTCCGCATCTCCGCCGGTCTGTCGGTCATCGGAGCGATCGTCGGTGAGCAGTTCTTCCAGAAGGGCGACCCGGGCCTCGGCCAGCGGCTCACGCAGTACCGCACCCTCATCGAGTACGAGCGGCTGTACACCTGCCTGATCATGTCGTCGCTGCTCGGCATCGTGGTGTTCATCTTCTTCGGCTGGCTGTCCAACCGCGTGCTGCGCAACTGGCACGAGTCCGCCCAGCACTGAGCCGGCCGGGGCGATCCCCTCGCCCGCTCCGTTTCCCCCCAACCTGCGTCGTCGGGCGGCACGTCCGTCACGCGCGCCAACAAAGTGAGGAATCCTTGAGGAATTCAACGCGTCGCCTGCTCGCGGTCGCCCTCGGTCTGGGCCTGGTCGCCGCCGCCTGCGGGGGTGACGACAGCAGCGGCGAGGACGCCGGCGGAGCCGATCCGGCGACCACTGCGGCCGCCACGGCCGACCCGACGGCCTCGGGCGGGTCGACCGCCACCAGCGAGGCCGGCGGGGCCGACTTCGTGACCTCCGACCGCAGCGACGCCAAGGCGTTCACCGGCGAGAAGGGCAAGTTCGCCAAGGACAGCTACACCACCAACCTCAAGGACGTCTGCCCGGCAGAGCTGATCGTGCAGAAGGACTGGCTGGCCGAGGCCGAGCACGCCGCCTTCTACCAGTTGATCGGCGCCGGGGGGAAGATGTCGCAGTACGTCTACGAAGGGCCGCTCGGCAGCACCGGCATCAACCTGAAGATCCTCGACGGCGGGCCCGGCAGCGACCAGGGCGTGCCCTACGCCGCCACGCTCTACACCGGCAACTCGGTGGCCGGCGTCAAGCCCGACATGGCGTTCGTGTCGATGGACGACGCCATCCTCTTCTCCGAGAAGTTCCCGGTGAAGCAGATCGTGGCGCAGTTCGAGAAGAACCCGCAGATGCTCATGTTCGACCCCGGCAAGTGGGACATCGACGACGTCGAGGACATCAAGGCGGCGGTGGAGGAAGGCGCCAACCTCTACGTCACCACCAAATCCTTCAGCTATGTGCAGTACCTCATCGGCCAGGGCGTGCCCGAGGATGCGTTCATCGAGGGCTACGCCGGGGACAAGGACAAGTTCATCACCGGGGACGGGCAGATCATCAACCAGGGCTACGCCTCCAACGAGATCTACACGTTCGAACGCGAGACCGAGCAGTTCAACAAGCCGGTCGGCTACGTGCTCATCCACGACCTCGGCTACCAGGCCTACCCGATGACGCTGTCGATCGCCGCCGACCGCGAGGCCGAGCTGGCCCCCTGCCTGGAGAAGTTCGTGCCGCTGGTGCAGCAGGCCCAGATCGACTACGTCACCTCCCCCGACGAGATCAACACCCTGCTCGCCGAGTACAACGACAACGATCTCGGTGCACCGTTCTGGAAGACCTCCCTCGGCCTGAACGCTGCGGCGGTGGACATCATGAAGTCCGCCGAGCTGGTGGGCAACGGGCCCGACGACACGCTGGGCAACTTCGACCTCGTGCGGGTGCAGTCCATGATCGACACGCTGCTGCCCATCTTCGACGAGAACGGCCAGAGTGGGTTCAAGAAGGACCTCAAGGCCGAGGATCTCGTCACCAACGACTACGTCGACCCCTCGATCGGGCTCGACAGCTGACCGGTGGCCGGCGCCGCGTCCGCGGCCCCGGCCACCACGGCACCGCGACGACAGGAGTGGACCTTTGAGCGTCATCGTCCGAGCCGAGCACGTGCTCACGATGGGAACAGCCGGCGACGTGCGCGACGGCGCCGTGGCCTTCGACGGCGATCGCATCGTCGACGTCGGGCCGTGGGCCGAGGTGGCGGCGCGACGGCCCGACGCCACCGTCGTCGGCGACGAGCACGGTGTGATCACGCCGGGGTTCGTCAACTGTCACAACCACCTCTCCGAGGCGTTGATCTGCGGCATGGCCTCCGACATGACGCTGTGGGAATGGGGCCAGCGGCTCATCGTACCGGTCGGTCTGGTGCTGGACCGTGAGCTGGCCTACCTGGGGACGCGGGTCAAGGCGGCGGAGATGCTGCTCTGCGGGGTCACCTGCGTCAACGACATGTTCTGTTATGACAACTACGGCGCCCAGGCCACGCTCGGCGTCGTGGACGCCTTGGAGGAGCTCGGCCTGCGGGCGGTGGAGAGCCTCGGCGCCGGGGACGTCGAGTTCGGCGGCACCGGACGTGCCGACCACACGGTGATGGACCTCATCTTCGCCGAGCACGAGGCGCTCGCCGACCGCTGCTCGTCGAGCCCGCTGGTGACGTTCCGCTACGGCATCGCCACCGTGCTGGCCCAGACGCCGGAGCTGTTCGCCACCGGCATCAAGCGAGCCGCCGAGGAGGGCTGGGCGGTGCACACCCACATCGCCGAGGTGCGCGAGGAGCTCACCTCGTGCCGGGTCCAGCACGGCATGAACACGTTGGAGCTCTCCCATCGCCACGGCCTGCTCGACCTGGAGCTCATCGCGGCCCATTGCGTGTGGGTGAACGAGACCGACATCGGTCTGCTCGCCGCGCGCGACGTGAAAGTGGCCCACAACCCGGTGGCCAACAGGATCCTGGCGTCGGGGGTGTGCCCGGTGCCGCGCCTGCGCCGCGAGGGCGTCACCGTGGGCATCGGCACCGACGGCGCCGCCTCGAACGATTCGAACAACATGCTCGAGGCGGTGAAGATGGCGGCGCTCGTCCAGAAGCTGCACCACCTCGACGCCACCCGGATGAGCGCCTCCGACGCGCTGCGCATGGCGACCATCGACGGGGCGAGAGCGCTGGCCCTCGACCACGAGATCGGCTCGCTCGAGGTCGGCAAGAAGGCCGACATCGTCCGTTTCAGTGGGCTCGGGCCGGGCCTGGCCAACATCCATGACCCCTACGAACGGCTGGTGTACTGCGCGTCGCCGCGCGACGTCGCCGACGTCTGGGTGGACGGCGCCCAGCGCGTGGCCGACGGTGAGCTGGTCGGCGCGGACCTGCGCCGGCTGGTGCTGGACTCCAAGCCCGCCGCCGTGGAGCTGGTGACCCGGGCGGGCCTGGGCGAGCTCTCCGTGCTCGCCCGCACTGCGGAGGCGAGACCATGAGCCGACACGACAGGGGCGGCCGCTGGGCCGGGCGCAACCCGGACAAGGACCTGGTGCGCCACGACGTGTGGGCCGCGCTCGACGCCAGCGGCGCAGCCGTGGGGCCGACCTGGAGCCACATCCCCGACTTCGTCGGTTCGGAGCTGGCTGCGGCGCGGCTGGCCGGGTTGCCGTTCTGGCAGGCGGCCGGCGTGGTGAAGTGCAACCCCGATCCGTCGCAGGCCCCGGTGCGGCTGCGGGCGCTGCAGGACGGCAAGCGGCTGTACACACCGGTGCCGTACCTCAGCGACGACCTGCCGTACGTACGGCTCGACCCCGGCGAGCTGACGGCTCGGGGCATCGCCTTGGACGAGGTGGCCGACGCCGAGGGGTTCCTGCGTCACGGCACCCTGGTCCGCTTCGAGGAGATGGAGCCCCTCGACGTGTGCGTGGTCGGCTGCGTCGCGGTGACCCGCGCCGGGGGGCGCACCGGGAAGGGCGGGGGCTTCGCCGACCTGGAGCTCGGCATCTTCCGTGAGCTGGGTTGGGCCCGGCCCGACACCCCGGTGGTCACCACCGTGCACGGGGTGCAGGTGGTCGACGCCGGGCGGGTGACGATGGTCGGCCACGACAACCCCTTGCACTGGATCGTCACGCCCGAGGAGGTCATCGAGACCCGCACCACCTACCCCATACCGAGCGGCGTGGCGTGGGAGGTGGTGCAGCCCGACCAGTTCGACGACATCCCCTTCCTCGCCGCGCTGCGAGACGAACTGGCGGGCTGAGCACCGATCGCTCCGGACGCTCGGCATACTGGAGCGCATGCAACGGCGGAACAGCACAACGACGTCGCGCCTGGCCGGCGCCCTGACGGTCGCCTGTCTCATCACCCTTTGGGGCTGCACCGACGCAGCGGACAACGTGTCCGGCGATCAGGCCGGCGCTGCGTCTGGCGAGCGGGTCGCGACCGATGACCGGACGCCGACCGCCGCCGAGCCGCGCACCGGGGGCGAGGCCGATGCGACCTCCGCCCAGAGCTCCGGCGACCCGTCCCAGGCCCCCCCGCTGCTGAGCACCCTGCCGGTGGACCGGGCGACACCGCTGCTCGACTACTACCGCGACGTGCTCGGAGCCGAGGATCTGCTGGCCGAGTGCTACGCGGCCGCGGGCTCCGCCGAAGGGCTCAGCTCGGTGGCCGATCTCGAGGCTGCCGAGGCCGACGCCGAGCTCAGCGCCCGCCTGGTCGTCGCCTTCGACGCCTGCGAAACGGGCGGCTGAGCGCCGGGGCTCCGCGCCACCCGCTCCCCTGCGGTCCTCTCCCCTCCTCTCCCGGCCGACGGCCGGCCCGCTGCACCGGGCCGGCCGTCGTTCGCGTTTCGGCCGCGACCGACCCGCCGCCCCATCCCGGACGCGGGCCTGCCCGTACCGGGTGGTACGGGCAGGCCGGGCACGATGGACCGCTCGGTTCCGCCCGCCGGGTGGCGGGCGGCCGGCGCCGCCGCTCACACGGTGAACGTGGCGCTGAAGGTCTGGGTGGTCCCGTCCGCCTTCCGCAGCATCGCCTTGACGGTGTGCGAACCACGAGCCATCCCGCTCACCCTGAACGGCAACGCCGTCGTGGTGCTGCCACCGACGAAGTCCCACGGAGCGAACAGCTCGCGATGGGTGGCCGGTGCCGTGAGCCCGCTGGTGTCGTCCAACCAGAAGTCGACCCAGACGGCCGCCGGATCGGCGTCGAGGTAGATGTACGCGTCGGTGGCCGCTCCCGCCACCCATCCCTGCAGCGGTACCGAACCACCCCGGTTGGCTGCGGTGGAGACCCGCAGCGAGCCGACGGCAGGCGCCGCCGTCGTCGTGGTGGTCGGCTGGGTCGTCGTCGTCGGCTGCGTCGTCGTCGTCGGCTGGGTCGTCGTCGTGCTCGGCGACGTGGTCGTCGTGCTCGGCGACGTGGTGGTCGTCCCGCCGGTCAGGCAGGAGGTGCCGGCGGCGACGAGGTTGAACGTCGCCGTCATGGTGGACGTGCCGCCACCGATACGAGCCCCGAGGGCGGTGATGGTGTGCTGCCCCAACGGCACGCCCGAGAGTGTCCAGCCGTTGGCGAGCGTCGTGCTACCACCGGCGAAGTCCCACGGGGCCACCAGCTCGAGGCGAACCGGCGCGCCGTCGAGCAGGAACTGCACCGACGAGAACCCGTCGTTCTCGGCGTAGACGAAGACCGTCTCGGTGCGCACCAGCGAACAGGCGGCCAGCGCCCGGGCCGCGCTGCGGTCGTTGCGGGCGGAGACCATCACCCTCGGCCCGCTCGGCGCGGCCACGGTGGTCGACGTCGTGGACGAGCTGGTGCTCGGCGTGGTGGATGTCGTCGTCGTCGACGTCGTCGTCGGCGCCGTCGTCGACGTGGTGCTCGAGGTCGTGGTGCTCGAGGTCGTCGTGCTCGACGTCGTGGTGCTCGACGTCGTCGTGCTCGAGGTCGTCGAGGTCGTCGTCGGTGCGGTCGTCGACGTGGTGCTGGAGGTCGTCGTGCTCGACGTGGTCGTGCTCGACGTCGAGGTCGTCAGCGGGGGCGCCGAGGCCGACACGGTGAACTGGGCCACCACCACGTTCTTCGTGCCGTCCGGCAGGGTCGCGTCCACCCGGATGCTGTGGGCACCGGGGGCGAGGCTCCCGAGGTCGAACGCGTTGGCGGCACCGACCGAGCCGCCGGCGAAGTCGTAGGGAGCGACCAGCTCCTGCTGGCGCACCGGACCGGTGCCGTTGGGGTCATCGAGGCGGAAGCGCACCGAGCTGAGCGGCTGGGCCTCGGCGAAGAAGATGAAGGCGCTGCCGCTGTTGCGCACGCTGAGCCCGTTGAGCGAGACCGACGAGCTTCGATCGGCGACGGGCGCCACCCGGAGCGTGCCGGCGATGGGGCAGGAACTGTCCGCTCCGGTGTTGCGGTAGGTGGCGTCCAGCGTGGTGTTCGCCGCCGGGGTCACCCAGGTGAAGCTGGGCGCCGCGCCGTTGCTCCACTGGTCGAGCACCCACCGCTCACCGGCGATGCACACCGCCGGTGGAGCAGCGACGGCGCTCGAATACCCGATCACCGATTCGAAGGCGAACGGCAGCAGCTGCCGGACCCCCTGCACATCCACCGTCGCGCCGGCCGGGAGGTTCGTGCGGAGGCTCGTCGTGATCACGCGGGGCTTGAGGTCGATGGTCTTGCGGTCGACCAGCCCGTCGTTGTCGGTCACGCTGAGCGTGACCCGGAAATACTGGTCGGACGCCAGCGCATGGTCCGCCGTGTCGATGTCGATGGTCACCGACGGCCCGGTGACGGTCTTCACCGGATGGCTGTGCTCGGCGTGCACGAGTTGCACCTCCCAGCGCATCGCGTCCGCCGGCAGCTCCTCGTCGTCGGTTGCCGTCCCGCTGACCACGATGTGCTCGCCGAAGTTGAACGCGGTGTCGGTGGGCGGCGCCGTGATCGTCGCCACCGGCGGCACACCGACCTGGATCGAGAGCGGATCGCTGGTCACGCTCTGGCTGCCCGCGGTGATCGTCAGGGTCGGCTTCTTCAGCCCGATCGCCGTGTAGATGTGCGTGGGGGCGGCCTCGGTGGAGGTGGTGACGTCACCGAAGTCCCACCGATACTGCACGGTACGGCCGAGGGGATCGGTGACGTCTGCCTCGAAGTCCACGGTGAGCGGGGCACCGCCGACCAGAGGGGTCGCCGTCACCGAGTTGAGCGTCGGCGCCGGATCCAGCGCTCCGGTGAAGCGCAGGCGGCGGATCTCGCTGGCGCCGCCGGAGTTGAAGTTGACGTAGTAGATGTGTCCGTCGGGCCCCTGGGAGATCCACACCGGAGAGCGGGGCGCCACCGATTTCAGCAGGCCCTTCGCCGTCACCGTGTTCTGGTCGTCGATGATCGCCCAGTTGATGTCGCCCCGGGCGTAGTCGCCGTAGATGTACGCGTTCCGCAGCTGGAGGGGCAGGGCCTGCGAGTTGAACAGCTCACCCCCGGTGATCGAGGCGTTGTCGCAGCATCCGGCCGCGGCGTCATGGGCGTAGAACAGGATCGGTGCGGTGATGCCCGAAGGGCAGACCACACCGCTCTTGGGTTGGCCCAGCGGCCCCTCGCACACCGGCCAGCCGAAGTTGGCGCCGGCCTGACCGACGTTGAGCTCCTCGTAGGCGGTGGGGGCGTTGTTGCCCCCGACGTCACCGATGAAGTAGCGGCCACTGGGCAGGTCCCACGAAGCCCGGAACGGGTTGCGCACGCCGTACAGCCAGATCTCGTCGACGTTGGTCCCCGCCCCGTCGTGGAAGGGGTTGTTTGCGGGAACGGAGCCGTCGCGGTTGATCCGCAAGACCTTGCCGAACACGGTGGAGAGGTCCTGGCCGTTGCCGGGTGAGAACGCGTCGCCGATCGACAGGTAGAACCTGCCGTCCGGGCCGAAGTTCAGGCTGCCGCCGATGTGGTAGATCCCGAACTCGCTGGCGTTGCGCCCCGGGTTCAGCCAGATGACCGTACGCGACGCGGCGGTCGCCGGGCCGTCCGCGCCGAGCGTGAAGCGATCGATGTGCAACCGGCTGTCCGGCGTCGCCGAGTAGTACACGTAGAACTGCCGGGTGGTGGCGAAGTCCGGGGCGACCGCGACATCCATCGCGCCGTGCTCGCCGCCGTCGTCGACGTTGGGGATCGTGAACAGCGTGGTCGTCGTGCCGGCCGAGGGGTCGATGAGGCCCACCGTGCCGGCCTTGCCGACGGTGAGCATCCGGCCGTCGGGCAACCACTCGGCCGACAGGCCCTGGCTGATACCGCCCGCCACCCGCTCGTCGACGAAGTCGGCAGCCGTCCAGGTGCCGCTGCCACCCGGTTGCGTCGTGGGGGTGGCCGTCGTCGGTGTGGCGGTCGTCGTGGTCGACGGGCCGCCGTCGGCCGGGTACACCGCCAGCGCGGCGAGGTTGGCGTCGCCGCCCGCCGAGCCGAGCTGGAAGCCCGTGGCGCCGGTGACCCGGAACGGCCCCAGCCGCTGCCAGTCCCCGCCGTTGGCCAATGCGACGTCCGCCACCGTCGCGCCGTTGATGGACAGGGTGTACGAGCTCGCGAAGTTGTCCTCGAACATCCACGCGTAGACGTCGTAGTCGCCGGCGGCGAGCCCGCTTACCGTCAGCCCGAGCGGCACGGTCGCCGAGCCCCAGACGAAGCAGTTGAGCAGCGCGAGCAACTCCGCCGATGCGGGCGGGTTGGCCGAGGCGACCGAGGTGCACAGTTGGAAGCCGCCGGTCTGGGTGATCGCCGTGCTCGACGACTGGGCGCTGAACGCCACACCGTCCGCCGTCGTCGCCGGCCCGTTGAGGTTCACCGCCAACACGGGGTCCGCCGCCGCGTCCGCCGTCGTCTGCAGGTTGAGCACCACCAGGGCCGCGGTCAAACAGACCGCCAAACCCATCGAGAGCCATGTCCGCACACGCGCCACGTCGCGCGGTGCTGCCTTGCGCGGGTCCGCCACCGCCGCCTCCATTTTCGTGGGACTCCGCCGTCCCAGAGCCCCAGGCTAGGACATGCGGTGACCAGTCGATCGCTTTCCGAGACGCATTACGTTGCAGTTCTGCGACGACCCGACCGGGCTCGACGCCTTCGCAGAGCGATAATGAAGCGGTATGACTGTTGCGCCCGGGAGCACGGACGTCTCCGCCGTGGAGCCCGGCGGGACCGCCGCGCCCTCAACTCGATCCCGAGCTCGCCGAGCCACGCTGTTGCGGGCCCTCGCCATGGCCGCCATCGCGGCCGGCGTCGTCGCCCGGGCCTGGCCCCGCTCGGCGCTGTGGCTGGACGAGGCGCAGAGCGTCGCCTTCGCCCGCCTGCCGTTGGCCGACATCCCCCATGCGTTACGCACCGACGGGGCGCCCCCGCTGTACTACCTGGCCTTGCACGGCTGGATGGCGGCCTTCGGCGAGTCGGACGCAGCGGTGCGCTCGTTGTCGGTCGTGCTCTCGATCGCCACCGTGGGGTTGCTGTGGGCGGCGGTACGCCGACTGGCGGGCGATCAGGCCGCCTGGGCTGCCGCGGTGGCGCTGGCGGTGAACCCCTTTGCCATTCGCTACGCGGCCGAGGGACGGATGTACGCGCTGGTCGCGTTCGAGGTGTCCCTCGGCATGCTGGTCCTGCCCGCCGCGCTCCGCCGACCGTCGCCGTGGCGTCTGGCTGCGGTCGCGACGCTGAGCGCGGCGCTGCTCTACACCCACTACTGGGCCGTCTACCTGCTGGCTGCGGTCGGCATCGTGGTGCTGTTCGGCGCGTGGCGGGACCGGCGCCGGCAGATGGGCGGCGCCTGGGCGCGCACCGCCGCTGCCCTGGCGGTGGGGGGCGTGCTGTGGCTGCCCTGGGTGCCGACGTTCCGCTTCCAGGCCGAGCACACCGCCACCCCGTGGACGGTGCCGCCCAGGGCCTGGGAGGTCTTCGACATCCCGCTGGTCCAGGCGGGAGGCCACCACCGTCCCGCCTACGTCATCGTCACCCTGTTCGCCATCGCGGTCCTCACTGCCGTCGCGCCCGAGCACCGGGGTCCGGCGTGGCTGCGCGGCGCGCTCGAGCGCCTACCGCTGCATGGGCGCTCGACCTCGGTGTCGGCGCTGGCCTTCATCGGCGGCGTCGGCGCGGTCATCGCCGTGGCCGGCGCCATGCGCAGCGGGAGCGCGCTGGCCGGGCGGTACACCTCGGTGTTCCTCCCGCTGCTGATGGCACTCGTCGCGCTCGGCCTGACCCGCGTACGACCGGTGGCGTGGACGGTCGCCGTGCTGAGCGTGATGACCGCCCTGTCGGCGGTGCTCGTCACCCGGGAGATCCGTTCGGAGCGAACGCCCGGACGCCGGATCGCCACCGTGCTCGCCACCACCGCCCGACCGGGCGACGTCGTCGTGTTCTGCCCGGACCAGCTCGGTCCGGCCACCGTGCGGGAGCTGCGTCGACGCGACGCACCCGAGCTCCAACTCGGCACCTATCCGGACTGGTCGGATCCCGCCCGGGTGGACTGGATCGACTACACCCACCGCTACGAGTCCTCGGTGCCGTCGGCCTTCGCTATCGAGGCCGCCCGCCGGGCCGGGGAGAACCGGGTGTGGCTGGTCTGGAGCGACGGCTACCCGCCCACCCAGCGCACCTGCCGGGCGTTGCGGCGCTCCCTGCGCTCGCTGCGCGCCGGTGAGATGCAGTACGTCACCGACCGTCCCGGGTACCACCTCGATCACGGCGCCCTGTACGCCTACAACGCCTGATCGGCCCTGACCACCGCCGCGCACGGGGCCGGGCGCGGCACTGCCCGCCGCAGGGGCGGGCAGTTCCGGACTTCGGCGGGCGCCGGCGCCAGGCGGCGCCGCCTCGCTCAGCGCACGACCGGCGCGGCCCGGCCGGTGCCGCGCGCCGCGGTCACGCTCGAGCGGTCCAGACGGTCATCCGTCTTCAGCTCCTCGTGGTAGTCCTCCTCCACGTTGACGCTCCACAGATCGTGGCCGGCATCGTGGAGGATGTTCTCCACCGCGAGCATCGCGGTGAGCATGGAGTGATCCTGGTTGTTGTAGCGGTGCATGCCGTTGCGGCCCACCGGCCACACGTTCGGGGTGTGCTGCTCGAGCCATGCGCGCAGCACATCGACGTTGGCCGCGTACTCGGCGTCGTACACCGGGTAGGCGGCCGGCATGCGGACCACGTAGGCAGCCGAGACGGCCTCCTCGGGCACCAGTCCGAGCGAGGCGAGCTCGCGCTTGGCCAACGCGATCAGCGCATCGTCCGCCATCGACCAGTACTCGTCGCCGACGTTCGTGAAGTACTCCAGGCCGAGGCACGTCTGACCCGGCTTCACCATCTCCGGCGACCACGATCCGAAGTTCTGGATCCGCCCGAGCTTCACATCGGGGCTGTGGACGTAGATCCAGTTGTCCGGGAAGGCGTGCTGTTCGGGCACGACGAGCGCCACCGTGAGGAAGTCGCGGTGGCGCAGCCCGGCGGCGGCGCGCAGCACCTCCACGGGCGGCGCAGGGTCCATGGCCCCGAGCAGTTCGCCGAGCGGCATCGAGGAGATCACCGCGTCGCAGGGATGGGACGAGCGCCGGCCGGCGTCGTCCACCGTCCACACGGTGTGTGCCGCGCCGGCGCCATGCTCGATGCGCTCGACCCGGGTCTGCATGACCAGCTCGCCCCCGGCGGCGACGACCTGGTCCCGGCAGGCTTCCCACATCATCCCCGGGCCGAGGCGCGGGTACTGGAACTCCTCGATGAGGGAGGTCACGTCGGTCTGGTTTCGGCGCGGCGTGAGCGCGTTGACGATCGCCTTGCCCAACGACAGGTTCTTGATGCGCTGGGCCGCCCAATCCGCCTGGATCGTGTCGGCCGGCACGCCCCACACCTTCTCGGTGTAGGTCTTGAAGAAGATGCGGTAGAGGCGCCAGCCGAACCGACTCGCCACCCAGCCCTCGAAGGTCGACTGGTCCTTGGGCGGCCGCACGCGGGCCCATCCGTAGGAGGCGACGCAGCGCAGCGACTCGAGCGGACCGAGGTTGCGCAGCGCGTTCATCGCCCGCAGCGGGTAGTCGAAGAACTTCCCCCCGTAGAAGATCCGGCTCATGCGTGGGCGGCGAAGGAACTCGCCCTGCGCCAGCACGTCGTGCCAGAACTCCTCGACCTCGGGGACCTTGGTGAAGAAGCGGTGCCCGCCGATGTCGAAGCGCCAACCGTCCCGCTCGACCGTACGGCTGATGCCGCCGACGATGTCGTCCGCCTCGACGATGAGCAGCTCAGCGTCCACCCCCGCCCCGGGGGCGCCCTGCAACAGGTAGCGGGCGGCGGTGAGACCGGCCGGGCCGGCCCCGATCACGACGTAGTTGCGGGTCCGCCCGTCCCGGCTCTGCGGGTCACGGGCCTCGGCGAGCAACCCGCCTCCCGGGGTACCGCCATCGAGCGAGGTCGTAGATGCATGCACGATGCTTGTTCTACCCCGTCGACCACGGCTGTTCTGGTCATCCCGCGACATTTTCGCGATCTTTTCGGTACCTCGGGCGCGCGTGGCCGCAACAGAGCGTCGGCGCGCCGAGGCCGGACGGGGCCTCCTCCGCAAGCCCTTCCCCCCCCAACCCCCGGCAGGAACGTGACGTCTGTCATGGATGCGTCCGCCGAGGAATTCGACGAGCGATTCGAATCGGCGGGCACAGCGGCCGGTACGATCCCGCCATGACCGACGTCCAGACCGCGGGCCGACCGGCCACCGTCATCAGCACCGACGCCACCGTGCCCGAGGCGCGCTTCGACGCCGTCGTGGTGGGCGCGGGCTTCGCCGGGATGTACATGCTCCACCGCCTGCGCCAGCAGGGCCTGTCGGTCCTCGTGCTCGACGGCGCCACCGATGTGGGCGGCACCTGGTACTGGAACCGCTATCCCGGCGCCCGCTGCGACGTGCCGTCCATGGAGTACTCCTACTCGTGGTCGGAGGAGCTGCAGCAGGAGTGGCAGTGGTCCGAGGTCATGTCGCCCCAGCCCGAGATCCTCGCCTACGCCCAGCACGTCGCCGACCGCTTCGATCTGCGCCGCGACATCCGCTTCGCCACGACCGTGCGCGCCGCCCACTTCGACGAGAGCACCGACACCTGGGTGATCGCCACCGACGCCGGAGACCGGCTGCGCGCCACCTACTGCATCATGGCCACCGGCGCGCTGTCCGCTTCGAACACCCCGGACCTGCCCGGCCTCGATCGCTTCGGAGGTGAGCTGCTGCACACCGGCCGCTGGCCCAAGGCGCCCGTCGCCCTCGACCGCCGCGTCGGCGTCATCGGCACCGGTTCCTCCGGCGTGCAGGCCATCCCGGTGATCGCCGAGCAGGCCGAGCACCTCTTCGTACTGCAGCGCACGCCCGTGTTCACCTTCCCGGCCAACAACAAGCCGTTGCGGCCCGATGTGCAGAGCGCCTACAAGGACCACTACGACGAGGTCCGGCGCCGTCAGCGCCACTCGCCCAACGGGTTCTCGGGCTGGAGCCCGGTCAAGGTGGCGCCCAAGCAGTCGACGGCGGGACCGCGGCCGGCGCGGCCCGAGCTGCGCACCCTGAGCCCCGAGCAGCGCCACCAGGCCTGGGAGCAGTACGGGTTCCGCGTGTTCGACCGCTTCCGCGATGTCTACAAGGACATGGAGGCCAACGAACTGGCCTGCGAGCTGTACCGGGATCACGTGCGGTCGGTCGTGCGCGATCCGGACGTGGCCGAACGCCTCCTTCCCAAGGACTACCCGCTCGGCTGCAAGCGGCAGGTGCTCGACAGCGGCTACTACGAGACGTTCAACCGACCGAACGTGACGCTGGTCGACCTGCGCGACGAAGCGCTCGTGGAGATCACCGAGACCGGTGTGCGCACGACGAAGCGGCACATCGAGCTCGATGTGCTGGTGTTGGCCACCGGGTTCGACGCGATGACCGGCGCCCTCGACCGCATCGACATCCGGGGCCGGGGCGGGGTGACGCTCAAGGAGCACTGGGCCGCCGGGCCTCGCACCTACCTCGGGCTGCAGGTGGCCGGGTTCCCAAACCTGTTCACGGTCACCGGTCCGGGCAGCCCGTCCGTGCTGTCGAACGTGATCGTCGCCATCGAGCAGCACGTCGAGTGGATCGACGACTGCATCGGCGAGCTGCGACGCGACGGGCTTCGCACCATCGAGACGACCCCCGATGCCGAGGAGGCGTGGGGCCGCCACGTCACCGAGGTGGCCCAGGACACCATGTACGTGGCACCCGGCTGCTCGAGCTGGTACCTCGGGGCGAACATCCCGGGCAAGCCCCGCGTGTTCATGCCCTACGTCGGCGGGCTCGGGCGGTACCGCGCCCGCTGCGACGAGATCGTGGCCAACGGCTACGAGGGATTCGTGCTGCGCTGAGCTCGGGGTGGGGCCTGCCGTCAGTGCAGCCGACCGAACGGCACCTCACCGCACCACCTCACGGCACCAACGGCAGGCGCGCCCGCTGACGGCGCCGGTGCAGCGCGGCGGCGCCCTCCAGCAGGCCCGCGACCGCCAGGGCCCCGAGCACCGTCCGCAACCCGAAGCGGGGGTGAACCTGGTCGGGGAGCGAGTAGTGCCCGGTTCGGACATCGGCGAGCTGCTCGAAATGGTTCTGCGCGCCGGGGAAGCACACGTCGTCGAGGGTGTAGACGACGGGATAGGCGAGCGGACCGCCGAGGACGGTACCCCAGGCCCACTGCTGCCGATGGCGCGCCTCGTGGTGGTACAGCGCCAGCACCACGAAGGAGTTGTCCTCGGGGCGAGGTCGGGACAGGAACGTGCCACCCAGGATGAAGCCGCGGCTGCCCCGGTGACCGCCGTCGATGGTGGCGACGTAGATCTGCTCGTTGCGCAGGAAGCACACATCCGCCCCGAGCACGCGCGCCAGCAGCAGCCCGATGCCGGTCGGCGCCGCGGTGGCGACGCGCTCGGCGGTGTGCACCCGGTCCTCGGTGACGGCGTTGACCGTGTCCATCTGCAACGAGGTGGCGTCGGCCGGTGGCGGGCACGCCGGCACGTCGGCCAGGCGCGGCGTCACTGCGGCGGCGTTACCCACGAGCACCACGCTGAGCATCACGATGGCGGTCGGCCGGCCGATCGACGGCCGAAGCGGAAGGTGCCGGCGGTGACGGTGGGCGACGGCCCATACCGCCACGCCGAGCAACCCGCCGAGCAGGAAGGCGACGAGGACGATCGGCACCCGGCGCACCACGCACGCCGCACCGTGCCACCCGACTCCCGCCGGGTGCGGTGATCGCAACCCATGCATGGCCCGCCCTCCGGATCGCCGGGTCGGCGCACGGCGTCGACCAACGACCGGGTCGCGTTCCGCTCGAACCGCGCCCCGGGAGTCCAACGGTAGCGGCGCGTGCCCGAAACGAGCGCCTGACCGCCGGGGCGATGACCTTCGTCCCTGGGCGGTCCGCCGATCGGCGGCGGTCGGGCGGCTCAGGCCCGGGTGGCGTCCTCGGGCGTGGCCGGTCCTGCCAGCAGTGAGCGCGACCGGTGGGCCAGCCAGGCTTCGGTCTCCGCCGCCAGCCGGCGCACCACCTCGCCGGCAGACTCGACCGCCGCCACGAGCCCGGCCGCCTGGCCCGCGTAGGCGTCGGCCAGGGCGTCGTCGGCTTCCGCCGCCGCCCGATGGGCGGCCCGTTGGGCCGACGTCCACGCCCGCAGCTCGGCCTGGCGACCGTGCCACGCCTCGGTGAACGCGGTGCGGAGCGTGCGGCCCGCAACGCCCGGCGGCCACGGCAGCCCCTGGGCGAGATCGAACACATCGGTGAGCACCGTGTCGTCGGCGGTTGCCTCGACGATGCGCCGGCGGACCGACGGGCGGCCACCGGACTCCTCGGTGGCCACGAACCGCGTACCGAGCAGCACGCCGTCGGCACCGAGCACGAGCGCAGCAGCGATACCCCGGGCATCGGCGATGCCACCGGCGGCGACCACCGGGATGGCGCCGGCGATGTCGAGGACGGCGGGCACCAACGGCAGCGTCGCCACCCGACCGGTGTGCCCTCCGGCCTCGGTGCCCTGGGCGACGATGACGTCGACCCCGGCGTCGACCGCCCGGCGGGCCAGCACCACCGACTGCACCTGGGCGATCACCAGGGCGCCCGCCTCCCGGGCCCGGCGGACGAAGGGGGCCGGGTCCACGAAGGAGTGGCACAGCGTACGGACCCCGGCCTCGAGCGCGACGTCGACCAGTCGAGCGGTCGGTGGCAGGTGGGAGATGAAGCCGACCCCGAACTGCCGCCCGGTCAGCGAGCGGGCCAGCTCGATCTGCTCTCGCAACCACTCGGCTCCGGCTGCGCTCTGACCGCCGATCAACCCGAACCCTCCGGCGGCGGACACCGCCGCAGCGAGGCGACCGCCGGCCACCCCACCTCCCATCGGAGCGTTGAGGATGGGCACCTCGACGCTGAGCACCTCGCACAACCGGGTTCGCAGCATGTCCGGGAGTATGGGCCGGACGGCCGGACCGGCCGCAACGCCCGGTAGTTTCCCAGCCATGTCGAACCCAGCCATGTCGAACCCAGCATGTCGAGCCCAGCCATGGTGAACCCGGCCGGGGCGAGCGCCCCGCTGCCCACGGCCTACATCAGCCACGGCGGCGGACCGTGCTTCTTCATGGACTGGAACCCGCCCCACGAGTGGGACGGGCTGCGGGCCGCGCTGGAGGGCATCGGGCCATCGCTCGGCACGACGCCGGCGGCCGTGCTGGTCATCACTGCTCACTGGGAGTCGCCCACCTTCGCCATCGGCGGGGCGGCCGCGCCCGAGCTGATCGACGACGACGGCGGCTTCCCGCCCCACACCTACCGGCTCACCTACCCGGCGCCGGGCTCGCCCCCGCTGGCAGCCCGCATCGCCGAGCTGCTCGAGGCGGCGGGCATCGCCCACCGCGTCGATCCGACCCACGGGTGGGATCACGGCGTGTTCATCCCGTTGAAGGTGATGTACCCCGACGCCACCATCCCGGTGGTGGCGATGTCGGTCCGGGCCGACTTCGATCCCGCCGCCCACCTCGAGCTCGGTCGGGCACTGGCCCCGCTGCGCGACGAGGGCGTGCTGATCGTCGGGAGCGGGTCGAGCTTCCACCACTTCGGCAACTTCGGCCGCGAGGACTACGCCGTGCCGTTCGACGCGTGGCTGCACGATGCGCTGAGCCGGCCCGCCGCGTCGCGGTGGCAGGCGTTGACCGGTTGGACCGATGCCCCCCATGCCCGCCAGGCCCATGCCCGGGAGGAGCACCTCGTGCCGCTCATGGTCGCCGCCGGGGCCGCCAGCGATGTCCCGGCCCGCACGATCTTCCGCGACCGGGTGCTGGGCACGACGATGTCGTGCTGGCTGTTCGACTGATCCCGAGCGACCCGGGGCACTCCAGCGTCCCGGTGAGCGGTCGCCCGTTCCGGTGCGGGCTCACACCATCCGGTCGCGCGGCGTCGGCGCCGTCCAGGCGTGGCGGATGGCGAGCAGGCGCAGCGTGAACGCCACGCAGATGATGGCGCCGGCCACGATCGCATCGAGCGCCCGCAGGTGCCAGCACAACGTCGCCGCGGCGGCGGTGAGGGCGGCGGGGATGGCGTAGAGCTCGCTGTCGGCCCGGAAGATCACCGGCACGTCGCGGGCCAACACGTCGCGGATGACACCCCCGCCGACCGCACTCATCGTACCGAGCAGTATGGCAGCCCACCAGCCGTTGCCACGTTCCAGCGTGCGGGTCGCCCCGGTCACCGCGAACAGCCCGAGCCCGGCGGCGTCGAACATCAGCACGATCCGCTCCACCCGCAGCACCCACCCGTGCGCGGCCATCACGATCAGCGTGGCGGCCGCCGGCAGGATCATGAACGCGACCGAGCGCAGGGCGAGCGGCGGCGTATCACCCAGCAACACGTCGCGCACCATGCCCCCGCCCAGGCCGGTGGCGCCGGCCAACACGCCGACGCCGACGATGTCGAACCGCTTGCGGGCCGCCAGCGACGCGCCCGACAGCGCGAACACCAGCACGCCCAGCTGGTCGATCCACTGCAGCGCCGACGCGCTCAGGAGTCCGGTTGCCACCACGATCGCTCCCCTGCTCAGCGGCCGATCATCGCCCCGCTGGAGCACGCCAGCGTGCCCGTCCCGGGTACGGTCGCGCAATGGCGGCCTGCGGGAGGCACGAGCGGGACAGCAGGGAGGCGGCACGGTGATCGTCGACAGCGGGCTGGCCGCTCGTCTCGAGGCGACGTTGGTGGCCGACATCGCGATGTTCGTCCGCGGTGTCGCGGCCACCGCGCCGCGCACGGGTGCCCGTCGCATCCCGGTGGCCGGTGGTTGGGCCGCCTGGACCGGGCTGTTCGGCAACCGGGTCCAGGGCGCCGGCCTGGCGGGCGGGACCGACCCCACCGACGCCGACCCAGACCACGCCGACCCAGACCACGCCGACCCAGACCACGCCGACCCAGACCACGCCGAACCCCACGCCGGCGGCATCGACGACGCCGAGCGCTTCTACGACGGGCTCGACCGGCGCTGCGAGTTCGAGCTGTGCCCCTTGGCGGACCCGCAGCTGACCCGGTCGCTCGCCGGGCGCGGCTACCGCCTGGTCGGGTTCCGCAACGTGTACGCCGCCGCTCCCGAGCCCCGACACCCGTCGGTGCCCGGCATCGACGTGCACCAGGTGCGCGGCGACGACACGTCGCTGGACCGGTGGTCGACCCTGATCCTCGACGGGTTCGGCTATCGCGACGCTGCGGCGCGCGCCGCCGTCGACCGCTGGAACCGCATGCTGAGCGCCCAACCCGAGGCGCAGCTGTTCCTCGCCGTGATCGAGGGCCGCCCGGCCGGCGCCGCGAACCTGTTGATCCACGGCGACACCGCCTCGCTCGGTGGGACCACGACGTTGCCCGCCGAGCGACGGCGCGGCGTGCAACGCGCCCTGCTCGATGCCCGCCTCGCGGCCGCGCACGCCGCGGGCTGCACGCTGGCGGTGGTGACGGCGGATCCCGGAAGCGGGTCGGCCCGCAACGTGGAGCGAGCCGGGTTCCAGCTGGCGTACACCAACGTGCGCTTGCGCCGGCCGGTCACCGCCCGCTGAACCCGAGTGCCGTCACCGGTCCCGGTCCCGGTCCGGATCGGGATCGGGATCGGGATCGGGCACGATCGTGAGGCCGAGGGAGTACCCGCGTCCCCGGGCGGGGAACACGTCCAGGCCGACGGCGCGCAGCGAGCCCCGGAGTCGATGCACGGTGCGGTGCAACCGCCTCGTGTCCGCGTCGGTGAGTCCGAGGCTCGTCAGCAGCGTCGTCCTGGGGGTCACCGCGAAGCGGTGCTGCAGCAACACGGCCAGCACGGCGGCCTCCCCCGCCGACAGGGCGACCGTGCCGTGCCCGGTGTGCAGCACGGCGTCCTCCAACCGGATCGATGCCGAGAACCGCAGGCCGAGCTGCCGGGACCGGGCCGTGATGTCGGCGTCGGAGGCCGGCAGCCGGACCCAGTCCTCGTCATCGGCATCGAGGTCCGCCGGCAGCGACGCGGCAGCCTCCACCAACAGCAGGCAGGGCAGCGCGGCGGACCGCAACCGGGCCCGAAGCGACGCCTCGGACGGCCATCGCACGACCGAAGGAGACCACATCGTGCTGACCCTGCACGCCGCTGTCGGACCGGTGCCCCGACGCTCAGACCGCGTAGGCGGTCTCGGCGTGCTGGCTGACGTCGAGCCCGGTGTCCTCCTGGTCCTCGCTCACCCGCAGGCCCATCGTGGCGTCGATGCCCTTGGCGATGATGAAGGTCACCACCGAGGAGTACACCAACGTGGCGATCACGGCGACGAACTGGTCGATGAGCAGATCGGCGCCACCACCGAAGAACAGCCCGTCGCTGCCGATGCCGGTGGCGGAGGCGTCGGCGAAGAGGCCGAGCAGCAGCGAGCCGAGGATGCCACCGACGAGGTGCACGGCGATGACATCGAGGCTGTCGTCGAGCTTGAGCGCCTTCTTGATGCCGATGGCGAGGTAGCACGCCGCCCCGGCGATGGCGCCGATGGCGATCGGCGCCATCCCGCCCACGAACCCGGCGCACGGGGTGATGGCGACCAGACCGGCGACCGCGCCGGAGGCGGCGCCGAGGGTCGTGGCGTGACCGCCCTTGACCTTCTCGATCGCCAACCAGCCCAGCATGGCTGCGGAGGCGGCGAGGCTGGTGTTGACCAGCGCCTGGGCCGCCTGTGCGGTCGCCCCGAGGGCCGAGCCGGCGTTGAACCCGAACCAACCGAACCAGAGGATGCCGGTGCCGATCAGCGTGGTCGGCAGGTTGTGGGGCAGCATCGGCTGGTTCGGGAACCCCTTGCGGGCTCCGATGACCCAGACCACCACCAGGGCAGCGATGCCGGCGTTGATGTGGATGGCGGTGCCGCCCGCGAAGTCCAGCGCACCCCGCTCGAACAGCCAGCCCTTCGGGGAGAACACCCAGTGGGCCACCGGCGAGTACACCAGGATCGACCAGATCCCGATGAACACCGCGTAGGCACCGAACTTCAGCCGGTCCGCCGTGGCTCCGGTGATCAGCGCCGGGGTGATGATGGCGAACATCATCTGGAAGGCGAAGAACACGATCGGCGGCACGGTCAGGAAGTCGAGGCCGGGCAGGTTGTTCACCAGCGCCCCCTCGGCGTCGAGGGCCATGACGTCCTTCATGAAGGCGAAGTCGAAGTTGCCGATGAACCCGCCACCGTCACCGAAGGCGAGCGAGAACCCGATGATCGGCCACAGCACGCCGATGAGGCCCATGGCGAACACGTTCTGCATCAACATGCCGAGCACGTTCTTGCTGCGGACCATGCCGCCGTAGAACAGGGCGAGGCCCGGCGTCATGAACAGCACGAGTGCGGTGGCGGTCAGCACCCATGCGGTATCCCCCGCGTTCAGTTCCATCAGCGGTCTGCTCCTTGCTCGAGATGCACGGAGACAGATTCCGGCGACACTGTTTCCGGAAGATGTCCGGCGCACGTCGCCTGGATGAACGACCGCTACGCGCGCGGCCCGGGAGCCCCATCCGGCTGCGGCAGCTCGACCGGCGTTCGCCGCCCCTGCTCCATGGAGCGCCGCAGGGCCACCGTGACGCGGCGGACCTCCAGCTCCTCCGGATCGACCGGCTCACGGACCCAGTCCTCGATGTGGTCCCAGTGGCTCGGCGGCGGTTGCTCGGCGGGCAGCACCAGGATGCGGGGGATGCCGGCCGCGGCCAACCACCTCCGCCGGGCATCCTCCTCCGGCCAGCGCAACACGACGACCGCCACGGCGGCGCTGTCTGCGCTGTCCGCTCCGGTCGGTGTGTGCGCCTGCGGGTTCGGCTGTCGGACGTCCACGCGCTCCTACTCCGGCCTGGATGCGAGGTGTCCCCGGACGGACGCGGCGAGCGACCAGCATCGCCGTCGAACCATGCCGCCACGTTAGCCCTGGTCTCGTCGGCGGTGACAGCCGGTGGACGCCCCGCGGCTGGCGCCGGGAGTTGGCTCAGCAGTGGTGCTTGAGCCCGGCCAGCACCCGGGCCGGTGCGTCCCCGGTGCTCTCGCTGTGGCGCATCCCGGCATCGACGTTGCAGCACTCGCCGGCGTGCAGCACCAACGGCTCGCCCTCGGTGCGCAGGATGAACACGCCGTCGAGCACGAGCAGCCGGGCCGAGAACTCGTGGGCGTGCAGCTCCGCGCCCGGCACGCCGGCGTCGTAGTTGGTGATGCGGATCTCGTCGTCGAACCCGTCGCGGCGCAGCGCCGCGCGGAACTCGGCCTCGGTCGTGCTCGACGATGCCGCGGGCACGGGCACGGCGTCGTCGAGCCGCGCCACGAGCTGCTCGAGCAGGCGCTCGATCCGGTCCATCGGGCCCGAGTCGGAGGGTCCGCCCTCCTCCGCGCAGAGCGCGGCGTAACACCCGGCGAGCAGGCGGACGCTGTCGCGCTCCTCGGAGATGAACCGTCCGAGCAGCTCGCCGGTGCCGATGTCGATCGAGGTGTCGGCGAAGTAGTCCGCCCAACGGTCGGGAGCCGAGGTGTCGGGCGGCGTGCCGAGGCCGAGCTTCTCGAACTTCTCGCGGTCGGTCAGATCCGTCGCGCCGGCGATGGCCACCCGGCCCGCCGTCTG
This sequence comes from Acidimicrobiales bacterium, assembly GCA_020846295.1. GTDB lineage: Bacteria > Actinomycetota > Acidimicrobiia > Acidimicrobiales > CAIXPF01 > CAIXPF01. Next base: position 37,355 of record JADLEF010000391.1, read on the forward strand.
CGGGGCCTCCTCGATCGAGACGTCGAAGCCGAGCTCACCGATGCGCTTCTGGAACGCCTTGGTGTGCTCACCCTCGCGCAGCGCCACGGTGGCGATGACCTGGCGGACGTCGGCGCGCGGCGTGGCCGAGGCCCAGGCGGACAGGTACTGCTCGGCATTGCACTCGGCGTTGACGATACGTCGCAGCAGCGGCAGGTACGAAGGCTGGGCTTCCATGCGCCCAGCCTCCCACAGCATGTGCCGAGCGTCACGGGGGCAGGTCAGAAAATCGGGCGCTCCCGCGCCGTGACCGACCCCCGAAGATGCGGTCGAGTTCTTCGACTTCTGCGTATGGGACCCGGCGCTGTACCACCTGCTGTGGCAGCGCAAGAGCGCCGACTTCGTGCCGTCTCCGGGCAGCTGGCGGTCGCGCTACGAGCCCGCAAGCAGATGGCCCAAGCGTTCGAACGCTTCAAGCGTGAACGGCCAGGACCGGCTCGACCCGTGGAGCGCGATCCTCACCGGTCTCACCAGCCAGCAGCTACCGAACGACGCCCTTGCGCACGCATCGCCTCGCCGATGGCTTCACTCGGGCGCGAACCGATTCCGGGCGTAGGTCTGCGAGAACCGAAGGGGTTCTTCTCACCGAATAACACACCCCAGGCCACTTATCATGCGAGGCGCATGCCCGGTGCTCATCGCCGGCCGAGCCCCGGGCATCCGGCGCTTCATTGACCTGGCGTTTGACCATCTCGGCCACCGGCGAGGAAAGGCGGATGCCTGTGCTGTGGAGATGGAACCATTCGACCCGCCCATGACATCCAGTCAAGTGTGAACGACGCTTCCTCAGCACCGTTGGCGCCTGCGATGGGACATGAGCTGGCGGTAGCCTCCATCGATGGGCTGTTCGCCGCTCATCATGGGAGGCTCCTACGCCTCGCGATCCTGGTCGGAGGCGACCCGAGCGCAGCCGAGGATGCAGTCGCCAACGTGTTCGCCCGCCTGCTGCGGCGGGGCGAGCGTCAGTTGGTGGGCGTCGGCGATCCTGCCGCCTACCTGAATCGCGCCGTCGTCAACGAGGTGCGCGGAGCAGCCCGTCGCGCACACCGGCGCGAGCGGTTCTCGATTCCTCGGGTTGGTCCGAGCACCGGTTTCGAAGAGGCGGTCGAGGACCGCGATCGAGTGCTCCGCGCACTCGCGGGGCTCAACCACCGCCAACGGGCGGTGGTCGTGCTGCGCTTCTACGAAGACCTGACCGAACCGACGATCGCCGAGCAACTCGACATTCCTTTGGGAACTGTCAAGTCGGCCCTCTCCCGTGCACTGCCCATCCTGCGAAACCGACTGAAGGACGACCGATGAACGATGACTTCGAAGCCCGCCTGCGATCCGACCTCGCGGGTGCTGTGGACGGCTACACACCACCGAGCACACTGCGCGACCGAGTCAACGAGCGTCGCTCAGTGCAGCAGCGGCGCGCCTACGCAGGGGCAGCTGCAGTCACGGTGCTGGCCGGGGCGTCGGTGGTGTGGGCTGCTACCGAGGTGCAGTCGCGCAGCCGGCCGATCGACGTCCTGAGCGCCTCCCAGCACTGCGCCCAATCATCCCCGCTGATCACGCCGCAAGATCCAGTTTCGAGCGGCGGGGAGTTCGACGGGCGCGAGTGGAGGGCCGATTTCGAAACGACCAGGTTCGGGCCGAAGATCGGCGTCTTCGTCGACGGTGTCTACATCGGGGGGATGGCCGACTCCGGCGCATCGGATGGACGCCCCCTTGCTGCGTTCAACCTGGACAGCCTCCCAGGCGTTGTGGTCGCGACCGCATGGATGCCGACTTCGGTCGCCGCTATCCAGCTCCACATGCCCAGTGGCGGAACACAGCTGATGTGCCCCGCCGCTCTTGCGCCAGACCACAAGGCTCATTGGTTCGGAGACGCGCTCGGCACTGCACCGCAATCCGCTGCGTTCTTCAACCAGGACGGCGCCGTAATCACCACCTACGAATTCACCGTGCTCGCCGACATCACCGAGTTCACCCCCCAGACGGCACCCGGTACAGGCAGCACCGGCGGCTACACGATCGACATTCCTTTCGAATGACCGCAAATCGACCGCGGTCGTCATTCAGATCAGATCAGGCTCTCATCGAGGTACTCCGCCGGCTCATCGAGGGGCCTCGGATCCCCGAGCGCAGCACCTCGCGTCGACTCTTGCGCAAGCCCACGGGTAGAGGCGCTGCGGTTCGGATCGGTGGATTCGCCCCGTCCGTCGGAATCCGGAGCGGATTCGCCACGCTCGCATCACCGTGCCAACGTGACGGGCTACGGGGCGGAGCGAACAACATTGCCGCCGAGCCCTGGGGCCTTATCGACGCCGCCCGACGCGCTGCGGTCTTGACGCCGGCGCCACCGTCGAGGTCGCCCGACGACTCCGCCCTACCACGAGCTCACCTCAAGCGGAGTGCGCGTGGATCGCGAGCGGTACTGTCTGGGCGTTGGAGCTTCCGGAGGGGACCATGAGCGCCATCCACACTGCACTTGTCGCTCTTCATGGCTCGGCGAGCACGCCCAACGCATGGCGGGGTGTCTCGGCGGTGCTTCGAAGCCGTATGCCGAACCTGGTCGTGCACACACCGGCGATCCGGGGCTGCGAAGTCGACCCACCGCCCCTGCCGCCGCCCGACGCGAGCTTCGATGAGCTCGTCGCGGCCGTGGATGCCCAGATCCCGCGGGACGGGCGCGAGCTCGTGCTGGCGGCGTTCTCCTTCGGCGCGCTCGTGGCACTGCGGCTCGCAGCCACCTCAGACTGCACGATCCGCCAGATCGTCCTGTTCGACCCGATGGTCGTGCCCCTCCTCCCGCTGATGGGCTTCGACGACGACTACCACCGAATCCGGCCCGTCCTCGAGGACTACGCGACCGGCGCAGAACGAGGCGAAGCCGATGCTGCGGCGCTCGCGATCGACGCCTGGCTCGGCGATGGCGCGTACGCCTCGTCACCTCCGAAGCTCAAAGAGATGTTCGAGCGATGGGGTCCGACGAACGCCCGCCAGGCTCGCGCCACCTTCGCGATGGACTTCAGCCTGGCGACCTTCGCCGGTATCTCTGCGCCCATCGCAGCCCACTACGGCGCCGCCGGACCGCCCATATGGAAGAGCTTCGCCGCCGCTGCAGCCGGGCTCAGCGGGCCGAACGGCTCCATCCAGGCCATCCCCGGCGCGAACCACGCCATGCTCGCCACCCACGCCAACGAGATCGCCACGGTGCTGCACGCCGCGATCGAGCGAGCTCGATGAGCCCGCCATCGCCCACCCCCGAGCCCTCGAACCCGTCGCGGTGGTGAAACCCGCCAGTTCGTCGACCGGCTCGACGGCGAAGCGTCGGTCCTTCGCAGCGTGCTCCTTGTCTCACGAACTGGTGCTGGGTCAGCCCAGCGACCCTTCTCCGGCTGGGCGAGTGGCGCTGCACAACCCGCCAGTGTGAGATACCGTACCGTATGGTACGGTATCGTACGGTACTGCTGTCGAGGCTCTGCCCTCGGTCGTGACGACATGCCACCAGTGGGACCGCAACAACCGCCGATGCGGGACCCGAGCGGAGACGGCGTTGTGCCCTGCTCCGCTCAGCAGCACCCACTCCGAGCACTGCGTTGTGACCAACGGCCCTCACATCGGGGGCCAGCAGGGCGCAACGTTGGTGGCGCAAGGCGACGCCTCGATCGACCAGAGGAGTCGTTGAAGCGCGTGGTCATCGCGGTGATGACCACGACGCACACCCGACGGAGGCGGCGAGATGACCACCACCACACCGGCACCGCCCAAGCTCCCCCCGGCATGGTTCAAACATTCGTTCTGGCGCGGCCACCGGGCCCTGTACCGGCTCAGCCGCGGCCGGTTCCTGTGGACACCGGCCGGCAAGCGCGGCTGGGGCGCCATGCACCTCACCACGACCGGCCGGAAGACCGGCACGAAGCGCGGCGTCATCATCGCCTACCTCGAAGACGGCCCCAACGTCACCGGGCTCGCCATGAACGGCTGGGACGAAGGACACCCCGCCTGGTGGCTCAACCTCCAGGCCCGTCCCGACGCCATCATCACGCTCCCCCACCAGCAACCCCGCCGGGTGCGCGCCCGCCTCGCAACCGGCGAGGAACGGCAACGGCTGTGGCAACGCTGGCTCGCCATCGAACCGGAGGACGAAGCATTCGCCCGCAGTCGAGCGGTCGACACACCGGTCGTGGTGTTCGAACCGAGCGACGGCTGACCAGGCACTCCAGGGGCGGTGCTCCCTGGATGAAGCGGCATGATGCCCCCACCACCCCGGCGCCGCGCCGTCGGCCTCGGACACCCGACGCCGGCAGCGGCAGCGGCCGCGGCAGCGGTCACCAAGGGCTGCGGAACGCGGCCTGGCCGGCGATGCCGACGAGCAGCTGCGCAGCGAGCCATCCCTGCGCCGAACGCTCCGAGCGCGCCAACGGGGCGGCCGCCAACACCAGCCAGGGCATGTACGGCAGCCAGATCCGCTCGACCTCTCCCTTCGAGAGACCGCTGACATTGGCGGCCGCCACGCCGAGGCAGACCGCGCCGATCAACAGCGCGAGCCGGCGGTCGCGCAGGCGGGGCGCCCCCACCAGCGCGGCCGGTCCGACGGCGACCGCCAGCACCGCCAGGTTGGCGAACACGAAGTACGCCTGGGGTCGGCGGGAGCCCACGCCGGCCGCGTAGGCCTCGCGGGTGGCAGCGAGCCCGTCGAACCACCAGAACCCGGCCGCCGAGAACGCACCGACCACCGCGGCGAGGCCGGCGAGCGCGGCCAGGACCGGCGCCGGTCGGCGGCCCCGCAGCAACACCGCGGCCGGCAGCAGCAGCGGGCCCAGGAACGTCAGCCCGCCGTAGGTGAGGTACAGCAACACGCCGACGAGGACCCCCGTCGCCAGCCCGGCCCCCACCGAGCGACCGCGCCGGTCGCTCGTCATCGCCGTGGCCGCGGCCGCGGTGAGCGCGGCCACCCCCATGAACGCGGCGTCCGTCGACGTGGCGACGGTGAGGACCGCCGGTGCGAACCCGCAGAACACCGCGGCGCGCCGGGCGGTTTCCTCGTCGACCAGCCGGCGTGTCACCGTCAGCACCAGCGGGATGGCGATCGCACCGAGACCGATCGCCTGGGCCGCGGCCCAACCCGGCCCGCCCAGCCCGACGGCGTCCATGGCCCACAGCACGACGACCTGGCCGGGCGGATGACCCTGCACGTGGATGGGACGCTCGTCGAGTCGCTCGACGTAGCTGCGCAGGAACCCGAGGGGGTCCTCGGCCATGTCGTCAACGGCGCGGAGGTACTCCGTCTTGTGCGTCATGGGCTGCGCGATCTGGCCCCAGCCACCGTCGACCGCGGCCAGGGCCATTGCCCAACCCGCGCTCAACCCGGCGCTGAGCACCAGCACGACCGGCCACCGCGCCGTCCGACACACACGGGGCCAGCGCCACGCCACGACGGCGCCCACCGCCGCCACCGCGGCCAGCGCGGCCCACGGCATCGGCGAGTCACGCCAGATCCCGAACCACGGGCTGCCCCGACCCGGGAAACCGGGCGGGCGGGTGGCAAGGTGCCGGCCCCGGAACGCGATCGCCGTCACCGCCGCCGCCGTGGTCACCAGGATGATCGCGGCGCCGGGGGTGGTGCCCAACGCTCGTAGGAGGCGGCGAAGCAGCGGGAGGACGGCGATCACCTCGAGACCGGCGCCCGCCGTTGCGGGGCGCGGGCGAACTCGGCCATGCCGTCGAGCAACCCGATGGAGGGCCGGTAGCCGAGGACCGCCTCGGCGCGGGCGATGGACGCCGTCACGTGGCGCACATCGCCCAGGCGGTAGCCGCCCGTCACCTCGGGGCGCAGGCCGCCGCCGTGTGCGGCGCACAGCGCCTCGGCCATCTCCAACAGCGTTGCCGGGTGTCCGCTGGCGATGTTGAACACCCCGTCCACCGGTTCGACGGCCGTCACCGCCAGCCGGTTGGCCGCGGCCACGTCGGCGACGTGCACGAAGTCGCGGCGCTGGCCCCCGTCCTCGAACACCCGGGGCGGCTCACCGTTGGCCAGCCGGGAACGGAACAGGCTGGCCACCCCGGCGTAGGGCGTGTCGAAGGGCATCCGCGGGCCGTACACGTTGTGGTAGCGCAGCGCGGTGACGGCGACGTCGGGGTGCTCTCGGGCGAACGCCGCGCTGAGGTGCTCCTGGTGCAACTTCGTTGCGGCGTACACGTTGCGGGGATCGACCGGGGCGTCCTCGGTGACCAGCTCCGGGGTGAGCGCCGACCCGCAGTGCGGGCAGGGCGGCTCGTATCGTCCGGCGTCGAGGTCCTCGACGCGCCTGGGGCCGGGGCGCACCGGCCCGTGCTGCGCGCAGCGGTAGGCGCCCTCGCCGTAGACCACCATCGACGACGACAACACCAACCGTCCGCGCCAGCGCAGCGCGTGCATGGCCTGCAGCCCGGTCACGGTGCCGACATCGTTGTTGTGCACGTACGCGGCGGCGTCGCCGAAATCGACCCCGAGCCCCACTTTGGCGGCGAGGTGGCACACCGCCGAGCAGCGGGGCAGCACCTCCCGCCACACGGCGGGATCGGTGACATCGGCCCATCGCCATTCCGCTCTCGGGTCGCACCACGGCGGCGGGCCGTCGTGGGCGGCGGGGTCCAAGCTGTCGATGACGATCACGTCGTAGCCGTGGTCGATCAGCTGCTCCACCACGTGTGAACCGATGAAACCGGCGCCACCGGTGACCAGCACGGCGCGGCCGTCAGGGTCTGTGGTCATGGCGGCATCATCGTCGGGCCGGCACGGGCTGTCGACGCAGGGACCGTGCGCCGGTTGGTTGTTTCGAGAATCGTAAGCACCTCGGCCTCCCCCGACGGCCGGGGGGCGACCAGACTGCCGTCGTGCCCGATGTGATCCTGCCGGCCCTGAACGAAGCGGAAGCGCTCCCGTGGGTGCTGCGACGGCTGCCGCCCGGGTACCGGGCCATCGTCGTCGACAACGGGTCGACCGATGGGACCGCCGCCGTGGCCGCTGCGCATGGCGCGATGGTCGTGACGGAACAGCAGCGTGGCTTCGGTGCCGCCTGCTGGCGTGGCCTCAGCGTGGCCGAGGCCGAGGTCGTCTGCTTCATGGATGCCGATGCCAGCTTCGACCCCGCGGAGCTTCCCGTCGTTGCCGGGCCGGTGCTGACCGGAGCAGCGGACCTGATGCTGGGCGCCCGCCGGCACGAACGTGGTGCCTGGCCGCTGCACGCCCGGCTCGCCAACCGGGCGTTGGCGTTCGAGATACGCCGCCGCACGGGGGTGCCGCTGCGCGATCTCGGTCCGATGCGGGCGGCCCGGCGCAACACCCTGCTGGAGCTGGGCATGACCGATCGTCGGTCCGGGTGGCCGTTGGAGATGGTGCTCCGGGCGGTCGCGGCGGATTGGAAGATCGACGAGGTGCCGGTGGGTTACCGACCCCGTGTGGGACGGTCCAAGGTCACCGGCACCGTGCGGGGAACGGTCCGCGCCGTGCTCGACATGCGGCGCACGCTGCGCTCGCTCGGCCCCGGGCCCGGCGACGGGCCCGACGCCGGTGGCGACGTGAGCCCCGCCCTTGCCGGAGGCCGCCATGACGAGCCCTGATCCGGTGACGGCGGCGTGGCAGCGGCGCTCCCGCCGCGAGGTCTACGCCAACCCGTGGATCCGTGTCGTCGAGGACATCGTCGGACTGCCCAACGGCAAGGAGACGATCTACGGCGTGGTGCGCTGCGGCGAGTGCGTGGGTGTGCTGCCCTTCGTCGACGACGACCACGTCCTGCTCGTGCAGCAGTACCGCTACGTCGCCGGTCGCGCGACGTGGGAGATGCCCACCGGCGGCGTGAAAGCGGGCGAATCCCTCGATGCCGCCGCCCAGCGCGAGCTCGGGGAGGAAGCCGGCGTTCGCGCCGGCCGGCTCGAGCCGCTGATCAGCTACCACACCTCGAAGTCGGTGGTGGAGGAGACCGCCCACCTGTTCGTGGCCCGCGAGCTGCTCGCCGCGCACGACGAGCCCGACGAGACCGAGCTGATCCGCCGGCAGGTGTGGCGCTTCGACGATGCCGTCACCGCCGCGGTGACCGGTGCGATCACCGACTCCATGACCGTGATCGCGCTCCTGCTCGCCGAGCGGGCGCGGCTGTTGCCGGGGACAGCCCGATGAGATCGGCAGCCAGCCGCGCCGCGCTGCTGGTGATCGCCAAGTCCCCCACCCCGGGGCGGGTCAAGACCCGCCTGATCCCCCCGCTCGACGCCGACCAGGCGTGCGAGGTGGCGTGGGCCTGCCTGCTCGACACGCTCGACGTCGCGGCTCGGATCTCGGCGCCGCGCCACGTCCTCGTCCTCGACGGCGCGGCCGGACCGTGGATCCCCGCAGGGTTCGACGTGGTGACGCAGCGGGGCGACGGGCTGGGCGAACGGCTCGCCGCCGCCTTTGCGGACACGTTCGCCTCGGGCACCTGCCCCGCCGCGCTCGTCATCGCCATGGACACGCCGCACGTCTGCGCCGGCACCGTGGAGGCAGCGCTCGATGCGCTCGACGGCGGCGCCGCGTCGGTGCTCGGCCCCGCGCTCGACGGCGGGTTCTGGGCGATCGGCCTGCAGCGCGGCTACGACCCGGCCGCGGTGTTCGACGGCATCCCGATGAGCCCCCCCCGCACCGGCGCCGCGCAGCGCGCCCGCCTCGCCGCACTCGGCCTCGACCCGGTGCTGCTGCCCACCCTGCGAGATCTCGACGACATGGAGGACCTGGTGGCCATCGCTGCGGCCGGTCCCCCCCGGCTCGCCGCGCTCGCCCGCCTGTTCCGTTCCCACTCGACCGCCATGGAGGTCTCCTGATGCCCTTGGTGGAGCTGATCGACCACCGATCCGCGCCGCTGCTGCTCCGCGAACTGTTCGGCGGCGACGACCCCGGACCGATCGTGGGCGCGCTCGCCCAGGTCCCCGAGCTGTGCCTGGTGACGCTGCCGTTCGTCGGTGCCGCGCTGGGGCCGTCGCACGTGCCGTTGCGCTGGAAGGAGATCGCCATCCTGCGCACCTCCGCGCTGCTCGGCTGCCGCTACTGCGTCGACGCCCACACCGTCGTCGCCCTCGATGCCGGGCTGGCCGCCGAAGAGGTGGCAACCCTGCGCTGCGAGCGGCCGGACACGGCCACGTTCACCGATCCGGTGGAACGGGCGCTCGTGGCCTGGATCGACGAGGTCGCCACCGGCCGCGGCCCGGTACCGGACCACGTGGGCGCCGAGCTGCGCCGGCACCTCGACGACCACACCATCGTGGAGCTCACCGTGACCGTCGGAGCCACCCTGCTGCTCAACCGCTTCGCCACGGCGCTGTGCCTGCCGTCCTCACCCGCGACGCTGCAACGCCTCGCGGCAGAGGGCTTCCGGTGAGCGTCGCCGAGGCGGTGCAGGCCGGCACGCTGCCCGGACGGGTGTGGTTCTACAGCAACTACCACTGCAACCTGGCCTGCACCTACTGCCTGACCGAGTCCGCACCGTCGGCGCGGCGGCGAGTCCTCGCCCCGGCCACGATCATCGAGCTCGCCGGGCAGGCACGCCGGCTCGGGTTCACCGACCTCGGCATCACCGGCGGTGAACCGTTCCTGCTGCCGTCGCTGCCCGAGCTGCTGACCGAGCTCGCTCAGGTGCTGCCCACCGTCGTGCTGTCCAATGGCACGCTGTTCACCGAGGCCCGCATCGCCCGCCTCGCACCGCTCGCCGGGCTGCCCCTCGCCATCCAGATCTCGCTCGACGCACCCGACCCCGAGCGCAACGACGAGCTGCGCGGCCCGGAGAACTTCGCCAAGGTGGCGGCCGCGGTTCCGCAACTGGTGCGGGCCGGGATCAGGGTGCGCGTCGCCACCACGGTCGAGCCCGACCGGCTCGACGAGGCCGATCATGCCCGGCTCTGCGAGCTGCACCGCTCGTGGGGGGTGCCCGACGAGGACCACCTCGTGCGGCCGGTCATCCGCCGAGGCCGGGCGGATGAGTCCGGCATGGGCGTGGTGTTCGATCACAGCCAGATCCCCGCCGAGCTCACGATCACCGCGGACGGCTCCTTCTGGAGTCCCTTCGGCCCGACGGTGCGCCAGGGTCGGCTCGACACCGACCTGCTGTTGACCCGCACCGTCGACCCGCTGTCGCGGCCCGCCGAGGCGTTGCTCGCCCTCGTCGGCGGACTGCCGGCGGGCGCGGACGCGCAGATCGGCATCCGTTGAGCCTGAACGATCGCGCCCGGTCGGGCGCCATCTTCCCGCACGCCCACCTACAACGAGGAGGACCTCGTGGCTGAGCCCCTACCGAACCGACGCATCGGTGATCTCGTCCCCGCCGGCGTGCGCATACTGCTTGGTCTGATGTGGCTGCAGAACGTCGGCTGGAAGATCCCGCCGAACTTCGCCCCCGTGGCCAACTTCGTCAACGAGGGCATCGAGCACGAGGTGTTCCCGCCGTTCAGCTGGGTTCTCGAGCAGCTCGCGGCACCCAACATCGAGCTGTTCGGGTGGGGGGTGCTGCTCAGCGAGCTCGGTCTCGCTGCGTTCCTCCTCGCCGGACTGGCAACCCGGTTGTGGGCGGTGATCGGCGTGCTCAGCAGCGTCAGCATCGGCCTGACGGTCGCGGCCGCCCCCAACGAGTGGGGCTGGTCGTACTGGCTGATGATCGCCGCCCACCTCGTCGTCGCCACCACCCCCGCCGCCGGTCGGATCGGCGGGCTCGACGGCGTGCTGCGACCCGTGGTCGAGCGCACCGGCCCCACGATGCTCGGCACCTCGTACCTGCGGTGGGCGTCATGACGCCCGGTCGCCGTCTCGTGATCGTGGCCAACGGTGTCGCCCTCGCCGTGGGGTTGTGGTTCGCGGCCCGGGCCGGCGGGCGGATCATGCTGGGCCCGGCCCGCACCGATGACCTGCCCTACGGCGACCTGCTGACGTTGTCGCGACCCGGCGCCCTGCTGTGGTCCGCCCTGGCCGTGGCCGGCGTGGCCGCCGGTGTCAGCGGCCGGCTCCGCGTCGCGTTCGCCGCCGGTGCGGCGTGGGCGGGGCTGGCGGTGATCGCGTTCGTGCAGGTGGCCGTCGACGGTGCGCTCTTCGGCATGTCCCGGCCGGGTGGGTCGGCGGCGGCGCTGGCGCTCGCGCTGGCCACCGGGCTCGGCCTGCTCACACCGGGACGAACGACGCGATCGTGAGCCGCGTGCTGGTCATCGAGGACGACCCCACCGTGGCCGAGGTCGTCGGCCGCTACCTCGAGCGCGAGGGCTTCGAGGTGGAGATCATCGGCGACGGGGCCCAGGGCCTGGCGCGTGCGTTGCAGGAACCTCCCGACCTGCTGGTGCTCGACCTGATGCTCCCCTCGATGCACGGGATCGAGGTCTTCCACGCCATCCGTGCCGCCGCGCCGGTTCCGGTGATCATGCTGACCGCGCACGGGCAGCAGTCCGACCGCATCACCGGCTTGGAGCTCGGGGCCGACGCCTACCTGGCCAAGCCGTTCTCCCCGCGGGAGCTCACCGCGCGGGTCAAGGCGGTGCTGCGGCGGGCCCAACCGCCGCTGCCCGCGCCGTTGGAGGCGGCCGTGCTGCACGCCGAGCGGCTCGAGGTCGACCTCGTCAGCCGGGAGGTCCGGGTGGACGGCAGCCACGCCGCGCTGACGGCCAAGGAGTTCGACCTGCTCGCGCTGCTGATGCGCCACCCCCGCCGCGCCTTCCGCCGCGAGGAGCTGCTCGAGCGGGTGTGGGGGTTCACCTACGGCGACACGTCGACGGTGACGGTGCACGTGCGACGGCTGCGGGAAAAGGTCGAGCTCGATCCCTCCCTCCCCCGCCACGTGTGCACGGTTCGGGGTGTGGGCTACCGGTTCGACCCATGAGGCGCGTCGGCTCGCCCGTGCTGATCGCCGTCGCGCTCATCGGCATCGTGGGCACCATGGCGACCGCGGCGCTCGGGCACATCCCGTCGGGCCACTCCACCGGCCTCGTGGTGCGCTCGCTGGCCGGCGCCTCCGCGACCGGCCTGGCGGCGGTGCTGCTCCTGTCGCGGCTTCGGGGTCGCAGCATCGCGCTGCAGGCGGTCATCGCCGCGCTCGCACCCGTGCTCACCGTTGCCGTGGGCGTCTCGCTCGCGGGGTCCGGCAAGATCGTCATGGGCGAGTACTTGTGGGTGCTGTTGACGGTCCTGGTGGGCGCGGGCACGGTGGGCGTGCTCGCTGCGTTGATCCTCGGTGAACGGGTCGCCGCCGCCGGCCGCAGCGTGGGAGCCATGGCTCGTCGGCTGGGCGACACCGAGGACGAGCCGTTCGTGGCGCCGGCGGTCGCGCCCGGCGAACTGGCCGAGGTCGCAGCCGAGCTCGTGCGAACATCGCAGCGCCTGCGAAAGGCGGAGGAGCTCGCCGCAGCCGGTGAGCGGTCGCGGCGCGAGCTCGTTGCCTGGGTCTCCCACGATCTTCGGACACCGCTCGCCGGCATCAGGGCGATGGTGGAAGCGCTCGAGGACGGCGTGGTCGACGACGAACCCACGACGCGGCGCTACCACCAGACCATACGCCGCGAGGTCGATCGGCTGGCGGCGCTGGTGGACGATCTGTTCGAGCTGTCGCGGATCACCGCCGGCTCCCTCGACCTCGATGTCGAACCGCTCCCGCTCGACGAGGTCATCGATGATGCCCTCGATGCCGTCGCCGCCCGCGCCGCCGCAGCCGGCGTGGCGCTCGGCGCCGATCTCGACGATCCCCCGCCCATCGCCGAGCTCTCGGTGCCCCAGATGGGTCGGGTGCTCCGCAATCTTCTTGACAACGCCATCCGCCACACGCCAGCCGGTGGGACCGTCACGGTTTCCGCGGCCATCGCCGACACCGGCACCGGCGCCGGCGCGGTCGCCATCTCGGTCGACGATGGCTGCGGCGGCATCCCTGCCGGCGACCTCAGCCGGGTGTTCGAGCTCGCCTTCCGCGGTGATGCGGCCCGTACCCCGCAGCGGGCCGGCGACCCGCCGGGCGGCGGGATCGGCCTTGCGGTCGCCCGCGGTCTCGTCGAGGCACAGGGCGGCACCATCACCGTGCACAACACCGGCGTCGGTTGCCGCTTCACGATCCGGCTGCCGGCTGTGCCGGGGCGCCGTCAGCGCTGAACGTCGCTCAAGGCACGGCCACGTCGGTGTGTGAGAAGTCGTCGCCGACGAAGAGCAGCGGCTGACCCAGCCGAGCGCAAGGGCATACGAGAAGCTGTGACCGAAGTTCAGATCAGCCTGATGAAGTACCGAGCCTATGCGGGGGCAAGTGTCCCGGTCGGCGCGCGGGAGCTCGTCCGCCGCGTCGAAGCCGGCGAGGAGATCGGAATCACCGTCGCCGGTCCGGTCGCCTCGCGGCACGGCTCGTGCCTGCTGCGCCCAGGAGGTGGCAGCGCTGGGCCGACACCGCCAACCTGTTCACTGGTCCGACTGACCCTGAGTGGGACCACGACCGCGACCTCGCCGACCAGACCGTGGACAACCCATGGGAACGGACGTGAAGGGCGGCCTTCGACACCAGCGTGGTCCTTGCCACCAACGTCCCCGAACTCGAGGGCGAGTTGGCCAACAGCGCGGCCACGGTCGCAGAGCTCCATTTCGGCGTGCTCGTCTAACAGGATGTTGAAAATCGTCTGATTGGGGCCGGTTCCGACCGGGTTGCTTGTGGGTTGGTGTTGTTGGTCCCGCCACTCGGGGCCGTGGTCACTCCCAGGTCCCGCCAGCCAGACGGGGGTTCC
>JADLEF010000392.1 GCA_020846295.1 Acidimicrobiales bacterium
CGCCGCCCGCGCCGCCCACGCGCTGCACGAAGCCGGCATCGCCCACCGCGACATCTCCCCCAGCACGGTGCTGCTGCACGCCGGCGGCGCCTGGCTCGGTGGGCTGGACCTGGCCCGGGCGGCGATGGGCGGCGGCTCGGTCACCTCGATGGCCTCGCTGCATTCCGTGGGGTATGTCGATCCGGCGTGCATCCGCGGCGATGCGCCGTCGAGGGCGACGGACATCTACTCGCTCGGCGCCACCCTGCACTGCGCCCTCACCGGTGTCGGCGTGCACCCCGAGCTGCCCGAGGACGACCCGGTGCTGGCCGTGCGGCGGGTGCTGCGCGACGCACCGCACCTGTCGCCCCAGCTCGACGAGGCGGCCGCCTCCCTGGTCGCCTCCTGCCTCGATCCCGACCCGCTCCACCGGCCCCCGACCGCCGCCGAGCTCGCCGCCCTGCTCGACGATCTGGCCGCTCGGTACGCAGCGCAGGGCGGCCGCTGATGCAGCTCGACGACTGCCGTCTCATCCCGCTCCAACCGGTCGGCGCCGGGCGCCTGGCCCGCTTCGACGGGGTCATCTGCCTCGTCGGCGACGACCCGACGCGGGTCGCCACCGCGGCGCTGTTCGAGGCCTGCCGCACCCACCGCGGGGAGGGCAGTGGCCTCATCCAGAAGGTGGCCGGGATCCTCACCCGCGCCGCCGGGGCGACGCTGCCCCCGTTCGCCATCGTCGCCCAGGACGGCGACGCGTTGCTGCTCGCCGTGCACGGCTCGGTCACGGTGCTGGCCGAGCAGCCGGGCGGACCGCTGCGCATCGGCGGCGGCGAGGTCGGCACCTGGGCGACCAGCAGGGTGCTCGACAGCGCCTACCTCTCGGCGGTGACCGCCGGCTCCTCGCTCGGTGCGGTGCCACCGCTGGTGGACCTGCACCGCGGCGTCGCGGTCGCCGATTCGTTCGTGGTGCTCGTCGCCGGCGCCTCGCCCGGCGATGTCGCCTCGAGCGACGGCGTGGCCCACGCCGACCGGATCCCTGCGGGCACGGCCGACGGGGCGCAGCCCTCGCGCGGGGCGGCGCCGCCCGCCCAGCCGCCGGCCCCGCCTGCGCCACAGTCCCCTGCACCACCGTCCGAACCGGCCGCCGCGCCGGCGCCGACGCCGGCGCTCACGGACCCGAGCGAAGAGCTCCCGGCCTGTTTGACACCACAAGCGGTCGCGCCCGAGCCCCCCTGGGCCCCGCCCGGCCCGGCGGCGGCCGCCGCCGCCGCCCCAGCCCCGCCCGGCCCCCCGCCGCCCCGCCTGCCCGACGCGAAGCCGAACATACCGCTCGGTTTCGCGTCGCTGCCCGACGGCGCGTTCAAGATCGTCGAGCTGCGGCCGGCCAGCGGCGTCGCTGCGGCGGCACCGCTGCCCACCGCACAGCAGAGCGCGGTGGCCGGGGCGGCGCCGTTCGACCCGACCGGCGCCATCGAGGCGGTCGTGGTGCGCGGCGTGCACTGCGGACGGGGCCACTTCAACGACCCCCGGGCCCGATACTGCGCGGTGTGCGGGCTGGCCATGTTCCAGAACAGCATGGTGCTCGTCGAGGGCGCGCGGCCGCCGCTGGGCGTGCTGCTGCTCAGCAACGGCGAGAGCTACCCGCTCAACCGCGACCTGGTGGTCGGCCGCGAACCGTCGGGCCACCCCGATGTGATCGCCGGTCGGGCCGAGGCGCTGGTGCCCATGAGCAAGGGGCCCAGCCTCTCCCGGGTCCACGCGTCGATCCGGCTCGAGGGATGGGACGTGCACCTCGTCGACGAAGGCTCGACCAACGGCACCTTCGTGTGGGACGAACCACGCCGCCAGTGGGTGCGCCTCGCCGCCCAGCAGCCCTACGTGCTGCGCCCCGGCGACCAGCTGGCCCTCGGCGAGCTCACCGCCACCTTCGAGACCTCGTTGCAGCAGTAGCGGCGGCGGTTCACGCCGGGGCCGCTGCCGGGGCCTCGGTGGCGCGCTCGGTGAAACGGTCGATGAGCGGGCCGGTCATGGCCGTGGTGATCAGCGCCATGAGCACCGCGCCGACCTGCATCGGCGCCGAGATCACCCCCTGGTTCAACGCGATGAGCGCCACCACCAGCACCAGCAGGCCCCGGCAGTTCATCAGGACCCCGATGATGTTGCCCTCCGCCCAGGAGAGCCCACCGAGCCGGGCGAACAGCGCGCCCGCCCCCCACTTCGACACGACGCCGACCACGATGAAGGCGGCCAGACCGACCAGTACGTCAGCGCCGAGCTTGGTGAAGTCGGTCTGCAGGCCGGAGAAGGCCAGGAACACCGGCAGCAGGATCGTCACCGTGAGCTCCTGCAGCCTCGCAGCCAGCTGCGGCTCGAGCCGGGCGCGCTGCGGCATCACCACGCCGGCCACGAACCCGCCCACGATCACGTTGATGCCGATGCGGTCCGCGGCGTACGCCGAGCCCATCGCCACCGCCACGCACGAGGCAAAGACCGTACCGGTCAGTTTGGTGGTCCCACCGACGGCGTCGACGAGGCGGGCCAGCAGCGGCTTCACCGCCACGAACATGACGGCCAGGAACAGCGCGGCGCCGACGAAGCGACGCAGCTGGTCCGAGGCCGCCGCGTCGGCCGCCACCCCGCGCGCCACCCCGACGGCGAGGAACATGAACAGGGTGACCAGGCCCGAGGCGGCGATGCCCACCGCCCCCATGTCGGTGCGGTCGAGGCCCTTCTCCTGCAGGATGCGCGCCGCCACCGGGAACGCGGTCACCGACAGCATCGCCCCGATCATCAACGTGAAGGCCAGCCTCGACGGCGCGGCGTCGGTCCCGAAGTTGGCGACGAACGGGGCGTCGTAGAGCAGCGGGGTCAGCGTGAACGCGGCGGCCAGCGGCACCACGACCACCCCGACGGCCACGCTCACCACCCCCGTCACCCGGCCCTTGAGCTGGCCGAGGTCGAGCTGCAGGCCGACCAGGAACATGAACAGCACGAGGGCCAGCTGCCCGATGACACCGAGCACCGGCCGGGCCTGCGGGGGGAACAGGCACGACGAGATCGACGCCACGCCACCGGTGGGCGCCAGCGCCCGCTCACAGGCCAGCGCAGCGGGCGCGTTGTTCCACACCAGCAGGCTCGGACCGAGCAGCGACGGCCCGAGCAGCACCCCGGCCACGATCTCGCCCACCACCCGCGGCTGGCCGAGCTTCACCGCCGCCGCTCCGCACAACCGGGCGGCGACGATGATCAGCGTGATGCCGAGGAAGACGAACGCCGCCACCTGATCGCCAGGCAGGCCGGTGGGCGCCGCAGCCGTCGACGCCTGTGCCATCAACCCCGTCATGACCACCCACTTGCCTGCGGACGCCGCATACCTGCCTCGGAGACTACGGCCGATCGCCGGCACTTCATCGCAACGAAGGGACCGACGCACCGCTGATCATGCCGTGCGGGTCGGTCGGGTCGGCGAGCGGCTACAGCGGCCGATGGCCAGGGTCCCAGCTCGCCATTGCGACGGTGAGGCTTCGTCGCCCTCGCGGCACGGCGACCGGCGGAGGAGAGAGAGCGGGCGAGACAGGAGAGGTAGCGGTGGGAGGTGACGAACGGCATGTGGGCCCATGCCGAGAATTCGCGGCGAAAACGCTGAACTTGGTTGCCGGATGGGCTACCTTGCCGGTACCGTGGCGCGCTATGAACTCGATCGGTGCCCCCAGTTTCCAATGGTCGGAACTAGGACGGCGATCCGGCGAGGTCGGAGCGGCAGTCGACACCTACGGTGAGGTGACTGTCGTTCGTGGCTCTCAAACGCTGCGCCTGAGCGCACGACCTTCCATTGAATCCACCGGAGTCCTCGGCGACCTGTGCCGCCTTCTATCCGCACTCACCGAGGTGGACGAGCCCGACCACGTGTCTCTGGTCCTGGCGACAGCTTGGCCCTGGACCCGCGCTCTTCCCGAAGACGCTCGTCTTGCCTTCGCAGCAGAGGTCGGACCTGTGATGGAGATGTGTGAATCTCTCGGCTCTTACAACGCGTTGACCGACCTTCTCAACGACTGGCGGCGCACAGCCCGAGCGCTCGCTGACGGTGAACGTCCAGCCGTCATCGACGAGCCTCTCGGCACAGCCGCCTCGAGACCATAGTGAGCAAACGCAACAGCCCGGCACCGAGGCCGACGCTCGCCGGCGAATGGGAGATCCTTCTCGCCGACAGCCAGGCCGCTGCTGGCTGGGATGTGCTGTGCAAGCAGCAGCCGGGTCCGTTGCGTGACCTTTACGACCGGCTCACTGTCGATCCTCGCTACACGCCGAACCGTCAGCACCAAGGCCCATTGAAGCGGCCGCTTGACAAAGCGAGGGTCGGCGGCGTCGAGCTTGCCCAGTGGCAGTTCGAAATGGCAGGAGGAGCCCGCGTCTGGTACGCCATCGACGACGAAAAGAAGCGGGTCTGGGTGACGAAGGCGAGCGCTCGGCATCCGAATGAAACGAAGAAGTGACGTCCCTCATTCGTCCACGCCCCTGGATCGTGGGTGTGCACCTTTCCGGCAACCTCTTCCTCAGGTCTCCGGCGGGCCAATCACCACAAGAGCAGCACTACCGTCACCCGAGATCGCAATCTCCGTAGACGAGACGAAGTGGAGCTACCCCACAGCGCCGATCGGACACGGGCCGGTGTCGGCCAGGAGCCGCTTCACACGTTCCCCAACGTGGCCGCCACCTCAACCGCCGCAATGAAGGCCGTTCCCGGAGGAGCGGCGAAGCGGCGGGGATGCCTGGGCAGGGCGGCACCGGCCACATGCCGCAATGAAGGTCGTTCCCGGAGGAGCG
>JADLEF010000393.1 GCA_020846295.1 Acidimicrobiales bacterium
ACCACCTCGCCGACGAACACGATGCGCCACGACAGCTCCGTGGTGGCCCAGCCGCCGAGGATGGGGCCGATGGCGATGCCGGCTCCGGCCACGCCGCCGATCACGGCGTAGGCGGTGTTGCGCTCCTTGCCCTGGTAGTTGCCCGCGATGAGCGCGACGAGGGCCGGCATGACAAGGGCCGCGCCGATGCCCTCGAGGATCGACCAGCCCAGGGTCAGCACCTGGACGGTGGGCGCGACCGCGGTGAGCGCGGATCCGCAGCCGTAGATCACCAGGCCGATGACGAAGGCGCGGCGCCGGCCGATGATGTCGCCGATCTTGCCGCCCGTGAGCATGAACATCGCCATCGTCAGGCAGTAGAGCGTGATGACCGCCTGGATGGTCGTGACGGTGGTGTCGAAGTCGTCGACCAGCGTGCTGATCGAGACGTTCATCACGGACTGGTCGAGCACCATGACGAACTGGGCCGAGGCCAGTGCAACCAGCGGCCACCAACGCTTCATGCGCACTCCCCAGGCTCGACAGGTCGCACGCTAGTGGATCGACTGCTGCCGGGACCGTGCACGTGGCCGGGAGCACCCCTACCCTTCGAGCATGAAGGACCGCCCCACCATCAAGGTGGCAACCGTGGGCACCCTGGTGCGCTCCTACCGACGGGCCTCGGGGATCAGCCAGAAGAACCTGGCCGGCATGGTCGGGATCTCGCGGGCGACCCTCAACTACCTGGAGAGCGGACGCGACATCGAGATCGGTGCGGCCAAGCTGCTCGCCCTGCTGGCCGTGCTCGGGGTGCCGGTCGGCCTGCCATCCGAGGTCGACCGCGCCAGCGACGACGCCGCCCTCGACGAGGTGGCCCGCGCGGTCAGCGGCAAGGGCCGCAAGAAGCTGCCGCGCAAGGTGCTGGTCGAGGCGCTCGCGTCAGGGCGGGTCCCCGTCGGCTTCGAGCCGCACATCGCCCAGGTGGTCGAGAGCGCCTCCGAGCCCGCCGTACTGGCGATGGTGCGGGCCGTCTCGGCGAGTGCGGGAATGCCGGCGGCCGCCGTCTGGAAGAACGGCCGGAGCCTGGCCGCGTCGGTCGGATCCTCGCGCAAGGTCTGGCAGTCCCGAGACTGACTGCAGGAGATACTTGACGTTCCTGCGGCGTGGATGTCAAGTGTGCTTGATATTTTCGATGATCCGACGTACCGTGGGCGCATGCTGATCTCAGGTGTGCGCAGTGTCGTGGCCGGCATCACCCGGTTCCTGGACCTCATGCCTGAGCCACTGGTGCTCCGGGCGATCGAGGCACCGGGGGCTCCGAGCCGGCCCTCGTAGGAGGCTCTCGAGGCCGATGTCCCGCCTGGGATGCACGGTGCGGCCCCGGAGGAGACGGGCGGATTCGTCCGACCGGGTGGCCGGAAAGATAACGAACCGGTAACGTCGGCCGGGCCCCGTCCGCTTCCCCCCGGGAGGACCCGTGCGCCCCGCTCTGCCCGTGCTCGTCGCCACGTCCGCGCTGCTGGCCGGACTCGCCCTCGCTGCACCCGCCGCCGCCGCCAAGGCGAGCGGTGCCCGGGTGTGCCCGACCGAGAACTTCACCTACGGCGAGGGCTGGGGCGCCGATCGCGGCGAGCGGATCCACACCGGCATCGACCTCGGCGGCAAGCGCGGCACCCCGATCTACGCGATCGAGGACGGCGTCATCGACCGCACGAAGAAGCAGGACAACGGCGCCCTCCAGATCGTCATGCGTGGCGAGAGCGGCTCGAAGTTCTACTACGGCCACATGGACGAGGTCCTGGTGCGGGGCGGCCAGCGCGTCGACGCCGGCGACGTCATCGGGCTCATGGGCGACACGGGGTCACCCGGGGCGGTGCACCTGCACTTCGAGTACTGGCGCAGTGGCGGCGAGTCCGACGCCGTCGATCCCGAGCCGCTGATCCGCCGCATCTGCCCGGGCTGACCCAGGTCGGGTCCCGGCGCGTCGCAACCCGAAGCTCCCTGTCCTGCCGCCACGATGCGGTGAGGATCCGCCAACGCGGGCGGACGGAGGGGATCGTCCATGAGCGCGCTCACCGGTACCGACATCTCCCGGATGACCGGGTCGCTCTTCATCGACGGACCGATCCGAGGACGCCCGTCCAGCCGCTTCTGGGTCCTGCTCGTCCTGGCGGCCGTGATCGCCACGGCGGGCGTCGTGGCCGACTCGACTGCGACGGTCATCGGGGCGATGATCGTCGCCCCGCTCATGACGCCGATCCTCGGCATCGCGCTCGCCGTGGTGCTGTCGGATCGGCCGCATCTGATCAAGAGCCTCCTCCTGGTGGTCGGCGGCGCTCTGGCCGTCATCGCCATCGCCCTTCTCATCGGCATGTTCTCCCACCCCCTCGACGACTACCTCGGCAACTCGCAGGTGTCGGGCCGGATCAGCCCCAAGCTCATCGACCTGGTGGCCGCCCTGGCGACCGGCACCGTGGGTGCGTTCGCCCTCGTGCGCTCCGACATCTCCGACACGCTCCCGGGTGTCGCCATCGCGATCTCGCTCGTGCCGCCGCTGGCCGTCGTCGGCCTGCTCCTCGGCGTGGGCAGGTATGCGGACGCGGCGGAGGCCGGACTGCTGTTCGGCACCAATGTGGCGGCGATCGTGGCCACCGGGACGATCGTGCTGCTGCTGTACCGCGTGCGCGACACGGCGAAGGACGTCGGCCACCCCGTCGGGCGCATGAGTGGGGGCACGCTCGCTGCGGTGGTGGGCCTGGTGCTCCTCGTCGCCGTGCCGCTCACGATCGGCAGCGTCTCGGTGGCGCAGGACCAGGCGAGCACCCGGCAGGCCAAGCCGGTCACTGAGCAGTGGGCTGTCGACGCCGGGTGGCAGATCGTCGGCGTCGAGGTGGTCAACAGCGTCATCATCGTGACCGCTCTCGGCCCGCCGCCCGAGGTCGACCCGTCGGCCCTGCGCGTGGCGCTCAACGAGGCGGGGATGAGCGCGAGCCCGCTGAGCATCAGGCTCGTCGTTGGCGGCACGCGCTACTGCCCGGCCGAGGCGACGACGTGCTATCTGAGCTCAGCGGATGCGGCGTAGCGCTGGGCCCGGCGGTGCTGGCGTACTGCGGCATCGACCTCATGCAGTGAGCGGAGATCCCAGACGCTGGTGAGCGGGGACCTCAGTCCTCGGCGAAGGCCAGTCCGCGCTCCTGCATCCGCTCGGTGAGGACGCTCATCGCCTTGGGCCCCATGCCGTGAAGGGCAGCGAGCTGGCCGCGGGTCAGTGCGGCGAGGTCGTCGAGACCGTGGAGCCCCTCGTTGCGCAGTGCCCGACGAGCGGGCTCACCGATCGGGAGCGCCGTC
>JADLEF010000394.1 GCA_020846295.1 Acidimicrobiales bacterium
CCGAGCGCCGCGAGTCGGCGGAACGTGGCCTGTCCGGCCGGATGAAGCCAGGTCCACTCGTCATCACGCCACGGCCGCGCCGACAGACGCATCGCCGGCCGAGGCCCGCGTGAGCGAGGATGAGTGCATGAACGACTCCCGACCGTTGCTCATCGGTGCCACCGCCGCGGATCCCGCCAACGTGGTGGTGATCTGGAACGCCATCCGCCGCTGGTTCAACGAGCACGGCATGGCGGTGGAGTACGCGCTCTACTCGACCTACGACGCGCTCGACCGGGCCCTGCTCGACGGTGCGGTCGACGTGGCCTGGAACGCCCCGATGGCGCACGCGCAGAGCCTGTTGGTGAGCGGCGGGGCGTGTCGCACGCTCGCCATGCGCGATACCGACCAGGATGTCGCCTCGGTCATCGTTGCCCTGCGGTCCTCCGACATCGCCGAGCTCGACGATCTCCGGGGTCGCACCGTGGCGGTCGGTGTGCCGACGTCGACCGAGCTGCGGCTGATCCCGGGCCACCAGCTCCGAGCGCAAGGGTTCGACCTCGAGACCGACTGCCGTCACGCCTCGCTCGAACCTCGGGCGGCATCGAACGGTGTGCGTTGGATCGACGATTTCCTGATCTTCGACGCGGTCAAGGACGGCCGGGCCGACGCCGGCATCATCTTCGAGCCGTGGCTCGCGCACCTGCTGCGAAAGCGTGGCCTCTCCGAGGACGACATCGCCATCGTGTGGCGCAGCGAACCGTTCTGCCACTGTGCGTTCACCGCCCGCCCCGAACTGCCCGAGGACACCGCGGCTCGCTTCGTGGAGCTGCTCACCGCGATGGACCCCGCCGATCCCGGCGTGGCGGAGATGATGCGCCTCGAACACCTCGCCCGCTGGCTGCCTGCCGATGACTCCGGCTGGAGCGGGTTGATCGACGCGATCCGCGGCGCCAACCTCGAGGGCAGCACGTTCAACTGACCGGTCGGGCGGGCCCGTCCGGGTCCGCGCTGTGGTCAGCCCCCGGTGGGGGAGGGGATCGCAGCGTCGTCGGGCGATGGCGCGCCGGCTCGCAGCGCCATCGTGGCGGCGAACGCGCCGATCGACGCAGTCAGCGCCACGGCGACGCCTGCGGCCGCACCGACGCTGTCGGTCAGCCACCCGATGAGCGGTGGGCTGGATGCGCTGCCGAAGGCGAACGCGCTGTAGAGGGTGCCGATCAGCCCTCCGAGCCGCTCGGGGCCGAACTCGCTCGCCAGCACGGCGGGGGCGAGCGAGACGAAGCCCCCGTAGCCCATACCCATCAGTATGGAGTAGGTGAGCAGCGCCACCACCGAGCCGCCGGCGAAGAGCCACACCAGGAAGGCGAGGGCCATCAGCCCGTGGCACACCTGGTAGGTGCGCACCTCCCCGAGGCGGCCGCCCGCTCCGGCCAGCACCAGCCGGCCGAGGGTGCTGGTGACCCCGATGAGCCCGACGATGATGGAGGCGGTCGCCGCGCCGATGCCCTGGTCCTGCGCGTAGGACGCGAGGAAGACGAACGGCGTGAAGAACGCCACCGAGAGCAACCCGACGGCCAGGTAGAGCAACTTGAAGGTGCGGGTGCGCAGCAACGGGCCGATCGGGGCCATCGGCCCGTGCGAGGCGCCGGGACGGGCCGATGCGGTCAACGCGCACGCTCCCAACACCAGCGATGAGCCGAACCCCAACCCCAGGAACGAGCTCCGCCAGCCGTAGTGGCGCACCAGGAAGCTGCAGATCGGCGCGCCGACCAGGATGCCGGTACCCGAGCCGGCCAGGGCGATGCCGAGCGCCAGGGTGCGGCGGCGGACGAACCAGGCGCCCACCGCCGCGACCAGCGGCGAGTAGCTGGCGCCCACGCCGGGCCCCAGCGTGAGCGCCCACACCAGCGCGAGCTGCCACAACGACCGGGCTTGGGACCCGACGATGAAGCCCGTGCCGACCAGCACGGCGGAGGCGATGATGATCGGGCGCGGCCCGTGGCGGTCCGCCAGCCGGCCGGCCACCATGCCGGACAGGTAGTAGACGAAGGTGGTCACCGAGAACACCGCCGCCGTGGGCCCCTTGCCTGCGCCGAACTCAGCGGTCAGCGCGTCGAGGAAGATGCCGAAGTTGAACAGCCCGAGGAAGGCGACCGAGGTGGCGCCGAACGCCCCGGCGACCAAGAGCCAGTTGCGGTCCACCTCTTTGGCCACAGCCCCACGCCCCGTTCGTGCCGTTGAACCGGCGGGACCGTACTCCACGGTCAACGCGCCCGCTCGCAGGCCACCCGCTGGCGCGCGATCGGTTCTGGTCTCCACCTCGACGAGCTCCTGCTTCGTGTGCTCAACGGTGCCCGGGGCGGCGCAGCCGTTCAGCGGCCGAGCAACTGAGCCGTGCCGGAAGGGGCGAGGACCACCCAGGTGCGGCCGGGGCGGAGGGTGATGGGGGCGCCGTCCTCGCCGAGGAGGCGGTAGGGCTCCGTGGGACTCGACCGTTGCCATGTGCCCGACACGGCCAGACCGTCGACCAGCACCCAGGCGCCGCCCGAGCCGAGGCTCTGGGCTTCGGGGGAGCGGTTGTCGGCCGGGCTCGGGAGGTAGCCGGTATCGAGCACCACCACGTTGGCGGGACTCACCTGCACGCCCGCGGTGTCGACCTGGGCGAAGTCGTCCACGAAGCGCAACCAGCGCGCCGCCGGTGGGTCCCACACGAACCGCGACGTCGATGCGCCCAGTCGCAGCGCGACCCCGCCCACCTCGACCCCTCGCGGGTCCGGTCCGCCGCCGTAGGCGAAGATCGGGCTCGGCGTGCCGGATCCCTCGCACACGGCCCGCAGCCCGGCGGACGACGTCATGAGGTTGTGCGGGATCACCCGGTCGTCCGAGCGGAAATACGCGCTGCTGGTCACCTCGGCGCTGACGTCGACCAGCGGTGCCGCGTCGACCGCTTGCACCACCGCCGCGTTGCCGCCCGAGAAGGCGAAGCAGGGCCGGTTGAGCATCGAGAGCAGGTTCACGTCGCTCGTGCGGGCGCTGCGCACCGGCCCGATGAGCCCGGCGTCCTCGCTGCTGAAGACCGCGGCGAACCGGCTGACACCCTCCACCAGGAGCTCGAAGGTGATGTCCGCCTGGTTGATCCCGGCCTGGGGCCAGGCCTCCGCGATGTTGTCGATCTTGACGGCGACCGCAGCCCGCGCCTGTCCCGTGGTGCCGTCCACCAACGGACCCGCCGGCGGTGCTGGCGCGACGGACCCGCGGCCGGGGCCCCGTCCGAACGGCCCGTCGGCTCCGCTGCCGTCCGCCGCGCCGGCATCCGCTTCGACGGGCGCGGTGGTCGGTGCGCTCGTCAGGGTCGCGTCGGTCGTGGGGCCGCTCGTCGCGGTGGGTTGCGGCTTCGATGTCGGCTGGTCGGTGCCGGCATCGGCTGGGGTGGTGAGATCCGGTGCGCTGACCCGGTCGCTCGCGGTGCCACAGGCGACCACCATCCCGGCGGCCACCATCCCAGCGGCCGCCGTTCCGGCGACCACCACGGCGAGCCACCGCCGTCGACGGCGCCCCCCGGCCGCGGTCGCTGCCGCGATCACGTGCCCTCGAGGTCGACTCGGCGACGGGCGCCGCGCAGGTTGGCCACCACTTGGACTCCGGCTCGATCGTGTGCCGACGCAATGCTACGTGGGACGGCGCGCGCCGGCCGGTCGGTCGGTCGGTCCGGGATGTCGGGGACGCCCGGTGGTGGGCGGCCTCCGCGCAGGCCGGTGGGGCGAGGTCGTCGAGGTGGGTTCCCTTATGGTCGTAATCGATTTCGATCTCGGATCCGGTCACACGACACGATCGTCGCTCGCCCTCCCGTGCGCCGCCACCATCCTGCCCGCCGGCGACGCGCCGGAGGGTCCGCCGGGTGCGCAGCACTCGAATCCAACGATTCCAGTTCGATTTCGTGCCTACGGGCTGTCCAACCGGCCCTCCCCGCAGCACCGCGGCCCCACTGGCCGGCCCCGCGGACGCCCCAGGGTGAGCGGCTCCGGCGTCAGACCTTCAACACCGCGACCCTTCATCGCGTACAAGGGCTCGCCGCTCGAGCCTGTGCTCAACCGGTCAGCGGCGACCTCAGTCGTCGAAGCCGACGAAGCTGACGACGCGATCGACGGGCAGACGGGCCGCCTTGACGTCGTTGGCGGCGAAGTCGTCGGCGGGCCAGCCCATCGCCACACAGGTCACGATGATCTCGTCCTCGGGGATGTTGGCATGGGCCCGGACCACCGGGGACTGGCTGATGCCCTGCCCGTTGATCACCGTGCCCAGCCCTCGCTCCCACGCGGCGAGCACGAGGGCGTGCACGGCGGCGCCGACATCGAGGTACGCCACGGTGGACTCCTCCAGGCTGCGGTCGATGGTGGCCACGATCGACACCGGTGCGTCGAACTGCCGGAAGCCCCGCATCATCCAGTCCTGGCGCATCGCCTTGTCCTCGCGGATGCCCATGGCGTCGAACAGCTGGTAGGCGATCTCGACCTGGCGGTCGCGGTGCTCGCCCTCGTACTTGCGGTGCAGGCGGATCTCGCGGCGCAGCGGCGCGCCGGCCATCATCAGCTCGGTGTTCTCCGCACGGATCCGCTCGAGGGGCTCACCGGCGATCACGTGGAAGTGCCACGGCTGGGTGTTCATCGACGACGGTGCGCCGGCCGCGATCTCGATGATCTCCCGGATCAGCTCCTTGGGCACCGGATCCTCCCGGTAGCCCCGGATGCTCCGACGCTGCCGCACCAACTCCGCGAGTTCCACCCTCGTCTCCTGTCGTCGTGTGACCGGATGGGAGCATAAGGGGCCGGGCCCGCCGGTGTCGCCCACCGGCCACGGCGCGTCGAGGCGCGATCAGGTGGCGGCGCGCCGACCGTAGAACGCCAGCAGCCGGGTCAGGGCGTCGGCATCGGGCGGGACCTCGACGCGCGGCCCGAAGTGGCCGCTGGCGCGCATCGCGGCGTCGACCGACGGCGGCAGGGCGTCGATGGCCGCCGCCTGCCGGTCGACCTGCTCGCGGTCCAGCTCGACGTCGATCCCGGCGGCCTGGGCGAGATCCCACGTGTGGATCAGCACGTCAGGGGTGCAGGTCATGTCGACCGCCGCTTCGAACGAGAGCGTCCCGGCCGGCCCGCAGTCCTCGACGCGCAGCGCCACCGCCGGATCGTCGAGCGCTCGCTGGATCGCGTCGCGCACCGCAGCCCACGCCCCCGCCGGATCGTCGTCCACCGACGGGATGGGCGCCGTCGCGACGTCGAACGTGCCCAGGAGGAACCCCGGCCCCGGTAGCCAGTCGACGAGGTGGCGGATCACGTCGCGCCCGTCCCAGCCGGCGCACGGCGAAGGGTTCGCCCACGCGTCCCCGGGCACGGCATCGATGGTGCGGGTCAGGCCCGCTGCGACGCGCCGGAACCGCTCGGCGATCTCGGTCATCTGCTCGCTCCTGTCGTCTCGGTCAGCGTCTGCACCGACGGTGCAGGAGGATCGAACTCATCGGCTCCGACACGACGGCCCGACCCGGCAGCTCGCAACGCCGGCCGTCCGCCGCGCCGGGTCAGCGGCCGAGGTCCGGCCGCGAGGAGTCGAACACGACTGGCTCGTCGAGCAGGGCGTGCAACCACACCCGGTAGCGACTGATCCGGCCGTCGGCCAGATCGAAGAAGCTGAACGCGGTGCCGGAGAACTCCCGGCCGGTCGCCGGGCGGTTCAGCCACGGGCCGACGTGGCGTCCGGTGAAGGACCACCACGCCATCACCTCGGCGTCACCGGCGACGATCCGATCGACGTTGACGGCCAGCTCGCCGACGTTGCGTCGGAAGCCGACCACATGTGCCACCAGCCCTGCCCGTCCGGGCGGCCCGCCGAACGCCTGGTTGGCCTCGTCCACCATGTCGGGCTGGGCCAGCTCGTCCAGCAGTTCGAGGCGGCCGTTGGCGACGACCTCCACGAGGTACGTGCGCATCAGCTCGGTCGGCCCCAGGGTCATGGACCCGATCATCGGCGCGCCGTACCGGTCGATGCAAGCGTGCCGATGCCAGTCCGCCGCCGTGATCCCGATCGCCCGGCTGCGGCGACAACGTCGATGATGATGGCCATCGGAACTCGAGCGACGAACCATGCCGCCCACCGGACGCCGACGCGTCCCGGCTCGTTCGCCGCTGCCGCCAGGGGGTGCGATGGCTCGTGATCGGGCGTTCGATCGCTGGGACGACGCCGCCCTTGTCGCCGCCATCGCCGCCGAGGACACGGCCGCGCTGCGATGCCTCTACGACCGACACGCACCCTGGCTGGTGGCGCGCCTGCGCTCGCGCTGCTATGACGATGCGCTCGTCGCCGACGCGGTCGAGGACACGTTCCTTGCGGTATGGCGGACAGCGGCGCGCTGGCGCGGCGAGGGGGACGTGGGGGCGTGGATCTGGGGCATCGGCATCCGACGGCTGGTGACCCACCTGCGGCGTGCTGGACGCCAGGCCCGCCCGGCGCCGTTGCCGGCGACGGGCACGGCGCGCAGTGCCGAGGAGCTGGTGGTCGAGCAGATCGGGTTGAGCGACGCAGCGGTGGCGCTCACCAAGTTGTCACCGGAGTTGATGGAGGTGGTGCAGGCGATGGTGTTCGACGGATTGACGGCGAGGGAGACCGGCCGGCTGCTCGGCTTGCCGGAGGGCACCGTCAAAGGACGGATCCGCAAGGCGAAGGCGCTGTTGCGGGCCGAGCTGCGCCGTCCGGCGCTGGAGCTGGGAGAGCTCCGATGAGCGGCTGGCACATCGACGAGCGGGTGGCCGCCGCCTATGCCGCCCGGATGCTGGGGACCGTCGAGCGCGCCTCGGTGGAGGCGCACGCCGTGCGCTGCGATGGCTGCCGTTCGAGGATCGGTGGGCTCAGCGTTCGGCCGGACGGCGCGCTCGACCCCGAGCGGCTTTGGGCCCGGATCGAGACCCGGGTGGTGGAACCGCCGATCGGCCGGCTGACCTCGTGGCTGCTGCGGCTGGGTTTGGGGGAGCCGGATGCAGCGGTGCTGCGCATGATCGGGGCGCAGAGCCGGCAGTGGACGATCGCGTCGACCTTGGTGCTGGCGCTGTCCGCGCTCGCCGCGGCGTTGGGCCCGGTCAGCACCGCGCCGGCCGCGTTCCTGGTGCTGGCGCCGCTGTTGCCGCCGCTGGGTGTGGCGGCCACCTATCGGGCCATGCCACACGGTATGTCGCTGTTGGAGACGACTTCGCCCTACCAGCCGGCCCGGATGTTGCTGTGGCGCACTTCCTACGTCGTCGCCACCGCCGTGCCGCCGGCCGTTGCGTTGGGCGCGGTCGTGTTGGCGCGGCCATGGGCGTCGGTCGGCTGGCTGCTGCCCAGCGCGGCGTGCACGCTGCTCGTGATCGCCGCCACCACCTGGACCGATCCCATGCGGCCGGCCGTGTTCGTGTCGCTGGGGTGGGCGGCGGTGGTCGGGTGCTGGCAGTTGCGTGAGACGCCGTGGGCGATCAACGCCCCGACGACGCAGCTCACCGCGCTGGCGGTGGGGTGCGCCGCCGCCGTCCTGCTCCAGCGGCGCCTGCACTCGCCGGCGGACGTCTCGTCGATCCACCGCAGCTGAAGGGAACCGACCATGGACCCGACCGTCCGCCTCACCGATGTCAGCCGGCGCTACGGCCGCGCCGTCGTGCTCGACGGGCTCTCCTTCGAGCTCCGGCAGGGGATCGTCGCGTTGCTCGGGCCGAACGGCGCCGGCAAGACGACCCTGCTGAAGCTGCTGAGCACGGCGCTGTCCCCCGACGACGGGGAGATCACCGTGCTCGGACGCCGCGCCGACGGTCCCCTGGCGGACCGCATCGAGATCCGTCGCCGGCTGGGGTTCCTCCCCCAGGAGGTCGAGTTCCCCTCGTCGATGACAGCGTTCTCGTTCCTCGACTACATCGCCGT
Organism: Acidimicrobiales bacterium; assembly: GCA_020846295.1. GTDB lineage: Bacteria > Actinomycetota > Acidimicrobiia > Acidimicrobiales > CAIXPF01 > CAIXPF01. The sequence continues at coordinate 7,918 of JADLEF010000394.1, forward strand.
GCTCAAGGAGTGGGACGACCGGCGGGCTCGCCACGACGAGGTGCGCCGGGTGCTGCAGGTCGTCGGCCTCGACGATCGGCCGACGATCAAGGTCCGCAAGCTGTCCGGCGGACAGCGCCGACGGCTGGCGTTCGCGCAAGCGCTGCTGGGCCGGCCCGAGCTGCTCGTGCTCGACGAGCCGACCACCGGCCTCGACCCCGAGCAGCGCGCCACGTTTCGCGCCACCCTGTCGGGGCTCGGCCGTGCCGCGACGGTGGTGCTCGCCACCCATCAGACCGAGGATGTCGCCGCGGTGTGCGACCGGGTGCTGGTGCTCGCCGCGGGACGGATCGTCTTCGACGGTGATGTCGCCGCCTTCGTGGGGACGGCGCAGGGCAGGGTCTCGCTGCACGAGCGGACGGCGCCCGGGGCGGTCGCCTCGTGGCGGGATCCGGGCGGACGGGTCCGTTCGGTGGGAGGGACGCCGGCGGCCGGCGCCGAGGCCGCCGCGCCGACGGTCGAGGATGCCTACCTGCTCCTCGTCGGACCCGGCGCCTTGCGAGGTGGGGCATGACGACCACCGAGCCACAGCGGCGGGCACCCGTTGACCGCGACGATCGCGCCGGACGCGCCGCCTGGGCCGATCTCGCCCGCATCGAGGTCGCGCGCTACGCCCGGCGGCCTGGCTTCGTGATCGGCGTGCTGCTCACCTACGCGGCGTTGCTGCCGTACCTGGACGGAGGCGAGCCCACCGACGAGCTGTCGATGATCGCCCCGGCCGCGCTGATCGGTCTGGCCGGCATCACCGTGAGCTCGCAGCGGGTGTGGGCGTCGGACCGCTGCGCCGACGTTGCCGGACCCACCCCGGTTGGGCAGGGCCACCGCACGCTCGCCCACCTGATCGCCTGCCTCGTCCCGTTCACCGCCGGCCTCGGCTTCGTGGCGGTGACCTTCGCCCGTTCGTTCGCCGTGCCGCCCCGGCCCGACGGGTACAGCGCGCTGATGTCGCAGCGATGGGTGGCCGCCACGTGGTTCGGTCTCGGTGCGTTGAGCTGCCTCGGCGGGCCGGTGCTCGGGGTGGTGATCGCCCGCCGCGTGCGTTGGGCGGCGGCGCCGATCGTCGCCTCCGTAGCGACCGTCGCCGTGGTCATCGTCTTCCAGGGTCTGTTCGAACCGCTGCGCCGGGCGCGCGTCGTCATGCCGTGGACCTATTGGGGTGGCCCGTTCGGGATCGAGGGCGATCCGCAGCGATCGATCGTGCTGACCGGATCGCCGGGGTGGTGGGTCGCCTACCTGCTCGCGCTGTGCGGGATCGGCGCCTGCGTCGCGCTGCGCGGCGATCCCGCCGCCAGGACACCGCGCAGTATGGTCGTCCTCACCGGGCTGGTCGCCGCCGCCGTCGTGTGCTGCCTGCTGGCGATGTGGACGGGCACCCCCGAAACCCTGGTCAACCCCCGGTCGGGAGACGGGCCGGTCTGGGGCGGATGACCATGCCGCGCCCGGTGCGTCCCGCCGCGGCCTACGCTCGGGCGGCGACGAACTGGCCCGTCCTGCTCGGCTGCGACGCGCTCGTCGTGGCCATCCTGATCGTCGTGTCCAGGTGGCCGGCGGCCCTGTGGCCGCTGCACGGTGCGGCGATCGGGTTGGTGGGCGGCGCGTCCGCCGGAGCGGTGGACGAGCGGTGCGCCTCGGTGGTCGATGTCGCGGCGCGGCCATTGTGGTGGCGTACCGCGGCACGCTCCACCACCCCGACGGCGCTCGCCGCGACCTGGGTGCTCGCCCACCTGCTCCTGCGCGACCGGCTGCCCGATCACCTGGCACTGCTCGCCGGGCAGGGCGCGGTCGCCGCTGCGATCGGCCTCGCCGCCGGCACCATCGGGCGCGTCCACGGCGGCGGCCGGCCGGGGTGGCGGCTCGCCATCGGCGCCGTGCCGCTCGTCATCGCAGCCGCCATCGCTCGTCCGTTTGAGCAGCAGCTCCCGCTGTTCCCGGTCTGGCCGCACGAGGACTGGGAGCGGAGCAGCGCTATGTGGGTCGCCGGCGCCGGGGCGGCGGTGGCCGCCATCGTGCACGCTGTGCACCTCGACGCCCGCCCCCTTCGGCGCAGCCGGCCGGGCCGCTGAAGGGCGGTCCCCGTGATCCCACACCGGGGGTCGGAGCGACAACACAACCAGACCGGCCGTTCGGACCGGTTCCACCGCCTGGCAAGGAGCATCATGCAGCCCAACTCCCACGTTCGTCGCGCCCGGACCAAGCTCGGCGCGGTCCTGCTCACCGCGCTCGCCATCGCCACATCGGCGGGGTGCGGCGACGACGGATCAGCGTCCAGCGCCTCGACTGCCTCCACTGCCTCAACGGTCGGCGACGCCGTCGCCGACCGGGCGGCGGCCACGTCGGCCGGAGCTGCGGACGCGCTCGACGCGTTCTGTGCGGTCGCGGCTGCGCTCAACGGAGCGCAGGCACCGACCTCGGCCCAGATCGCCGAGTACGCCTCGCTCGCGCCCGCCGAGATCGCATCGCCGGCGGCCGCGTTCGTCGACGCTTTCGAGGCGGCCGACGGCAACCTCGGGGCGGTGTTCGCCGATCCCGATGCGGTCGCCGCCGCCGAACGGTTGACCCAGTTCGAGGCCCAGCGGTGCGGCATCACCCCGCCGGGCCCGCCGGCCGGCGCAGGGTCCTGAGCGGGCACGGCGCGGCGACGGCGAACGGCCTCGCGGTCCCTGTCCTGTTCGAGGGCGACCGGGGAATACGCTCGCTGCGGGTCGGGTTTCGGGCCCGACGGTGCGAGCGTTGAGAGGCCCACGGGTTGAGCAGGGTGTCGGCGGTGCGATGGGTGCAACGGTGGGAGCGACGCCTTCGGCCGGTTGACGAGGCGGCGGCCGCCGCGGCGGCGCGCCGTTGGGCGGCGTTGCCGGCCGTCGCCCGGACGCCGGGTCAGCTGATCGGGCGCCGCTCCACCGGCTGCGAGGGCACCCACGGCGTGTTCCCTGCGTGCGACTTCGCCTGCAAGCCGTGTTACCACTCACGCGATGCCAACAAGGTGCGCGTCGACGGTCCCCACACCGTCGCCACGGTCGACGCACAGATGGCGTTCCTGGCCAGCGAGCGCGGTCCGGCAGCCTTCGCGCAGTTGATCGGCGGTGAGGTGTCCCTGCTCGCCCCCGCCGACCACGCGGCCGCGCTGCAGGCCATGCGTGCCCACGGCCGGGTACCGATGAGCATGACGCACGGCGATTTCGACGAGGCGTACCTGCGGCAGGTCGCGCTCGACGCCGCCGGTCGCCGCCGGTTCCGGTCCCTGTCGTTCGCGGCGCACATCGACACGACGATGTTCGGTCGCCGCGGCGCCGAGAAGCCCCGGTCGGAGGCGGCGCTGCACCTGCACCGGGCGGCGTTCTGTGCGATGTTCGACCGGTTGCGCCGCGAGCACGGGGTGAAGGCCTACCTGGCGCACAACATGACGGTGACCCCGGCGAACCTCGGTCAGGTGGCGGAGGTGGTGCGGCGTTGCCGCCGTCAGGGCTGGCGGATGTTCTCGTTCCAGCCGGCCGCCTACGTGGGCAACGAGCAGCGCTGGACAGAGGGGTTCCGAACGATCAGCGACGATGACGTTTGGGCGCAGATCGAGGCCGGCGTCGGTCGTTCGCTGCCGTATCGGGCGCTGCAGTTCGGCGACCTCCGCTGCAACCGCACGACGTGGGGCGCGTGGGTGGGCGAGCGGTATGTGCCGCTGCTCGACGAGGACGACCCGGCCGATCTCGCCGCCCGGGATGCGTTGTTCGAGGCGCTGCCCGGCAACTACCTGTCGGAGCCGTCCACGGCGGTGAAGGTGCTGCGGATCGCGCGGCTGCTGGTGCGTCGCCCCCGCTTGGTCGGCACCGCGGTGGCGTTCGGATGGCGGTTCGCCCGCCGGGCCGGCGGGTTGCGCGCGGTGCGCCACGGCATCGCACCGATGACGTTCGTGATGCACCGGTTCATGGACGCCGAGGTGGTGGCGCCGGCCTGGGAGCTGCTGCAACGCGGCGAGCGGTCCGACGACCCTGAGCTCCTCGCCGCTCAGGAGCGCCTCGAGGCGTGCGTGTACTCGATGGCCCATCCCGAACGCGGCGAGCTCGTTCCCGCGTGCGTGCAGCACTGCCTGCTCGACCCGGCGGAGAACCGGGCGCTGGCCGTGGCGCTGCCGCGGTCGCCCGGACGCGAGCGCGCCCGTGTTTGATCTGGCGTTGCGGCCGGTGAAGGACCGGTTGCTGACCCCGGTGGCGGACCGGGTGGCGGGCTTCGTCAGCGCCAACGCGGTAACCGCCGTCGGGCTGCTGTGTGGCGTGGCGTGCGCGGTGACGGCCGCCGCCGGGCACGGTTGGGTGTCGCTCGTGCTGTGGTTGGGAGGCCGCACGGTCGACGGGCTCGATGGGCTGGTGGCGCGCCGTCGCGGGGAGGCGACCGATCTCGGCGGGTACCTCGACATGCTGGCCGACACGGTCGCCTACACCGCCGTACCGATCGGTCTGGCGGTGCACGCCGGGCACCGGTCGGTCTGGGTGGCGACCGCGGTCCTGCTCGGATCGTTCTACGTGAACACCATGTCATGGGCGTACCTGTCGGCTCTGCTGGAGAAACGGGGGCAGGGCGTCGCCGGTTCCGGTGAGCCGACCAGCATCCGGATGCCGGCGGGCCTGGTCGAAGGGGCCGAGACCGTCGCCCTCTACGCGCTGTTCCTGGTTCTGCCCGGCCGGGTGGTGTGGTTGTTCGGAACGATGGCGGTGCTGGTGGCGCTCACCGTCGCGCAACGGGTGCGGTGGGCGCAGCGGGTGCTGCGTGGGTCAACGGCGTCGCCGCAGGGTCGGTTGGTCCGCAGTGTGGAGGAACGGTGAAGGTTCGTGGGTTGCGGGCCGCGTTGGCGGCGCTCGTGGTCGGCGGTCTGGTGGCCGCCGGATGTTCGTCCTCGGAGGACACCGGGCGATCGACGCCCGACGGTGGGGCGACGAGCGAGCTCGACGTCAGCGATTGGGATGCCGTGCTGGCCGACGCTCGGGGTGAGACGGTGAACTGGTACCTGTGGGGCGGGTCGGAATCGATCAACCGGTTCGTGGACGAGACCTACGGGCCCGTGCTGCGGGATCGGTTCGGGATCACCCTGAACCGGGTGCCGGTGGCCGACACCGTCGACGCGGTGAACCAGGTGCTGGCCGAGGAGTCCGCAGGAGAGGAACAGGGCGCGGTCGATGTGATCTGGATCAACGGCGAGAACTTCTCGACGTTGGCGGACGCCGGGATGCTGTTCGACGGGTGGTCTCGGCGCCTGCCCAACGCGAGGCTGGTCGACTGGGACAACCCGGCGGTGGCCAAGGACTTCGGGGTCGACGTCGGCGACCGCGAGAGCCCGTGGTCCTCAGCCCAGTTCCAGCTCGTCTACGACAGCGGCCGGATGTCGTCGGCGGAGCTGCCGCGCTCCTATGCGGCGTTGCTGGACTGGGCCTGCGCCAACCCGGGGCGGTTCACCTACGTCGCGCCCGGTCCGGGCGGGTTCCAGGGCACGAGGTTCGTGAAGGGCGCGCTGTACGAGCTGGCCGGGTCGGACGGCTGGCAGCGCTTCGATCAGGCCCGCTGGGATGCGGCGGCGCCGAAGCTGTGGTCCTATCTCGAGGAGTTGGCGCCGTGCCTGTGGCGCAACGGCGAGACCTACCCGGCCGACGAGAACGAGCTGCACCGGCTCTTCGCCAACGACGAGGTGGACTTCACCATCACCCAGGCGGCGGTCGGGCCGGGCGCGCTGATCGAGGAGGGCCTGGTGCCGTCCACCGCAAAGGCGTTCGTGTTCGACGCCAACTCGATCGGTGACTTCAACTACCTCGCCATCCCTTCGAACGCGTCGCACAAGGCGGCGGCGCTGGTGCTGGCGAACCTGGTGTTGGAACCTGAGCTGCAGGCCCGACAGATCCTGCCGGAGCACGGTTTCGGGCTCGGCTACGCCATCGATCCCGGCCGCGTCGACGATGAGGACGCGGCGGCCGCAGTGCGCGACGCCGCCGCCAGGCTCGGGGACGCGGCGACCCCGCCGGAGCAGCTCGCGGCCGCGCTGGTCGGCGACACCGCGCCGCAGTACCAGGACCTCGTCGAGACGGGGTGGCGTCGAGCGCTTCTCGGCGGCTTGTGAGCTCCGGCGTCGCCCGGTCCGGTCACCGAGGAGGGCTGCTGGGCCTTGCGCCGGTCGTGCTGATCGTCGGCGGGTTGAGCGCGGCGGCGTTGCTGGCCGGGCTGTTGGCCAGCGTGGGCATCCAGGCGGGGCGGACCGGCGGTCCCTCGCTGGACGCGTACCGCGCCGTGCTGGGCCACCCCGGGTTCGCGACGTCGTACGGCTTCTCGGTGCTGGTGGCCTCGGTCGGTACGGCGGTGGCGGTGTCCGGTGCCCTGCTGATCGGGTTCCGGTGGACCCGACCGTCCGGTCGCTGGCGCACCGCCAAGCTCGGTCTGCTGCAACTCAACCTGAGCGTGCCGCACCTGGTGTGGGCCGTCGCCCTGCTGGCGACGTTCTCCGCCTCCGGATGGGTGGCCCGGGTGGTGACGGGGCTGGGGCTCATCGATCGTCCGGCACAGTTCCCGGCGTTGATCAACGACCGCTGGGGCATCGGCATCATCGCCCACGTCGTCTCCAAGGAGATCCCGTTCATCGTGATGACGTTGCTGCCGGTGAGCGGCCGCTCGACGCGGGCGCAGCTGGAGCAGGCGACCGTGCTGGGCGCCTCGGCGGGGGATCGGTTCCTCCACGTCTACCTGCCGGCCGTCGCGCCGGCGGTCGTGCCCGCCGGCCTGGCGGTCTTCGCCTTCTCCCTCGGCGCGTTCGAGCCCGCCGCCGTGCTCGGGGTCGAGAACCCGCGCTCGTTGGCGGTGGTGGCGCTCGATCGGTTCCGCGCCCCGGATCTGGCGGCGCGCGCCGAGGCGTTCGCCATCTCGACGGTGCTGCTCGCGACCTGCCTCGTCGCCGGCGCGTTGGTGTGGTCGTTGACGCGACGGTGGCTGGTTCGGCCGGCGGGCCCGTCGTGAGCGGCGCGGCCGTGCGTGCGGCGACGCGCGCCCCGGTCCGGGCCGGGTCCTTCGCCGTGCAGCTCATCGCGGTGTCGGTGCTGGTGCTCCCGCTGCTCGTCGTGACGCTGCAGGCCGTGTCCCGGGGCTGGTTCTACCCGGACGTCCTGCCCCGGGAGCTCACGTTCGACCCCGCCGGGGAGGTGCTCGGCCGTCGCCGGACGCTCGCCGCCCTCGCCGACGGGCTCGCCGTCGGCGCGTCGGTCACCGTCGTCGCCTTCATCGTGGGCTGGCCGGCGGCCCGGGTCCTCGCCGGGCGGTCGCTGCGGGCCCGCGGGCTCGTGTTCGGTGTGCTCTTCCTCCCCAGCCTGCTGCCCGCTGTCGGCCTGGCGATGGGCGTCAACATCGTGCTGCTGCACACCCCGCTGCGCAGCAGCATGGGCGGCGTCGTCGTCGCCCACCTGGTGCCGACGCTCCCGTATGCGGTGGCGTTGCTCACCGCGGTCTTCGTTCGCACCGACGTCGACCAGGAACGCCAGGCCGCCGTCCTCGGGGCCTCGCCGTGGCAGCGCTTCCGAATGGTCACGTTGCCCGCGGCGGCCGGCGGGTTGGCGGTGGCTGCCGCGCTGGTGTTCCTGGTGTCGTGGAGCCAGTACCTCCTGACGCTGCTGGCCGGGGGCGGTCAGGTCGTTACGATCACGATGTTGTTGTTCTCGGCGTTATCGGGCGGCAACCCGACCACGATCGCCGTCCTGGCGTTGTGCGCCGCGCTGCCGTCGGTCGGCGCGCTGGCCGTCGCCTCCGTGTGCCTGCGCGAGGGGGGCGGGAGATGAGCTTGCGCGTCGAGGGCGTGCGCAAGCGGTTCAGCCGTCAGGGCGACGATGTGCTCGACGGGGTGTCCTTCACCGTGCCGAGCGGTTCGCTGACCTGTCTGCTCGGACCGTCGGGGGTGGGCAAGAGCACGGTGCTGCACATCATCGCCGGGCTGACGGCGGCCGACGCCGGGACGGTGCACCTCGCCGGGCGGCGGCTCGACGGCGTTGCCGCGCACCGGCGACCGCTGACCATGCTGTTGCAGCGTCCGCACCTGTTCGATCACCTCGATGTGGCGGACAACGTGGCGTTCGGGCTTCGGGTCCGGGGTGTGCGCCGCACGGCGCGTCGGGCGGCGGCGCTCGAGCACCTGCGGATGGTCGGCGTCCACGAGCTCGCATCGCGGTACCCGCGTCAGCTTTCCGGCGGTGAGGCGCAGCGCGTCGCGCTGGCCCGGGCGTTGGCCGTGCAGCCGTCGGTGCTGCTGGCCGATGAACCGTTCGCCGGTGTGGACGGCCCGGTGCGCCGCGAGCTGCAGGATCTGGTCATCGGCTTGCACCGCGAGCTGGGGATGACGATGGTGGTGGTAACCCACGACATGGCGGAGGCGTTCGCGATGGGCGATCGCCTGGCGGTGCTCGACGGTGGGCGGATCTGCGACGAGGGCACGCCTGAGGAGCTCTACGAGCGGCCCCGCAGCGAACGCACCGCCCGGCTGCTCGGCGTGAGCAACCGATGGAGCGGCACCCTGCACGGCGGGCGGTTGCACGTGGGCGAACGATGCCTTGCGGTCTGTCCGTCGAACGCGCTCGGCCCGCTCGAAGGGCACCGGCGATCGAGATGGGGGATCCGGCCGGATCGTGTGCGCGTCGGCTGTGGCGGGGCGAACCCGATCACGGGCACGGTCACGGCGCTTCGCTTCGTCGGGGCGTTCGCCGAGGCGACGATCGGCGAGGGGGCGGGCGCGGTCATCGCCCACCTGCCCGCCGATGGGCGTTGGCGGGTTGGTGACCCGGTGACCGTGGACCTTCCGATCGAGCACCTGATCGAACTGGAAGATTCCTAAGCCGGGCTCGGGACCCGTCTGGCCAGCGCCGTGCTCGGCCTGGTGATGCTGGGCGCCATCCTCTATGTCAAGGCCGATCTCGGCATCATCTCCTCCGAGCCGATGCCGGGTGCAGAGCTCGACTTGGCCTACCTGGCCGGTCTTGTGGCCGTGTTCGCCCACGGGGCGGGGCGCCTGTCGCTCGACGCGATGCTGCGCCTGGAGCAGGCCGACGTGGTCGAGTCTCCGGCCGCTCCCGTTCGTGAGCGCACGATGGTGGGCTCGCGCTGAGCGGACGCAGCGGGTTCGCCTGGCGCGACGCGGGACACCGGCTGGTGCGGTCGACGCCGCACCAGCCGGGCCCGCCGTGCCGCCACGCAACGCCGTGCATCGTCGGTCGCGCCCGCCCATCATCGCCGCCCCTCGATCGTCCGGGCCCGGTTATCCGGGGCGCGGCCTGTCCGGCTCCGCTGGGTCGTCCCGCGTCGGTTTGGCTGGGTGGACGGCGCCGTCGGGTTGTCGGAACACGGGCCGTTGGTGGTCGTCGAGCTGCACGGTCCAGTCGTGGGTGTGGATGAAGACGTGGTGGCGGCGGCAGAGCAGCACGCCGTTGTGCACGCTGGTCTCGCCGTGGTCTTCCCAGTGGGTGCAGTGGTGGACATCGCACCAGTGGGCGGGCCGGTCACAGTGCGGGAACCGGCAGGTGCGATCGCGTTGGACGATGGC
>JADLEF010000395.1 GCA_020846295.1 Acidimicrobiales bacterium
CGCGGGGGTGAACGTCGCCATGCTCCTCGACCTGCCCTCCATGATCTGCTTTGACCAGACGGCGGTGATCGACGTCGATGGGACCGCCGTGTCCTACGGCGAGCTCCGCGCCGCGGTGAGCCAGGCGGCCGGCCTGCTCTCCAGCCTGGGCGTCACGAGCGGTGACCGGGTGGGCATCCTCGCCGTCAACCGGGTCTCCTTCCTCGAGGTGCTGTTCGGGGCCCTGTCCCTCGGCGCCACGGTCGTGCCCATGAACTACCGGGCCGGCAAGGACGAAGCCGCGCACCTGCTCGCCGACTCCGGCACCAAGGTCCTCGTCACCGAGTCCCGCTACCAGGAACTGGTCGACTCGGTCCGGCCCGCCACCCTCGAGCACGTGCTGCTCTTCGACGGGGACTACGCCGAGCGCCGGGACGCGGCCGAGCCCAACGAGCTGGTCGAGGACGTGGACGACGACGCCCTCGCCACCCTGCTGTACACATCGGGCACCACGTCGCTGCCCAAGGGCGTGATGCTCAAGCACGGGGCCATCACCGGCTACGTGATGGGCACCAACGAGTGCGCCGACGGCGAGGACCACGGCCGCATGCTGCTCGCCGCGCCGCTCTACCACGTGGCGGGCCTCACCTCGACCATGATCGCCCTCTACGCCGGGCGGGTCGTGGCCATGCTGAGCCAGTTCGACGGGGCCGACTGGATCGCTGCGGTGCAGCGCCACCAGGTCACCCACGCCTTCCTGGTGCCGACCATGCTGGCCCGTCTCCTCGACGAGCCGACCTTCGCCGAGGCGGACCTGTCGTCCCTGCAGGGCGTCACCTACGGCGCCGCCCCGATGCCGCCGTCGGTCATCCGGCGGGCCATCGACGTGTTCCCCCGCACCGTGGCGTTCTCCCAGGCCTACGGCCAGACCGAGACCACCGCCACCGTCGCGGTGCTCGACCCCGATGACCACCGAATCTGGGAGGGCAGCCCCCAGGAGCAGGAGACCAAGCTCCGCCGCCTGCGCTCGGTGGGCAAGGTGCTCGACGACGTCGAGGTCCAGATCTGCGACGAGGGCGGCAACGCCGTGCCCCCCAACACGCCGGGCGAGGTGTGGCTGCGCACGTTCCGGGCCATGGACGGCTACTGGGGCAACCCGGAGAAGACCCGCGTCACCGTCGACGGTTCCGGCTGGGTCCACACCGGTGACCTCGGGTACCTCGACGAGGACGGCTACCTGTTCCTGTCGGGTCGCTCCGGCGACATGATCATCCGCGGCGGCGAGAACATCGCCCCCGAGGAGGTCGAGGCCGTGCTCTACGAGCACCCCGACGTCATCGAGGCCGCAGTGATCGGCGTGCCCGACGAGACCTGGGGTGAGCGGGTCGTCGCTGCGGTCGTGCTGCGTCCCGGCGTCGGCACCGACGTCATCGCCGACCACGCCCGGGAGCACCTGTCCAGCTTCAAGCGGCCCGAGGAGATCCTCACCTTCGAGGAGCTGCCCCGGACCTCCACCGGCAAGCTTGTGCGTCGCAACCTGCTGCCGCTGGTCGAGGAACGCCTCAGCTGAACCAGCCGCGGCGCGGGTTCTTCCTGCGAGGGCCCTGCCGGCTGGCACCGGGCGGCACGGCCCTCGACGCCCGCACCGGTGCGGTCGCAGTGCTCGACGGCCGCATCGTGGACATGGCGTCGCTCGGCACCGCAGCGGCTGCCGGGGACGATCCGAGCGCGGCGATCACCACCGTCGAGCTGCCGCCGGGATCGGTGGTGCTCCCTGCGTTCGTGGACGAGCACGTCCACATCTTCGCCGCCCTCGCCGCCCGCACCAGCGTCGATCTGTCAGCTGCTCGCTCGCTGGCCGAGGTCCTCGACCTGCTGCGGGTCGCCGCGGACGCGGCGCGGCGCCACCCAACGGGTTCGGGCGCGGTCCGGGCCTGGGGCATCGACGAGTTCGACCTGGCCGAGCGGCGCCTGCCGAGCGTCGCCGAGCTCGATGCCGCGGGTGGCGACGTTCCGCTCGTGGTGCACCATCGCACCGGCCACGCCGTGATCACCACCACCCGCACGGCGCTCGCCCCGGCGGGCGACGGGCGACGGGATCCCACCGGCGCCCGGTGGCGGGTCCTGGCCGAGGAGGCGGAGCGGCTCAGCCGGGAGCTGGCCGGCCTCGGCGTGGTCGAGCTGTGCGACACCTCCGACGGCAACGGCGCCGAGGACCTGCGCGCCCTGGCCGAGCTCGGGCTGACCCAACGCCTGCGGGCCATGGTCGGCATCGACGCCGTGTCGGCCCCCAACGCAGTGTCTGCCGCCAACGCAGTGTCTGCCCCCAACGCCGTGTCGGCCGTCGGCGGTGTCTGGTCGGCGGCCGCCGACACCGGGATCGATATCGAGGCGGTGAAGGTGATGCCCCCCCGCTGCGGGTTGGACCGCGTCGCCGACGTGATCCGGCGCGCCCACGCGGCCGGGTTCGCGGCGGCGGTGCACGCAGTCGACATCGACGAGCTGCAGGCCGCCCTCGACGGCGGCCTGCGCCCCGGCGATCGCGTCGAGCACGCCGGGCTGTGCCTGCCCGAACAGGTCGCCCGGCTGGCCGCGTCCGGGGCCATGGTGGTGACCCAGCCCACGTTCGTCACCCGCCGCGCCCACAAGTACCGCGCCGCGCTGTCGACGGTGGAGCAGGCCTGGCTGTACCGGGTGCGCTCGCTGCTCGACGCCGGCGTGGCGGTGCGCTTCTCCTCGGACGCGCCGGTGGTGCCACCCGGGCCCCTCGAGCAGGTCGCCGCCGCCGCGACCCGGCGGCTCGGACCGCACGAGCGCGTCGACGTGGCGACCGCACTGGCCTCGGTGTGCCGTCCCGCCGCCGTCGGGGATCCGGCCGACCTGGTCGTGCTCGCCGCCGACCCGTTCGACGTCGAGCAGGCCGCGGTGGCGGGTATCGGCGTGGTGGCCACCTGGCGGGCGGGCGAGCTGATCCACGGTGACCCGCGACGTTGGCCATCGGCACCGCCGCCCGGAGCCCGGCGGTGAGCAGCCGGCGGCTCGGCGTCGCCGCCGCGCTGGTCGACGGCCAGCTCGTCCCCGGTGACGTGACGGTGGCGGACGGGCGCATCGTCGCGGTCGGTCGCACACCCCCCGGTCGGCGCGGGTTGGCCGTCGCCGGCTTCGTCGACGCCCAGATCAACGGCTTCGCCGGAGTGGACTTCACCCACGCCGAGCCGGCCACGGCGCGCGACGCGCTCACCGCCCTGGCCCGTCACGGGGTGGCCTGGTGCGCGCCGACCCTGCCCACCGCGCCGCCCGAGCGCTACGGCCCGGCGCTCGCCGCCCTGTCGCACCTCGGTGGACCCGGCGGCGGGCCAGGCGGGCCGCGCACCCGTTCGGTGGGCGTGCACCTCGAGGGACCGTTCCTCAACCCGATGCGGCGCGGCGCCCATCCGGAGCTCTGGCTGCGCCCACCCGATCCGGAGGCGCTGCGGGCGCTGTTCGGCCACGGACCCGTCGCCGTGCTCACCCTCGCCCCCGAGCTGCCCGGCGCGTTCGAGCTGATCGCTATGGCCCGGCGGCACGGGGCGGTCGTCTCGCTCGGCCACAGCGAGGCCGACGCCGACACCGCGCACCGCGCCTTCGACCTGGGCGCCTCGATGCTGACCCACCTGTGGAACGCGCAGGTCCCCGTCACCGGGCGGGCGCCGTCGCTGCCCGGCGCCGCCCTCGCCCGCGACGACGTGCACGTCGGCATCATCGCCGATCTCGCCCACGTCGCCGCCGACACGCTGCGCCTCAGCCTCGCCGCCGCCGGTCGGCGCGCCTTCGTCGTCACCGATGCGCTCGAGCTCGCCGGCCTGCCGCCCGGCCGCTACGAACGCCACGGTCGGGTGCTGCACAGCGACGGCACCGCGATCCGGCTCGGGGACGGCACGCTGGCCGGCAGCGCCACCACCCTCGACGCCGCGCTGCGCAACCTGGTGGGCCTCGGCGTGCCGCTGGCCGATGCCGTCGACCGGGTCACCCGCGCCCCCGCCGACGCGCTGCGCCGACCCGACCTCGGGCGGCTCGAACCGGGCGGCCGGGCCGACGTGACCGTGCTCGACGATGCCCTGCAGGTGGTGCAGGTCGTGCTCGGCGGCGTCGCCGTCCACCGCTGAGCCGCCAGCGCGCCGAGCCCGTCGAACGGTGCGATCAGCGGGCGGCGTCCACCGCAGCGAGGACCTCGTCGCCGTAGCGGTCGAGCTTGGTGGGGCCGATGCCGTGGCAGCGGGCCAGCTCCGCCAGCGAGGACGGCTGCCGAACGGCGATGTCCTCGATCGCCTTGTCGGGCAGGATCACGTAGGCGGGCACGCCGTCGGCCCTGGCGCGGTCCCGCCGCCACGCCTTCAGCGCCTCCACCGTCGGCTGGTGCGCGGGCCCGCCGGCACCGGCTGTCGCACCGGCGGGCCGCGCCCTGCGGCCGGCGGAGACGACCGGCGACCCACCCCCCGTACCGCTCGGTACCGTACTGCTGGGCATGGCGGTCGGGACGCCGGCGCGGTCCAGCTCGTCGAGGAACGGGCTGGGCCGGTCCGCCGGAGCCAGGACCTGCACGGAGACCGACCCCCGGGTGATCGCCACGTGGAACACCCGCCGCTCCTCCTCCACATCGGTGGCGAGGCGGTGCGGCAGCAGTGCGTCGGACGCATCGTGGACCAGCACGTGGGGCCACTCCCGTCCCTTCACCCGGTGCACGGTGGCCAGCTGCACGCCGTCGGCGGCAGGTACCCGGGCGTTGGTGAGCTGACGGCGCAACCACGCCCCGAACCCGCTCGGGTCGGGGTGGAGGTGGGCGACGGCCTCCAGCGCGGCGAGGTCGTCGCCGTGGGCGGAGCGGTCGACCGCGCCGCGGGAGCGGTCGAGGGTCTCCATGGCGGCGCCGAGGCCGATCCGGTCCGCCACCGCCCGCAGCACCGCCGCGGTGTCCGCCCCGTCGCGGGCGAGACCCATCATGAACTCGACGTCGGCGGCGAAGCGCTCCACCTTGTCCGAGTCCTTGGCCGAGGACAGCCGGCCGGCGAGGCGGCGCAGGCCCTCGATGCTGCGCTGCTCGTTCATCCACTCCAACAGCTTGGGCGACAGGCCGCGGGGCGGACGTCGGGCGGCGTCGCCCAGCAGACCGGACGGCAAGGCAACCGCGGCACCCCGGGCGCTGCCCCGACCGGCGGCGGCGAGGGACACCCAGGCCAGCGCGGCGCGGGCGCCCGATCGGGTCAGCAGCTGCGCGTCGACCGGGGCGGTCGTGGCGATGCCGGCGGCGGCGAGGCGCAGCTGCACCGGCAGCAGGGTGACGTTGACCCGGGTCAGCACCGCGATGTCGGCGGGCGCCACGCCGGAGGCGACGAGGCGCTCGACCTCCGAGCAGGTGTCCTGGGCGACGTCCGCGCTGCGCCGCACCACCAGCGCCCCCGCCCGTGGCTCGCGGCCGGGCGCGGCGTGGATCTGCTTGGGCACCCGGTGGCGGTTGCGGGTCAGCAGGTTCGACGCCGCCGTCACCACCTCCGGCGGGCACCGGTAGTTGGTCTGCAACGGGTGGTCCGCCGCGCCGGGGAACCACCGGTCGAAGCGAACCAGCCAATCGGGGGAGGCGCCGGCGTAGCCGTAGATGGTCTGGTCGTCGTCGCCCACGCCGAAGCAGTCGTAGGTCGGCGCCGACAGCAGGCGCACGAGCAGCAGGTGGGCGGGGGCGAGATCCTGGAACTCGTCGACCAGCAGCACCCGGCACACCTGCTGCGCCCGCCGGCGGGCGGCGGGCTCGCGGGCGAGGCGTTCGATGGCGGCGACGATCTGCTCGTCGTAGTCCAGGGCGCCGCGCCGGGCGAGCTCCTCGCGGTAGCGGGGCATGACCTCGGCCAGGCCGTCCACGTCCCCACCGAAGTCGTCCTCCACCGCGGCCGGGGACCGCAGCCCCAGGCGAACCGCGGCGAGGGCCTCCAGCCAGGGAGCGGCCGGGTCCGTGCCGGCCCGACGGGGGAAGCGGACCAGGCCCTCGAGGACGCGGCGGACATCCGTCTCGTCGATGGTCGTCAGGCGGCGGCCGTCGGCCCGCGCCAGGAACGGGCCCGATCCGTTGACGATGGCCAGGCCGAGGCTGTTGAGGGTGCGGATGTGCAGCGCCGGCAGGTCCGTGGTGCGGCTGCGCATCTCCTCCGCGGCCCGCACGTTGAACGCCACCAGCGTGAGCAGCGACGGGGGCAGCCGTCGCCCCGACAACAGCAGCCGGGCCCGTTCGGTGAGCACGCGGGTCTTGCCCGATCCGGCCGGGGCAATGATCCGGGCCCCGTTGCCGACGTGGCTGACCGCGGCCAACTGGTCGGCGGCGAGCGATGCCGAGGTGGTGGCCTCGCCCAGGGGGCGCAGCTCACCCAGCTCGACCAGCGCGGCGGGCAGCACGACCGTGCCGGGCACCGACTGCGGCGTCAGTGGGCCGCCGTCGAGGACCGCGGCCCGGCCGTCGGCCAGCAGCACCTCCCCGGGCCCGTCCGGCGGCGCGGCGGTGCCACCGCGGGCGACGGCGAGCTCGGCGGGCCGGTAGCGGGCGCCGGCCGGGTGACGGGCGTCGACCGCCTGCAGGCGCAGGAGGGTCGCCAGTCGGTCCCCGGCGAACTCGAACTCGACGCCGAGCTCCCAGGCCGGACGCTCGTCGCGCTCATCGGGGCCGTCGAGCAGGTCGGGTCCACCGGCCGGGCCGTGCCAGCGGGCGATGAAGCGGCGCCGGGCCGCCCAACAACCGGCCAGCACGTCGATCGCCGATGGCTCGCCCGGTGCGACCGGCGGGGCCCCCGGGCCGACCTGCAGCTCCGTGGCGCCGA
>JADLEF010000396.1 GCA_020846295.1 Acidimicrobiales bacterium
CGCTCACCACCCGCCCGCCCATCGAGTGCCCGACGAGGATCGCCCGCTCCACGCCCAGGTGATCGAGCGTCTCGCTGACCAGCGAGGTGTACCGATCGAAGCCGGACCACAGCGGCACCGCACCCGACCGGCCGTGACCGGGAGCGTCGATGGTGATCACCTTGAACCCTGAGCGCACCAGCCGGGCCAGGGTCTGGGCGTAGAGGATGCCCTCCCCGCCGAACCCGTGGATGACCACCAGCGGCACCCCCTCTCCGCAGAGGTTCACCCCGACCTCGCGACCCGAGGGCAGCACCAGCTCGTAGCGGGCCAGACGCGGCGGCGCGACCTCGCGTCCGGAGGCGCTCGGGGCGGTGCCGAGCACCGCAGGCGGAGCCGGCTGCGGCACCTCGACCTTCGCCACCCGGGCGCGCACCGCGGCTCGCGTCCCGCGACGGCCCGACGCACCCGGCCGCCGGCCGCCGACGGCGCTCACCCGGCGGCGCCGTTCGTCCAGTGGCGCCGGCAGCGCAGCTCGTAGGTGACGGTGACCTCGTCGGCGTGCTCGATGTCGCCCACCAGCACCGTCTCACCGACATAGACCTGCACGCCGTTGACCAGACGGGCGTTGTGGGTGGCGAGGCGGTTGCACCAACAGCGCGCCTCCACCCGCAGCTCGCTGCGCTCGTCGGCCAGCTCCATCAGCCGGGCGCTGCCGGGGAACAACCGGCCGCGGAAGTCGGTCAGCAACCCGAAGGCGTAGACCTCCACGTCGTGGTCATCGACGAGCTCGGCGAGCTGCTCGATCTGTTCGGGTGCGTAGAACTGGGCCTCGTCGCAGATGAGGTGGTGCAGCGGCCCCACCTCCCGGCACACCGAGGCGGCCAGCCGGCACAGGTCGAGATCGGGGCGGACCTCGATGGCCGGCTGGGCGACACCGAGACGGCTCGACACGGCGGACTCCACCCGGTCCAGCTGGGTCAGCAGCAGCCCGTGCTGGCCCGCACGGCTGAGGTTGTGGTGGATCTGCAGCGCGAGCGTCGACTTCCCCGACCCCATCGTGCCGTAGAAGAAGCGCAGCTGGGCCACGCCGGTTCAGGAACCGAGGCCCAGCAACCGACGGGTCTCGGCGACGTCGGCCTGCATCTGGGCCACCAGGGCATCGATCGAGTCGAACTTCGCCTCGCCCCGCAACCGGTGGGTGAACGTGACGCGGGCCGACTCGCCGTACAGGTCGCCCGAGAAGTCGAGCAGGAACGCCTCCACCAGGGCGTTGTCCGCCTCCTGGTAGAAGGTCGGCCGGCGGCCGACGTTGATGGCGGTGGCATGGCGGGACCCGTCGGGTCGCTCGTACCAGCCGGCGTAGATGCCGTCGCCGGGCAGCAGGATCTCGCTCGGCACCGCGACGTTCGCGGTGGGGAACCCCAGCGTCCGTCCCCGCTTGTCGCCGTCCATGACGGTGCCGCGCAGCTCGTGGTGCCGCCCCAGCATGGCGGCCGCGGCCTCCACGTCACCCGCCGCGATCGCCCGGCGGATGGCGGTCGATGAGATGACGCCGGGGTCGCCCTGCAGCAGCTCCAGGCCGATCGTGTCGAACCCCGACGCGGCGCCGACCTGCTCGAGCAGCCCGACGTTGCCACCGCGCCCCTTGCCGAAGTGGAAGTCCCGCCCGACGACCACGGCGACGGCGTGGAGGCAACCGACGAGCACCTCGGCCACGAAGTCCTCGGCACTCTCCGAGGCGCGCTCCTGGTCGAAGCGGACCACGTAGGTGGCGTCCACGCCGAGGCCATCGAGCAACTCGAGCTTCTGATCGAGGTTGGTCAGCAGCTTGGGCGCGGACTCCGGACGGACCACCGCGGCCGGGTGCGGATCGAACGTGACCACGGCGACGCCGGCGTGACGCGCCTCGGCCTCTCGGCGCGTTCGGTCGATCACCATGCGGTGTCCTCGGTGCACACCGTCGTAGCCGCCGATGGTCACGGCATACCGCTGATCGCCGGCGCGCTGGCCTCGCAGATCGTCGATGACCCTCAACCGCGTACCTCGTCTGACCAGGAGCCGGACCCGGCCCACGCCACGTTCACCGCCTGAACCTACTTCGCGGCGGTGCGCCGGCGCCGCTTCCGCGCATCGGTGGTCGCCGCGGGCGGAGCGGGTAGGGTCGACCGCCGCGGCGCGGACCCGACCGCTGGAGGAACGCATGCGCACGTTGGCTTGGGCCCGCCGCGCCGTTTTCCCGCTCCTCATCGTGCTCGCCACGATGGCGGGCGCCGTGCCGCCCGCCGGCGCGGCACCGACCGCAACGACTGCAACGACCGCGACGACCGCGACGGCGGCTCCCGCCGAGCGGGCAGCAGCGGGTCGGCCCGTCCGCCCCGCACCCAGGGCCGAGGAGCCCACCAGCGCCACCTCGAGCACTGCCACCGCGGACCCGACCGACGCCGCCGCCCTCCCCCACCCCGCCACGCCCGGAGGGCTCGAGCCCGGGCCGGGCTCCCACGCAGGGCCGGTCACCGGCCCCGACGGACCCGACGGCGGCGACACCGCGGCATCGCTCGAGCCGGGCGCCGTCCGCTGGGTGCCGTGCCGCGACGGCGACGTGGCCCCCGATGCGCTCGCCCCCGCGGAGTGCGCCCGGATCGCGGTGCCGCTCGACCACGCGACGCCCGACGGGGCGACCATCTCGCTCGCCCTGCTCCGCTGGCCCGCCGAGGACCGCTCCCGGCGGATCGGCACGCTGTTCGTCAACCCGGGAGGTCCGGGCGGAAGCGGCGTGGCGCTCGCCCGCAACGCGCCCGCCCTGCTCGATCCCGAGGTTCGGGCCCGCTACGACGTGGTCGGCTTCGACCCGCGCGGTGTCGGCGCCAGCCAGGGCCTGTCCTGCGGGGTGGACGACGATCTGCTCGCCGCGGTCCCCGCCGGCGCCGACCCGCTGGGCGCTCAGCTCGCCTACGGGACCAGGCTGGCGGACGCCTGCGAACGGGAGCAGCCGGGTCTGCTCGCCACGCTCGACACCGTGACGGTGGCGCGCGACCTCGAGCTGCTCCGCGAGGCCCTCGGCGACCCGGCCCTCAACTACCTGGGGTATTCGTACGGCTCGACCCTCGGTGCCACCTACGCCACGCTCAATCCCGGTCGGGTGGGCCGCATGGTGCTCGACGGCGCGGCCGCGCCCGACGCGGCCTACCTGGACTGGGTCGCCGCCCAGCTCGCGAGCTTCGAGCGCTCGCTCGAGCGCTTCCTGTCCGGCTGTGACCACCAGCCCCGATGCCCACTGGCGGGGCGTGCGACCACCACGTGGGCGTCGCTGCTCGACCGGGCGGGCAGCGAGGGCCTGGCCGTGCGCGGCGGCGCCGACCTCGACCGGGCGGAGCTGCTCGGCGCCACCACCGCGTTGCTCTACCTCGGGACCGACTACCACGAGCTGCTGGCCGGTCTGCTGCTCAACGCGGCTACCGGCGACGCGGCCGGGCTGGCCGAGTTCGCCCGCCGCTCATCGGGCCTCTCGGCCGCCGCGTACTACGGGGTGGTGTGCGGTGACGAGCGGACGCGGCCCACCACCGAGGAGCTGGCGGCCCGCATCGCGGTGCTCAGCCGCACCGCCCCCACGTTCGCCGGGCACCTGCGCGAGGTCCGCACCTGCGATGCGCTACCCAGCGACGGCCCACCGGCCGGTCCCTCATCGCTCGGCGCCACCACCGACACGCCCGTGCTGCTGGTGGCGACCCGCCACGATCCGGCCACGCCCTACGCGGGCACGCTGGCGTTGCAGCGGGCGCTGCCGGGATCGGCGCTGCTCACCTACGACGCGGACGGCCACACCATCGTGGGACGCGGCAGCCGCTGCGTGGACCGGGCGGTCGCCGCGTACCTGCTCGACGCAACGCTGCCCGAGCTCGGCGCCACCTGCCGGCCGATGCACCCGCTCGGCATCGTGCTGGATGCGCCGGGCGCGGTCGGTGCCGCGGTCAGCGCCCTCGCCGTGGACTCACCGGCGCAGGGACGGCTGGCGCCCGGCGATGTGGTGCGCAGTGTGAACGGTCTGCCGCTGACCCGGCCGGACCAGCTCGACGAGCTGGCCGGGCTCGGCGCGCCGCTGCGCATCGAGATCGACCGAGCGGGCCGGTCGATGACCGTCACCGTGGACGTCGGTCCCGCTCCGTACTGGCAGCCCTGAACGGGTCAGCGGTGCTGCGTGGTGGCGGCGACGACCAGCATCGGCCGGATCTGCGTCGGTCCGGCCGGCTCGACCACCGCGACGAGGTCGCCGTCGGGGCCGTAGGCCGCGGCCACGGCTTCGGTGGCGGTGCCGACGACCGCGAGCGTGCCGGTCCCGGGCGCCTGGCGAACCGGTTTGACCGTCACCGCCGACATCGGCAGTCGCTTGCCCTGGATCAGTGCGGCGACGCCCGCCTCGTCGGTCTCGAGCCGGGGGTAGTCGCGCAGCACCTCGGCCATCGGCAACAGCTCGAGGGCGTCGAGGGGGCGGGCGTCGGTCTCGGAGAAGCTGCCGACCGCAGTGCGGCGCAGGTTCCGCAGGTGGGCGCCGCCGCCCAGCGCTTCACCGATGTCGGCGGCCAGGGTTCGGATGTAGGTGCCCGAGCCGCAGTCCACCCGGAGGCGGAACACGTGGGGCTCACCCGTCGATTCGACGTCGATTCGTGCGATGGTGACCGGGCGAGGTTTGCGTTCGACCTCGATGCCCTCGCGGGCCAGCTCGTGCAGCCGGCGGCCGTCCACCTTCACTGCGGAGACCATGGGCGGGATCTGCTGGATCGTTCCCACGAAGCGGGCCGCGACCACCCGGACCTCGTCCAGCCCGATGCCAGCCATGTCAAAGGTCCCGGTGATCTCGCCCGCCGCGTCGAGCGTCGACGTGGTCGTGCCCAGCACCACCTCACCGACGTAGGACTTGCCCAGCGCGGTCAGGAAGCGCAGCAGGCGGGTCGCCCGGCCGACACCGAGGACGAGCACGCCGGTCGCATCCGGATCGAGGGTCCCGGAATGGCCGACCTTGCGGGTGCCGAGGACACCTCGGGCCTTTGCCACCACGTCGTGGGAGGTCCACCCGGTGGGCTTGTCGACGACGCAGACGCCGTCAATCGGTGGTGCGGGCCGCCGGGCCATCGCCATCCTCGTCGCTCATGCCCTCACCGTCGTTCATGCCCTCACCGTGGCGGTCCAGCTCGCCTGGGTCCAGTCCGCCGCCGTCCAGCTCGCCGGCGTCCAGCTCGCCGGCGTCCTCGCGGTCGAGCTCGGCGGGCGCGTCGGTGCCTTCGTCGGGCTCGTCCTCCGGCAGGGGGCCGATCTCCTTGAGGATCTCCTCCACCCGCCAACCCTCACGGATGCCGGTATCGGCACCGAAGTGCAGCTCCGGGGTGCGTCGTAGCCGCGCCTGCTTGCCGATGGCGGCTTGCAGCCGCACCCGCCGCTCGGCCAGCGCCTCCAGGACCTCGGGGTCACGATCCGGACCGCTCAAGGAGGAGTAGTAGACCATCGCGCTGGTCAGCTCGGGGTTGACCACCACGCCGGTGATGGACACCAGCTCGAGGCGCGGGTCGTCGATGCGTTCGAGCTCCTCACCAAGGATCTCGCGCAGCAACTCGTTGACCCGGGCGGTGCGCGGGTAGTGCCGCGTGCTGCTGCCTTGGCTGCGTCGGCGTCGGTTCATGGTGTCACCCTGTCTGATCGCGGCGGCGGTGCGCCCATCTGTTTCCCGGCCCGGGACGGCGTCACGCCTCGTCGAGCCAGCGCCGCTCGGTCTCCAACACCTCGATCTCGGTGAAGGACCACACGAACCGTTCGACCGCGTCGATGACCTCGGTCACGTGTCCCACCGAACCGGACACCGCGGCGAAGCCGAGGGTGGCCCGTTGCCAGGAGTCCTGGTGGTCGACCTCCGCCGCGCTCACCGCGTAGCGGTGCCGAGCCCCATCGAGGATGGGCCGGATCACCTGCCTGCGGTCCTTGAGGGACCGGCAGGCAGGCAGGCGGAGATCGACGCGCAGCGCGAGTACGAACATGGTGGTCCGGCGTAGCCGCCGGCGCGGCGTCAGCTACGCGGGATCTCGCGATCCTCGTAGGTCTCGATGATGTCGCCCTGCTTGAGGTCCTGGAAGTCCGAGAGGCCGATGCCGCACTCGTAGCCGGCGTTGACCTCTCGCGCATCGTCCTTGAAGCGTCGCAACGACGAGACGGTGCCCTTCCAGATGATCGTGCCCTCCCGCAGGAAGCGCACCTTGGAGTTCCTCGTGATCGTGCCCGAGAGCACGTAGCAACCGGCGATGGAGCCGACCTTGGGGACCCGGAAGATCTCCCGCACCTCGGCCTCGCCGGTGACCACCTCTTCGAACTCGGGGGCGAGAAGGCCGAGCATGGCGTTCTCGATGTCCTCGAGGACGTTGTAGATGATCTCGTAGGTCCGGATCTCCACATCTTCCTGGCCCGCCATCTCCCGAACCTTGCGGTCGGGACGGACGTTGAAGCCGATCAGCGTGGCGTTGGAGGCCGCCGCCAGCGGGATGTCGCTCTTGGTGATGCCACCGACGCCTCGCAGGACGAAGTTGAGCTTCACATCCTCGCGTTCGAGCTTCTTGAGCGACTCGGTGAGCGCCTCGAGCGAGCCACCCACGTCGGCCTTCAGGATGAGGTTGAGGGTGGCCGTCTCACCGGCCTGGATCTGACGGAACACATCCTCCAGGCGAGCACCGCCGGCCGCGATGTGCGGGGCGCTGCCCAGCGAGGCCTGCCGCTGCCAGTGCTCGCGGGTCTGGGCGACCTCACGGGCGATCTTCTCCGTCGGTGCGACGATGAAGTCATCACCGGCGTCGGCGACCTCGGACAGACCGAGGATCTGCACCGGTGTGGACGGACCGGCCGATTTGACCTGCTCGCCCTTGTGGTTGAGCAGTGCCCGCACACGACCCCAGGCGGCCCCGGCGACAACCGGATCCCCTACCTTGAGCGTGCCGCGCTGGACCAAGACGGTGGCCACGGGGCCCCGACCGACATCCAGGTTGGACTCGAGCACGACGCCCGCGGCGCGACCGTCGGGCGTTGCCCGAAGATCCTCGACCTCGGACACCACCAGCAGGTTGGCCAGCAGGTCGTCGACGCCCAGGTTCTGCAGGGCGGATACCTCGACCATCACCGTGTCGCCGCCCCACGCCTCGGGGATCAGACCCCGCTCCGAGAGCTGCTGCATGACGCGGTTCGGATCCGCCTCGGCGCGATCGATCTTGTTGATCGCCACCACCATCGGTACCTCGGCCGCCCTGGCGTGCTGGATGGCCTCCAGGGTCTGGGGCATCACGCCGTCGTCGGCCGCGACAACCAGCACCACGATGTCGGTGGCGTCGGCCCCACGGGCGCGCATGGCGGTGAACGCCTCGTGGCCCGGGGTGTCGATGAAGGTGATCGGGTGGCCGTCCTTGACGACCTGGTAGGCACCGATGTGCTGCGTGATGCCACCGGCTTCGCCGGCGACCACGTTGGCGTTTCGGATCTGGTCGAGGAGCTTCGTCTTGCCGTGGTCGACGTGGCCCATCACGGTGATGACGGGAGGCCGCAGGGGCAACGAGTCGTAGTCCTCGTCGTCGTCGTCGAGGTCGAGGCCGAGGCGGCCGCGGAGCGCGACCTCCTGCTCCTCGCCCGGGTCGACCAGCTTGATAGTGGCCCCGATCTCCGCTGCGAACAGCTCGATCATGTCGTCGGACAGCGACTGCGTCGCGGTCACCATCTCGCCCTGCTGGAGCAGGAAGCGGACGACATCGGCCGCGGTGCGGTTCAGCTTGGGGCCGAGTTGCTGTGCGGTCGAGCTGCGTTCGACGACGGTCTCACCCTCGGGCACCGGCGCGTTGACCGGCGTGTAGGTGGGCACGTCGAGTGGCTGCAGCTCTTCCATGTTGCGACGCCGACGGCTCTTGCGGCGCTGCTGCGGCCCGCGACGCCCACCAGGGCCGCCGCCGGGACCACCACGGCCCGGACCACCGCCCGGACCACCACGGCCCGGACCACCGGGACCGCCGCCGGGACCGCCACCGGGACCGCTCGGACGACCCGCGAACCCGCCGCCGGTGCCACCACCGGGACGGAAATCACGCCCACCGCCGGGACCACCACCAGGGCGCGCGCCGCCAGGACCACCAGGGCCACCGGGACCACCCGGGCGACGGGGACCGCCGGGAGGCGGCGGGATGGGACGGCCACTCCGCGACAGCGGCGGGCCGCCGGGAGGCGGCGGGATCGGCTTGCCCGATGCCGACACCGGGGGCCGGCGACCGGGACCACCCGGGCCGGCTGGCCCACCGGGACCGGTGGGACGCGGCCCGCCGGGACCACCAGGACCGCGCAGGCCCGGGGGCGGACCGGCAGGGCGGTTCCCAGGAGGCACACCAGGGCCGCCTGGGCGGGGGCCTCCGGGGCCACCGGGGCCGCCAGGACCACCGGGACGGGCACCGGGAGGAGGACCGGCAGGGCGCGGCGCGCCTGCGCCGGGACCACCGGGAGCGTCGGGGCGACGCGGAACACCGCGGCCGCCCGACTCGATCGGGGCGCGCCCTGCGGGCGGCGGACCACCCGGTCGACCACCGGGCGGCGGACCGCCGGGGCCGGGCCGAGGAGCGGCCGGCGGGCGGGGCGGGCCTGCGTTCACGTTGGCAGCAGGAGCCGCCGGACGTTCCATCGGCGGGCGCGGCGGCACCGGAGGTGCCGTGGGCGCACTCGCCGGCGGGCTCGGCGGCCGCGGCGCAGCCGGAGGCGCGCTGGGCGTGGGCGGCCCTGACGCAGGGGTGCTCGGCGCCGGTGCGGCCGCGGCCGGGGAGACCGGCAACGGTTGCGTCGGTTCCGGGCGCGACGGCGCGACGGGCGGTGGGACTGGGGCCACCGGCTGGCTCACCGGCGTGGGCGCCGGGGCGACCCTGGGCTCAGTGGCGGGCGGCGCCGGCGGCGGCATCGCCGGACGGGGCGGGGCGGCCGGGACCGGCGCCGGCGGCATTGCCGCAGGGGCCGGTGCGGTGGACTTGGCGGCGGCTGAACGAGGCGCTGGCTCGTCCTCCGGTGGCTGGGTGTCGCGGATCAAGCCATCGCGCTCGGCGCGTCGCCGCACGCGGTCGGCTTGCGCCTCGACCACGCTTGACGAATGACTCTTGACCCCGATCCCGAGCGCGTCGCAGAGGTCGAGTGTCTCCTTGTTGGTAAGACCGAGCTCTCGTGCGAGCTCGTACAGCCGGATCTTTGCGGGCAAGTGCTGTCTCAGCCCCTCAGGTCTTGTCGCGGTTGGGCGGCGCGCATCGTCGGCCCCCAAGAAACTTCGCGGGCAGGCCACACGCGGGCACTCATGCTAGTCGCGCGAACGCCCTTGTCGGAAACCATCTTCGTCGATGCTGTCGCGGAAGGAGCCGTGGACGCTGGTCTTGACCCGGAACGCTCGGCTCCAAGCGTTCCGTTTGGTCGCGGCGCTCCAACAGCTCTCATCAGGACACAACCAGGCGCCCCGACCCGGTGCGTGCCGGTCCGGGCGCGCAGCGGCGTCAAGGGAGCGCACAAAGCGCAGCAACTCAGGTTGCGGGCGGCGGGCGCGACAACCGATGCAGGTTCGCAACGGTGCCGCACCGCCCGGGCGGTCGCCCGCCTCAGGCGTCCGCGGCACCCGCTTCGACCGGTGTGGGCGTCTCGGACGGCTCCGCCCCGGCGCTCTCGACGTCGTCGCTGGCGACCGGCTCGGGCGCCGATTCGGTGGCGGCACCCGCGTCGGCCGGCGGATCGGCGACCGGTGGGGCCGCGTCAGGGCCCTCGCCGGTCGACCACTGCTCGGCCGACATCGACGGGCCGCCCTCGGCAGGCTGCCACACCTGTTCCCCGGTGGCCGGATCGACGACCCACTCGCCCTCGGCCCACTCCTCACCCTCGGGCAACCCACCGGTGGCCTCGTCGCGGATCTGGGTCTCGGACTTGATGTCGATGCGCCAGCCGGTCAGCCGTGCCGCGAGACGGGCGTTCTGACCCTCCTTGCCGATGGCCAGCGAGAGCTGGTGATCGGGCACGATCACCTCGGCGGTACCGGTGTCGGGGTGGATCCGCACCTCTTTCACCTTCGCCGGCGAGAGCGCCTTGGTCACGAAGTCCGCCGGGTCGTGGCTGAACGGAACGATGTCGATCTTCTCGCCCCGCAGCTCGTTGACCACCTGACGGACCCGGCCGCCGCGAGCTCCGACGCACGCGCCCACCGGGTCCACGTTGCCGTCGTTGGACCACACGGCGATCTTGGTGCGATGACCTGGCTCACGGGCGCAGGCCTTGATCTCCACGATGCCGTCGGCGATCTCGGGCACCTCGAGCTTGAACAGCTCGAGGATGAGGCCAGGGTGCGTGCGGGAGACCACGATCTGTGGCCCCTTGGCCGTCTTGCGGACTTCGACGATGTACGCCTTCAGCCGCGAGCCCGGGTCCGGCCGTTCGAAGGAGACCTGCTCGGCCTGGGGCAGCAGCGCCTCCACCCGGCCCAGATCCAGCAGCGTGTAGCGGCTGTCGGACTGCTGGATGATGCCGGTGACGATGTCGCCCTCGCGGCCGGCGTACTCCTCGTACTTGAGCTCCCGCTCCGCCTCACGAATGCGCTGCAGCATGACCTGCTTGGCGGTCTGCGCGGCGATGCGGCCGAAGTTCTCGGGGGTGACGTCGAACTCGCCGCCCATCGGCTCGCCGTCCTCGTCGAGCTCCTGGGCGTGCACCCGGAACTCCGAGGTCTCGGGATCGATGGTCACCCAGGAGTACTCGTAGGCCCCGGGCATGCGCTTGTAGGCGGACTCGAGCGCATCGGCCAATGCCCGGAAGAGGGTGTCGACCGAGATGCCCTTGTCAGCGGCGAGCACCTGCAGCGCCTCCATCATGTCGGGGTTGCTCATGCCTTCACTCCATTTCGGCGCCTTGCGCAGGCGTCCGCGGGCCGGACGGGGATGGGCGCGGTGCTCATCCAGGTTCTCCGGCCGTGCTCATCTCGCTTGTCTCCCCACCGGTTCCGCCGCCCGGGGCAGCGGGAACCTTCGCGGCACGGCTCGCCTTCCGGGCACCGGGCTTGGAGCCCTTGCCCGGCTTGGGAGCCGGCCCCCACTCGAACACGGTGCGAGCGCGATCCAGCGCGCCGTACGGCAGCCGCCGGTCGATCTCCTCGTCGCTGACCCGCTGCGGCTCGACCCGCAGGTCGATGCCTGCGTCATCGGCGGCGAGCAGCAGGCCGGTCAGGCGCTCGGAGCCGTTGGCAGTGCGGTGCTTGCACGTGATCTTCTGGCCGACCACCGCTTGGAAGTGCCGCGGCGTTCGCAGCGGACGCTCGACGCCGGGGCTCGAGACCTCGAGCGTGTAGCGAGCGGAGATCGGATCGGCCTCGTCGAGGGCGCGCGACACGCGTTGGGTCACCTCGCCGACACGGTCCAGGCTGATGCCGCCGGGCTCGTCAACCACCACCCGGACGACCTGGCCCTTGTGCTCCACATCGACCAGCTCGACACCCAGGACCTCCAGGACGGGTGCAACGATCGCCGTCACCGTCTCGATCAGACTCATCGCACACCTCCTGGCACTGAGAGTGACAAAGGCGTGGGCAGAGCCCACGCCTTCGCCGATTTCGCTCGAACGTTGGTCCGCAAAGTATAGCGACCGGATAACAGCGGGCGGCCGACACCCGTGGCGGGCCGGCCGTGTTCCGCGTCAAGACGGCGCTGCAGACGCCGGTCCCTCCACCGAAGGGCGCTTGCGACGTCCATGTGGCGCATCACCCACGGGCGCCGTGGCCTCACCGCCGTCCAGGAGAACGAGGGGTGGCGCCCTCCGCGGAACCGCTGACGCCGCCGACTAGTAGGCCCGGGCGACGACCGCTTCGACGTCCTCGGTGAGCTCGGAGGGGACCGATCCATCGGGGTGCTGCAGGCAGCGGACGGTGATGGCCTTGGCCGCCAGGGCGGACTCGCCCTCCTCGCCGAGCGCCGACCAGCGGATCCGGGCGAAGCCCCGTTGGGCGACCTCCGCCGCCTCCTCGACGGTGGCGACGGTCTCGGTGCGCTCATCCCGTCGGGCGGTCGCCAGCGCCAGCAGGTTGGCCTGGGCCGCCTGCAGCGCATCGGCCACCGCGGCGGCCGTCGTCTCGACGGCCACGGCGACCTTCGAGCCGTCATCCCTTCGCACCAGCGTGACCTGCCCGGCCTTCAGATCCCTGGGGCCGACCTCCACGCGCACCGGCACACCCTTCAGCTCCCAGTCGGTGGCGCGGCGGCCGAAGCTGGCCGCGGTGTGCGCATCCAGGCGAGCACGCACACCGGCGGCGAGCAGTTCGTCGACGAGGCGCTGCGCGGTCTCGCCGGCGCCGTCCTCGTCCCGCACCAGCAGCACCACGACCTGGACGTGCGCCAATCGGGGCGGCACCCGCAACCCGCCGTCGTCACCGTGGCACATGATGAGCCCGCCGAGCATGCGGGTCGAGGTGCCCCATGACGTCGTCCAGCACAGCTGGCGCTGCCCCGCGTCGTCGAGGTAGTCGATGTCGAACGCCTTGGCGAAGTTCTGGCCCAGCTCGTGGCTGGTGCCCATCTGCAACGCCTTGCCGTCGCCCATCATCGCCTCGCAGGCCATGGTGTTGATGGCCCCGGCGAAGCGCTCCCGACGGGTCTTCACCCCAACGAGCACGGGCATGGCGAGAACGTCGACCATGAAGTCCCGGTACGCCTCGATCAGGATCCGGTGGGCGTAGGCCGCGCCGTCCTGCCGGGTGGCGTGAGCGGTGTGGCCCTCCTGCCAGAGGAACTCGGTGGTGCGCAGGAACACGCGAGGGCGCAGCTCCCAGCGCACGACGTTCGCCCACTGGTTCAGCAGGAGCGGCAGGTCCCGGTAGGACTGCACCCACTTGGCCATGAACTCGCCGAACACCGTCTCCGACGTGGGCCGTACCACGACCGGCTCCTCCAGCTCCTTGCCCCCGGCGTGGGTGACCACGGCGAGCTCGGGGCTGAACCCCTCCACGTGCTCGGCCTCCTTGCGGAGGTAGCTCTCCGGGATGAACAACGGCATGTAGACGTTCTCGGCGCCGCACGCCTTGATCCGGGCGTCCATCTCCGCCTGCATGCGCTCCCACAGCCCGTATCCGTAGGGGCGGATGACCATCGTGCCGCGCACCGGGCCGTTGTCGGCCAGTTCGGCCTTGGCGAGGACGTCCTGGTACCAGCGGGGGAAGTCCTCCGCCTGGGGGGTGAGGATGGGAGCCTTGGCCATAGGCGAGCGATCGTACCGGGCGATGTGCACGCGATCGCGGCTTGCACGCGATGGCGCCGGGCGCGAACCGATCGCCCCGCGCTCAGCGGCCGACGGTGCTGCGGATCAGCTCGACGCGGGTCTCGCTGTCGTTGGCGTCCTCGCCCTGGTCGTCGAGCAGCCGCTGGCGGTCCTTGCGAGCCTCGCGCTCGGCGACCGCGGTGTCCGCCCTGGCCAGGGCGGCATCGACGCCCTGCTCGTGGATGAGCGTCGCCCACTCGACCAGTGCGTCGACCATCTCGTCCTCGGGCACCACGGCAACGTTGCGTCCCTTGACGAACAGGTGGCCTCGCTTGTTGCCGGCGGCGATGCCGATGTCGGCGTCACGCGCCTCCCCGGGCCCGTTCACGACGCAGCCCATCACCGCCACCTGCAGCGGGATCTCGCGGTCGCCGAAGGCGGCCATGGCGCGGTTGGCCACGTCGATCACGTCGATCTCCGCCCGGCCACAGGACGGGCAGGCGATCAGGTCGACGTTCTTGCGCTCCCGAAGGCCCATCGCCTCGAGCAGCTGGCGCCCGGCGCGGGCCTCCTCCACCGGATCGGCGGTGAGCGAGTAGCGGATCGTGTCACCGATGCCCTCGGCGAGGAGGGTCGCGATCCCGGCGGTCGCCTTGAGCAGGCCGGCCGGCGGCGGCCCGGCCTCGGTGACGCCGAGGTGCAGCGGATGGTCGGTGGCCTCGGCCAGCTGCCGGTACGCCTCGATCATGAGCGGGACGTTGGACGCCTTCACCGAGATCTTGACCAGGTCGAAGCCGACCTCGTCGAAGTAGGCCAGCTCCATCCGGGCGGATTCCACCATCGCCTCGGGGGTGACCTTGCCGCCGTACTTGCGGTAGAGCGACTCGTCGAGCGAACCGCCGTTGACGCCGATGCGGATCGAGATGCCACGGTCCCGACAGGCGGCCGCCACGGCCTTGATGTGCTCCGGTCGCCGGATGTTGCCCGGGTTGAGCCGCAGCCCGTGCACGCCGGCGTCCAGCGCGGCGAGCGCCATGCGGTGGTTGTTGTGGATGTCGGCGATGATCGGGATCGGCGATCGGGGCACGATGCGGGCCAGCCCCTCGGCCGCCTCCGCCTCGTTGCACGTGCAGCGCACAATGTCGCAGCCGGCGCCGGCCAGCGCGTAGATCTGCGCGAGCGTCCCATCGACATCGGCGGTCTTGGTGGTGGTCATCGACTGCACCGTGATCGGCTCGCCACCGCCGACGGGCACGTTGCCGACCATGATCCGGCGGGTCCGGCGGCGGGGGAAGCTGGTCTCGAACTGCACGGATGACCCTCGCTAGGGCAGGTTGATGGGGTTGACGACGTCGAGGTAGATGGAGGACACGCCGATCGCCACGAGCAGCAACACCACGGCGTAGGTCAGCGGCATGAGCCGGGCCACGTCGGTGAAGTGGCGTCGACCGTCCCGCTTGCGCAACTCCTGCACCTTCTCGTAGGCGGCGATGGCGATGTGGCCGCCGTCGAAGGGCAGCAGCGGCACCAGGTTGAACAGGCCGATGAAGATGTTGAGCATCGCGAGGAACCCGAGCGCCGGCGCCGCGCCCTCCCCGAAGAAGTCCACCCCGAGACGAGCGGCGCCGTAGATCGAGATGAACCGGGTGTCGTTCTCGCTGCTCGTCGCGCTCCCGGCGGCCTGCTCCTGGTCCTGGCCGCCCTCGGCGACCTGCTCGGCGAAGCTGCCCAACCCCGACGGCGTGAACATCTGCACCATGCCCTTGGCGGAGGCCCAGATCAGCGATCCGAACTCCTGGCCGGCCTCGGGCACAGCGGCGACGGGGTTGACCCGGCTGTACGGGAAGTCGGGAGCGACGCCGAGCTGCCCCTTGGTCTCATCGTTGGGGTTCGTGCCGATGGTGGCGCTGACCTGGTCCTCGATGCCGTTGCGCTCGAAGACGATCTGGACCGTCTCGCCCCGGCGCGGTTGGACCACGCCGGCCATGTCCTCCCAGCTGCGCACCGACTCCCAGTCGATCTGCAGCAACCGGTCCCCCGGCTGCAGGCCCACGGCTTGCGCCGCGCTGGCCGCCGACACCTCGCCGACCCGCCAGTCGTCGAGCTGCTGGCGACCGATGCCGACCAGCACGAGGTAGATCAACCCGATCGCCAGCATGAAGTGCATCGTCGAGCCGGCGGCCGCCATGATCACGCGCTGGTGGAACTTCGCCTGCCGGTAGGTGCGCCCTTCGTCACCGGGCTCGACCTCGTCGACGTTGTACATGCCGATGACCTTGACGTAGGCCCCGGCCGGGATGGCCTTGATCCCGTACTCCGTCTCGCCGCGCTGGAAGCTCCAGATCCGCGGGCCGAAGCCGAGGAAGAACTGCGTGACCTTCATGCCCGCCCACTTGGCGGTCACGAAGTGCCCCAACTCGTGCAGGAAGATCATCACCACGATGGCGGCGATGATGGCCAGCCACGACA
The DNA here is from genome assembly GCA_020846295.1 of Acidimicrobiales bacterium. Classification (GTDB taxonomy): domain Bacteria; phylum Actinomycetota; class Acidimicrobiia; order Acidimicrobiales; family CAIXPF01; genus CAIXPF01. Next base: position 15,712 of record JADLEF010000396.1, read on the forward strand.
GGCCGCCGCGCACGCCGATGAAGGCGACGAGCGCCACCAGACCGCCGAGGCGCACGGTGCTGCGCCACGGCGTCGGCGAAGGCGCGACCGGCGAAGGCGGCCGCTGGGCCGGCGGATCCGCGGGTGCGTCGATGATGGCCATCAGGGTCCTTCCGGTCGAGCCGTGACGATCGCTCGATCAGTTGTCGTGCGGGACACCGCTGCTGTTGAGCACTTCGACGGCGAGCCGTCGGGCGGTGCGGTCAGCTTCGACAACGTCGTCGACCGTCTCGGCCTTCCCACCATCATGACGGTCCATGACGGCTTTCAGGACCTCGGCGATGCCGATCCAGGGAATTCGCCCCTCGAGGAAGGCCGCCACGACCGCCTCGTTGGCGCCGTTCAGCCAGGCCGGGGCGGTGCCACCGGTCCTGCTGGCCTGGTAGGCGAGCCCCAGGCAGGGGAACCGATCGTGGTCCGGCGGCTCGAAGCTCAGCGTCGACGCCGACGTCCAGTCCAACGCGCCATAGGCATGATCGAAGCGATCGGGATAGGCCAGGGCGTAGGCGATGGGCAGGCGCATGTCCGGGCGGGAGAGCTGCGCCATCGTCGAACCGTCGGTGAACGTCACCATCGAGTGCACGATCGACTGCGGGTGCACCACCACGTCGATCCGGTCCACCTCGATGTCGAACAGCTCCTTGGCCTCGATGACCTCGAGGCCCTTGTTCATGAGGGTTGAGCTGTCGACCGTGATCTTGGGCCCCATCCGCCAGGTGGGGTGGCTGAGCGCCTGCTCGACGGTGATGGTGGCCAGCTCCTCCGGCGGCGTGGTCCGGAACGGGCCGCCGCTGGCGGTCAGCAGCAGCCGGGCGACCTCGGCGTCGCCGCCGCCGGCCCGAAGACACTGGTGCAGCGCCGAGTGCTCGCTGTCGACCGGGATGAGCTGTGCTCCCGGGGTGGACGACACCGCCCGGACCACGGGCCCGCCCGCCACCAGCGACTCCTTGTTGGCCAGCGCCAGGCGGCGACCGGCCCGCAGGGTGGACAGCGTGACGCCCAGCCCGGCGAAGCCGACGACCGCGTTGACCACGATGTCGCAGCGCTTGGCGGCCTCGGCGAGCGCCTCCGCCCCGACCCACAGCTCGGTGCCGCGGGGCAGGCGAGGCGCCGCGGCCGCCGCCGCCGCCTCATCGATGAGCACCACCAGCTCCGGCCGGAACTCCTCGGCCTGTTCGACGATGCGATCCGCCGACGCGAACGCGCCGAGCACCCGCACCGTGTAGCGGTCGGGCCGGGCGCGCACCACGTCGAGGGTCTGCGTGCCGATGGAGCCGGTGGAGCCGAGCACCGCGAGCGAGGTCACCGGCGAGCACCTACCACGGGAGCACGTCGAGCAGGAGCGCCAGGAAGTAGACGCCGGGCAGCGTGAACAGCGTGGCGTCGAACCGGTCGAGCACCCCGCCGTGTCCGGGCAGGATCGTGCCCATGTCCTTGATGCCGAGGTCCCGCTTGATGAGCGACTCGGCCAGGTCGCCCAGCGGCGCCAGGAAGGCAACGACCACGCCGAGGGCGAGCGACGGGCCGAGTCCCTCCCACGGGTTGGAACCGAGCAGCTGGTTGAACACCACCGAGGCGATGACGGCGCCGAGCGCCCCACCGAGGAACCCCTCGACGGTCTTGTTCGGGCTGACGTGGGGCATGAGCGGACTTCGCCCGGCGTTGCGTCCGACCACGTAGGCGAGCACGTCGTTGGCGACGATCGGCACGATCGCGCCCAGGAGCACACGGGTCGTGTCCACCCCCGGGGTCCGCAGGATCAGCGCCGCGAACGAACCGAAGCCACCGACATAGGCCACCCCGAGCAACGTCACCCCGAGATCGGCCGTGACCTGCTCCTGGTCCACCCCGAAGAGGAACCAGAGCAGTCCGGCGAGCAGGACCAGCCCACCGATGATCGGGTAAGCGACCTCGCCCCGCCAGTACACCGCTGCGGGCAGACCGACGCCGGCGGCGAGCCCGAGCAGGGTCGCCGGGCGATAGCCGCCGCGACGGCTGGCGTCGAAGAACTCAGCGCTGCCGACGCCGAGCAGCAGCAACACGAAGACCATCGTGGGGCCGGGGCCCATGCGGAACAGGGCCAGCGCGAAGGCGGCCATGCCGACCCCCAGCGCCACCGCCACCGGCACGTTGCGGCCGGCCGGCGGCGCAGCGCCGACCGGGCGCCGCGGCCCGAGCTCGCTGGGGATGCGCGGATGCTCGCCCGTCGAACGCTCGTCGTGCGTAGCGACCGCCGCCGCACGTCGGCGAGCGCGACCGCCGAGGGGACGCCGCGTGGGCTCGCTCGGATCGTCGGCCATGTCGAAGGCGAAGAACTCGTCGATGGCGGGACGCTCGCGGTCGGACAGGGCGCCGCTCGGCGCATCCTTGTCGTCATCGCGCAGATCGGACACGTCCGACACCTCGTCATCATCCCAGCCGGTGCTGGCCTCGCCCCGCCAACGGGGGGCGGACGCGTACGTGGACCACGAGTCGTCCTTGCGGGACTCGTCGACCAGCACGCGCGGCACCTGACCGGTCGGCGGTGCCGTCCAATGGGGCAGTTCGAGCTCCGAGTCGGCGTCGGGCACCGAGGACAGCGCGTGGCGGGCGCCGGCGGCGGGGACCGGACCGGCACCCGAGGCGGCGATGCTGCCGGTCGGGCCGAGCACGGTGATGTCCTCACCGTCGGCGGCCCCGGCGAATGCGTCGTCGTCGAGGTCGGCCAGTTCGGCGAGCTCGTCGCGTGCCCCCAGGCTCGACAGCGGCGCGGGCGTCGCCCAACGCTCCGGGCGCGACAGGGAGAAGTCGTCATCCACCTCGTCGGCGTCGGGGATGGACTCGAACACGGCGCGCCGTGCCTGGCGGGGGGACTCGGTCCGAGGGGTCTCGCGCCGGACCTCTTCGGCGTCCACGCCGGTGGGTGCCCAGGGAGAGTCCGCCTCCCCCGGCTCCGTGCGCCCGACCAGGGTGCCCGCCTCTTCAGCGCCGACGATCCGGAGGGGCTCGGTACTGGGCTGGGCCCTGGGGCTGTCGGATCGTTGGGAATCGTTCGTGTCGCTCATGGTTGCCCTCCTGCCGAGAGAGCCTCGGCCGGGGTAGCGGTCCGCCTCCGTGCGGTGGCGATGGGGTGCTGGGCGCAGCGTGGGGAGCGTGCTCAGACCTCGAGCAGCTCTTTTTCCTTCTCCTGCAGCGCCTTGTCGATGTCGGACTCGCTGCTGTGGGTCAGCTTGTCGAGTTCCTTCTCGGCGCGGGCCAGATCGTCCGTCGAGATCTCCCCGGCCTTCTCCAGCGATTCGAGCTCCTTGCGGCCCTTGTGCCGGATCCCGCGGATGGCGACCTTGCCCTCTTCCGCCATGGATCGAACCCGCTTGACGAGCTCCTTGCGCCGCTCCTGGGTCAGCGGGGGGAACACCAGCCGGATGCTGTGGCCGTCGTTGGACGGGTTCAGCCCGCGGTCGGAGTTCTGGATCGCCTTCTCGATGGGACCCATGTTGGCCCGGTCGTAGGGCGTGATGATCAGCTGGCGGGCCTCGGGCACCTGGAACCCGGCCAGCTGCTGGAGGGGCATGTCCTGCCCATAGGCGCTGACGATCAGCTTCTCCACCAGCGCGGGGGCGGCACGCCCCGTCCGGATCGAACCGAACTCGGAGCGGGCGTGCACGACGGCTTTCTTCATTCGGTCAGCGGACGACTCGAGGATGTCGCTCGTCCCGTCAGGGCTGGCTGTGCTCACCGGACCAGAGTACCGAGATCTACCCCTGCGAGTACGGATTGCAGGTTCCCGGGCTTCAGCAGGTCGAACACCACGATGGGCAGGGTGTTGTCCATGCAGAACGTGCTGGCGGTGGAGTCCATCACCTTGAGACCCCGGCTGATCACCTCGAGATAGCTGACGTCGTGCAGCAGCACCGCATCGGGGTTCGTCCGCGGATCGTCGTCATAGACGCCTTCGACACCGGAGTGCGTGCCCTTCAGCAGCACGTCGGCCTCGATCTCCACGGCGCGCAGCGCGGCCGCGGTGTCCGTGGTGAAGAACGGATCGCCGAGGCCGCCGGCGAAGATGACGATCCGGCCCTTCTCGAGGTGGCGGATCGCCCGGCGGCGGATGTAGGGCTCCGCCACCTGTGCCATGTGGATCGCCGACTGCACCCGCGTGGGCTGACCGAGGCGCTCCAGGGTGTCCTGCAGCGCCAAGGCGTTGATCACGGTGGCCAGCATGCCCATGTAGTCGGCCTGGGCGCGATCCATACCGGAGTGGACCCCGGTGCGACCACGCCAGATGTTGCCCCCGCCGACCACGACGGCCATGTCCAGCGAGTGCTCGGTGCGCACCGCGACGATCTCCCGAGCCACCTGCTCGATGATCTCGCCGGAGATGCCGTACCCGTTCTCGTTGGCGAACGCCTCGCCCGACACCTTGAGCAGCACGCGCGTCCAGCGCGGCCGGCCCTCGGCGCGCTCCGCCGTGTCCCGCCCCGCTTCGGTCACGAGCCGATGACTGCCATGGCGAAGCGGTTGATCGTGCCCTTGCCGATGCGCTGGGCCACGGTCTCCTTGTCGCCGTGCACGCCCTGCTCGAGCAGGACCTGTGCCGCCAGCCAGGCGTTGACCCGACCATCGACGATCTTCGGCCATGCCGCCTCGGGCTTGCCCTCGGCCTTGGTGATCTCGAGCAGGTTTGCCCGCTCCTTGTCGATCGCGGCCTCGGGCACCTCGTCGCGGCTGAGGTACAGCGGCTTGGCGAACGCGCAGTGCAGGGCCAGCTCGTGCAGCGTCTCCTGGTCCACCCCGGACGCCTCGATGATCACGCCGATCACCCCGCGTCCGTCCTGGCGGTGGAGGTAGGTGTCGATCAGCGAGCCCTCGCTCACCTCGATCCGGGCGACCTTGCCGAGCTCGATGTTCTCCCGCTTGGCGATCTTGAGGGTCTCGATGTCCGCCTGGCCCTCGGAGATGGCGGCCTCGCCCTTGTCGAGCACCAGCTTGGCGAGCTTGTCCACGAGGGCCACGAAGTCGTCGGCCTTGGCCGAGAAGTCGGTCTCGGACTTGAGCTCGACGAGCGCGGCGGCGGAGCCGTTGGTGGCGACCGCAACCGTGCCCTGGCTGTTCTCCCGGTCGGAGAGCTTGGCCACCTTGGCCAGGCCCTTCTCCCGCAGCCACTGGGCCGCCTTTTCCATGTCGCCATCGGTGGCTTCAAGAGCGCGCTTGGCGTCCATCATGCCGGCGTCGGTGGCCTGGCGCAGCTTCTGCACGTCCTTGGCAGTGAAGTTGGGCATGCTCGTTCCTCGTCGAGGGTTTCGGTTTCGAACAGCGGGCGCGTGCCTGCTTCAGGCGCGGACACGCGCCGTCGCCGGGCTCGGGCCCGGCGACGGGGATCGGGATCAGGCTTCGGCGGTGGGAGCCGGCTCGCCGGCGGTGCGCTGCGCGGCGATGCGCGCTTCGCGCTCGGCGGCGGCCATGGCGGCCTGGCGCCGGGCGTCCGCCTGCTCGGCGGCTCGGGCGGCCTCTTCCTCCAGGCTCATGCGGCGCGGGGCGGGCCCGCCGCCGCCGCCACCCTTGCGGGAGCGGATGAAGTGGCCTTCCTCGACCGCGTCGGCGATGATCCGGCACATCAGGTTGCCGGCGCGGATGGCGTCGTCGTTGCCGGGGATCACGAACTGGATGATGTCGGGATCGCAGTTGGTGTCGACGACTGCGGCCACCGGGATGCCGAGCTTGTTGGCCTCGGTTACGCCGATCGCTTCCTTCTTGGTGTCGATCACGAACACCATGTCGGGCAGCTTCTCCATGTTGCGGATACCGGAGAGGTTCCGCTCGAGCTTCTCGAGCTCGCGGCCGATGAGGAGGGCTTCCTTCTTGGGCATCATGGCGAACTCACCCGAGTCGCGCATGCGCTGGTATTCCTTCATCTTGCCGACGCGCTTGAGCATCGTCTGGTAGTTGGTGAGCATGCCGCCGAGCCAACGCTCGTTGATGTAGGGCATGCCGCACTTCTCGGCGTAGGAGCGAACGGCATCCTGGGCCTGCTTCTTGGTGCCGATGAACAGGATCGTGCCGCCGTTGGCGACGAGGTCCCGCACCGCGTTGTACGCGACATCGACCCGCTGGAGCGTCTGCTCGAGGTCGATGAGGTAGATGCCGTTGCGCTCACCCCAGATGAACCGCTTCATCTTCGGATTCCAACGACGGGTCTGGTGCCCGAAGTGGACGCCCGCGTCGAGCAGTTGCTTCATCGTGACGACAGCCATGGAAGTTGCACTCCTTCGGTTGTGCTCAACCGCCACCGACGCCCCGCAGGGCGACCGAAGTTGGCAGCGGCCGAAAGTTGGTGGACAAACCCGGACAACTCTAGCGGACCGGCACGGCGGTGGCCCGCATCCCCTCGGCGCCCGAGCAGGTCGGCGGGACCTTCCCCACCGCCACGAGCCGCGGGCGCAAACGTCCCGACCCCAGGAGCGGAGCGGGATCCACGTAGGTGCCGGATCGACGCACGCCGAGCTGGAACCGCCGCGACGCGGTGCCGAGGTGCTGCCCCCGGGTGACCGCATCACCGATGGCCACCTCGATCGTGCCGAGGTACGAGTAGGACGTCACGAGCTCTGCGCCGTGACGGACGCTGACGTAGCGCTCGCCTGCGATCACCCCGGCGAAGCTCACGGTCCCCGCTGCCGCGGCGCGCACCGGCTGACCCTCGACGGTCTCGTACTCCAGGCCCCGGTTTCCCGGCCCGTAGGGACCGGAGGGCAGGGAGAAGCCCGCCGACACGACGGCGTCGACCGGCGGCAGGAGACGGCCCGGGCCGCCGGCCGGGACCGTGCAACGGGGCACACTCGGCTGCCCGCCGGCAACACCGCCAACGGCGACGAGCGACACGCAGAGCGCGCAACACACGAGAGACGCCGCGGTCCGACCGCGGCGTCGAAGGGGGCTGAACAGGGACACGACCGAGCTCCGGCAGGAGGGAGGACGGCACCCACCCGGGGTGCAGGGCCTGGCGCCCCGAGCGCAGCGACCGGTCAGGGGTCGAGTCGGCGCTGCAGGAAGATGCGCAGCTGCATCACCGCTTTGGTGTGGATCTGGCACACGCGGCTCTCGGTCACCCCGAGCACCTTGCCGATCTCGGCCAGCGTGAAGTGCTCGAAGTAGTAGAGGACGAGCACGAGCTTCTCGCGTTCGCCCATCCCGTTGATGCCGAGCGCCAGGAGCTGCTTCATCTCCTTGGTCTCGAAGAGACCGACCGGCCCGTCCCCGCTGTCGGGGATCGTGTCGATCAGGGCGACGGATTCGTTGCGGTCCCCGTTGCCGGTGAGCATCTCGTCGAGGGCGATCAAGCCGACCCCGGAGATCTGCGAGAGCATCGTCTGCAACTGGGTCACCTCGATGCCGAGCTCCTGGGCCAGCTCCGCCTCGTTGGGGGTGCGCCCGAACTCGCCCTCCAGCTTGGTCAGCGCCTTCTCGATCGAGCGCGCCTTGGCCCGCACCGAGCGGGGCACCCAGTCGTAGCTGCGGAGCTCGTCGAGGATCGCACCCTTGATGCGCTGCATCGCGTACGTCTCGAACTTGTTGCCACGCTCGGGATCGAACCGGTCGATCGCGTCGATCAGGCCGAAGATGCCGTAGCTGACGAGATCCGCTTGCTCGACGTTCTGGGGAAGGCCCGCGGCCAGGCGGCTGGCCACGAACTTCACGAGCGGCGAGTAGTGCACGATCAGTCGGTCGCGCACCTGGTGGTCCCGCGTGGCGGCATACTTCCACCACAGCTCCTCCACCCTCTCGTCCAGCTCGAGCGCCACGTTCGCTCCTCCGCCCCGCAGGGCACCATGTTCGTGAGCGCCACGTTCCGTCCCCACACGCCGGGACGCCGTGGGGCCTCGCTCCACTTCTGCCACCCCAGGCTACTGTCTGACCGCGCAAAGTGAACACGACACCCGTTAGCGAACTCGTCATTCCCGCACTTGGGTGAACCAAGCGCCCTGCTGGACCACCAATCCGCGGGCCACGAGGCGTTCGAGGACCCGACACGTGGCCCCGAGGGACCAATCGGTGCGCTCCACCAGCCGATCGACCAGCGCCGGCTCCCACCCGAGGGCCAGCAGCAACGCCGCCTCCTCCGGATCGGCCGGGCGCCGTGGCGCCGCCTCGACGGCCGAGCCCTGCGTGCGGGCTGTTCCCAGGGGCGACCGACCACCCCCAGTGGGCAGGGCGAGCAGCACGTCCTGGACGCAGGTGGCGACGAGCGCACCGTCGCGCAGCAGGTGGTTCGTGCCCGCCGAGGACGAGGCGTGGACGGAGCCCGGCACCGCCAGCACCGGACGCTGGCGGCCGAGCGCCTCGTCGGCCGTGCTCAACGCCCCGCCCCGCTCGTGGGACTCCACGACGAGCACCGCGTCGGCCAGACCGGCGATGATCCGGTTGCGGGCAGGGAAGCGCCACCGCTGCGCACCCCCGCCGAGCGGCGCCTCGCTGATCAGCACCCCGCGCCGGCCGACCTCGGACCACAGCCGGGCGCTCGAGCGCGGGTAGACGACATCGAGACCGGTGCCGACCACCCCAACGGGACCGGGGGCGCCGCCAACGGCGTCCATGGCGGCGAGGGCGCCGTCGTGCGCCGCCGCATCGATCCCCCGAGCGAGGCCTGACACCACGGCGACGCCGACCTCGACCAGCGCCATCGCCCAACGGCGGGCGATGCCCAACCCGTAGGGCGTCGCCCGTCGGGTCCCCACGATCGCCACCGTCGGAGCGGCCGCGACCGACAGGTCCCCGCGCGCGAACAGCGCGGTGGGCGGGTCCTCGTCGTCGTGCAGGCGGTCCGGGAACGCGGGGTCACCCGGCATGACCAGCTCGACACCGGCCGAGCGATGGCGGCGCAGCGCAGCCTTCGGGTCAACCGTGCGACCGGCCTCGGCCCACGCCGCGAACAGCTGGTCGACGCGGCCACGCAGTTCGACGGCTCGCAGCCGACGGGCGAGCGGCGAACCGCTGGGTGCTGGTGTGGTGAGCGCCCACCAGAGCTCCGCCGCGTCGGGACAGGCGGCGAGCAGGTTGCGCAGGCGCAGCGGACCCAGACCGGGCAGGTACAGCAGGGCGATCAGATGCGCCCGTTCCACGTCCCGCCCTGCTCCCTCCGCCGGTGCGATGACGTTCACTCGTCCACCCCCAGCAGCTGGTCGGTGTCCGCCCGAAGGTGCATGGCGAGCGCGATGTGCTCCTCGGCGAGCTCACAACCACGCGCGCCGTCGAGGTCCGCCAACGTGCGGGCCACCCGCCTGATCCGATCCACGCCGCGAGCTGTCACGCGCTGCCGTCGCAGCGCATCGGTGAGCAGCTGCCGTCCCGACCGGGACGGTACCGCGTGGCGATCCAGCAGCCCGCCCGACAGCTCCCGGTTGGCGCTCACCCCCCGCAGGCGGGTGATGGCACGCACCTCCGCCACGCGGGCCGCCACCGCCTCCGTGCCCTCCTCGCACGACGCCCCGGTGAGGCGGTCCGGATCGGGCCGGTGCACCGCGATGCGCAGATCGAAGCGGTCCAGCAGCGGGGCGGACAGTCGACGGCGATACCTCCGCCGGGCGGCCGCGCTGCAGCGGCAGTACCTGTCGCCGCCGGCGTTGCCGCACGGGCACGGGTTCGTGGCCGCCACCAGCAGGAAGCGGGCCGGGAACTGCACCGCGCCGTGCGCCCTGGCGACCCGGATACGCCCTTCCTCGAGCGGCTGGCGCAGCGCGTCGAGCACGGCGGGGCTGAACTCGGCCAGCTCGTCGAGGAAGAGCACGCCGCCCGTGGCCAGGCTGATCTCCCCCGGCCGCAACCACGCCGACCCTCCCCCGACCAGCGCGGCCATCGACGCATTGTGGTGGGGCGCCCGAAGCGGCGGGTTTCGCAGGAGCCCACCCTCGGGCAGCGTCTCGCCGGCCGCCGAGTGCACCTTCGTCGCCTGCAGCGCGGCGTCGGCATCGAGCGGCGGCAGCAGCCCCACGAGCCGCTGGGCCAGCATGGTCTTGCCGGCGCCGGGCGGGCCGACCATCAGCAGGTGGTGGCCTCCGGCAGCCGCGACCTCGACAGCCCGACGGGCCATCGGTTGGCCCCGGACGTCGGCGAGGTCCGCCACGGGTTCCCGGTGCGGCACCGCCGGGGCGCGGGCGGCGGTCTCCCAGGGGCCGAGCCCTCGCAGCGCCGCCACCACCGCGGCCAGCGTGGCGGCGGCACGGACCTCGTGGCGTCCGAGGACCATCGCCTCCGCCTGTCCGTCGGGCGGGACCACCACGATCGGCTCGGGCAGCGCCTCGACGAGGGGCACCAGACCGGCGATGCGCCGCAGCGAGCCGTCGAGCCCGAGCTCACCCACGAACGCGATGCCGACGGCGCGCTCCGACGGCACCACCCCTGAAGCGACGAGCACCCCGATGGCCATCGGCAGGTCGAGCCCGGCGCCCGCCTTCGGCAGCCCGGAGGGGGCGAGGTTCACCGTGATGCGCTGCTGCGGCCAGGGAAGCCCGGACGAGACGACGGCGGCGCGAACCCGGTCCCTCGCCTCACGGCAGGAAGCATCGGGCAGGCCGACCACGGTGAAGGACGGCAGCCCACCGGCGACGTGGACCTCGACGGTCACACGGATGCCGTCGACACCCCGGAGAACGGCGGAGGAGATACTGGCGAGCACGCCCGCTCCTTTGACCAGCGCGCTCTGGGCGCGGCGGTTGGACGAAGGAGGAGCCGAACGGCTGCCGAGACCCGCCGAGATCGACGAGCGCCGTTACCCTAGCACGGCCCGGTGACAGCGGATGCGGCTCGGCGGCCCCAACCGCGACGCCGGGAGCGCTGGGCCATACTGGGCAGGTGGGACTCAACCCTCATCGCCTCTACCGTCGGCGGCCGACGGACTACCTCTTCGTCGCCGCCGCCGTCATCGTCGGTCTGCTGCTCGTCGCGTGGGCGTTCACCGGATGAACGGGTCCGAGCCGCGGCCTTGGCTGGAGGACGTCGAGATCCGCCTCCTCCAGCCGTACCAGGCCACCAAGGCGTACCGATGCCCCGGCTGCAACCGCGACATACCAAGTGGTACGGGCCACGTGGTGGTGCTGCCCCGCGAGGCGCCGGACCTGCGCCGCCACTGGCACAAGGGCTGTTGGGCGCTCGACGAACGGCGCCGCGGCCAACCGGGAGGAAGCCGGCGATGAGCCAACCGGTCCCGCCCTACCGTGAGCGCATCGCCGAAGCAGCCCACGCCGAACTGGCGCACGACGAGGTGCTCCTCTCCGCCACCCGGCTCGCCCTCCCCGTCACCAGGACCAAGGTCGACGAGCAGGGCAAGGAACGCAAGAACCTCCTCGACATGTCGCTGCTGCAACGCAGCCTGGCCATCGTGCGGCAGCCGCCGAAGCAGATCCCGGGCTTCCCGACCCACTGGGACATGATCGCAGGGTTGACCAAGCACCGGATCGTGGTGTGGAAGCCGCTGCGCAGCGGGGACGCCCCGTCCTCGGTCGTCGGATCGGTGCAGCTGCGGGATCTCACCGAGGTCGTCCTCGCCACCATCCCCGACGGCCGGGGCCGCACCCTCGCCGTGAAGTTCGTGCTGCGCAACGGCCCACGCGTGATGCTCGACGTCGTGGCGGGCTTCCGGGAGGACACCGAGCAGTTCGTCAACGAGGCCAACCGCCAACTCGGACAACGGCAGCGCTGAACGAGTCCCGCCCGCCGACGCGGCCCCAGGACGCCGACCACCACGCAAGCGACGCGGACGAACGGTCGGCTCAGAACGCCGCCTCGACCACGTCGAGGCGACCGGCGAGGATGCCCACCACGTCGAAGCGGACGGTCACCGGAGCCCGCAGCCCGGCCTCGGCCAGCCACGCGGCCGCCAACCGACGGATGCGTTGCTGCTTTCGCCAGGTCACCGCCTCCGCCGGATGGCCGAACGCGGTGGACGATCGGGACTTCACCTCAGCGAAAACGACGACGTCGCCCCGGCGGACGATCAGATCGATCTCACCGTGGCGACTGCGCCAGTTCCTTGCGAGCACGGTGAACCCGTGTCGCTCGTACCAGGTCACGGCGAGCTGTTCGCCCACCGCACCCAAACGCTTCCGGCCGGTACCCATCGAGCACTGCTCCTGCCGAGCGGCGCCGGCCGGGGCCGACATCGCAGAGGTTGACAGGAGGTCGATGCGGTGACCCCGAACCGTATCCGGCGGTCCCACCCGATCGGGCGGGACAGTGGATCAGCGCTTCTCTTTGATCTTGGCCGCCTTGCCGATGCGGTCGCGCAAGTAGTAGAGCTTCGCTCGACGCACGTCGCCCCGGCTCACGACCTCGAGCTTTCCGGTGATCGGCGAGTGGACCGGGAAGGTGCGCTCCACGCCGACACCGAAGCTCACCTTGCGGACGGTGAAGGACTCCTGCACGCCGGAACCCTGACGACGGATCACGACGCCCTGGAACACCTGGAGACGCTCGCGGTTGCCTTCAACGACGCGCACATGCACCTTGACGGTGTCACCGGTGGCGAAGGCGGGAATGTCGTCCCGCATCGTTGCCTTGTCGACGACGTCGGTGGGCTTCATTGCTCGTAACTCCTCGGGGGATCGCCATGCTCGCCGGTGGAATACCGGCCCAAGGCGGACCCTTCACTGTAGGGGATCGGCGGACCCTCATCCAACATCATCAGCCGAGCGGGCGGGGGGACCCTCGAGGGTCAACCCGAACTCGGCCAGCAGTCGCTCCTCCCCCGCCAGCAGCCCGCCCCGCGCCGCCCACAGATCGGGCCGCCGCGAAGCGGTGCGCACCAGGCTCTGGGCCCGGCGCCACCGGGCGATGCGACCGTGGTCGCCGGAGAGCAGCACCTCAGGCACCGACAGCCCGCGCAAGGTGGCCGGCCGGGTGTACTGCGGGTACTCGAGCAGGCCGTCGCTGAAGGACTCGTCCTCCGCCGACGTGGCGTTGCCCATCACCCCGGGCACCAGTCGGCCGACCGCCTCGAGGATCACCATGGCGGCGACCTCGCCACCGGCCAACACGTAGTCCCCGATGGACAGCTCGCCGTCGACGAGCTCACTGTGCACCCGATGGTCGATGCCCTCGTAGCGGCCGCACAGCAGTGAGAACCCGCCCGAGGAGGCCAGCTCCCGAGCAAGGGCCTGGTCGAAGCGCCGGCCCCCCGGCCCGAGGGCGAACAGCGGACGCGGGGGCTCGACGGCCTCGACCGTGGCGAAGATCGGTTCGGCCATCAGCACCATGCCGGCACCGCCGCCGAACGGGGTGTCGTCCACCGAACGATGCGGATCGGTCGCCACCGAACGCAGGTCGTGCACGCGCACGTCGAGCAGACCCGAGCGACGCGCCTTGCCCAGCAGGCTGGCGGCGGCGAACTGCTCGACGAGGTCGGGGAAGATGGTGAGGACGTCGATGCGCACGGCGGGATCGATGGCGGTCGGGGGCTAGTCGATGTCGAACAGGCCGGCCGGCACGTCCACGCGGATGGTCCCGTCGCTGACGTCGACCACGAAGTTCAGCGGCACCAGCGCCTGATCGTCCAGCACCAGCAGATCGGCGGCGGGGTTCGCCTCCACGGACACGACCGCCCCCCGATCGATCCCGTCCTGATCGACCACCCGACAGCCGATCAGCTCGTGGACGTAGAGGCCTTCGTCATCGTCGATCGGTTCGGCCAGCAGCACGACCGCCCGGAGCGCCTCGGCCTGCTCCCGGCTGGCGCACCCCTCGAAGGTCACCAGCAACTTCTGCTGAAAAGGACGACAAGCCGAGACCACGAGTGGTCCCAGCTTGGAGTCGAAGGTGGCACCGACCACGAAGCGGTCGGGACGATCGGTGATGGGGTCGACGACGACCTCACCGCGCAGACCGTGGGCGCGGGTGATCCGGCCGACCTCCAGCTTCACTCGACGAACTCGACCTCGGCGTCGACCCCGTCCTTGGCCGCGGCAGCGCCCACGACGGTACGCAGGGCGGCTGCAACGCGGCCCCGCCGACCGATCAGCCGACCGAAGTCGTTGGGAGCGGCGTGCACCGAGATGCGCACCTTTTTGCCGCCGCGCAGAGGGCTGGCCTCGACCTGCACCGCGTCCGCATCCTCGACGACGGCCTTGGCGAGGTACTCCATGACCGCGACGGCGGTCGGCGCCAGCTCCTGGTTGCCCTCGTTGCCTTCCTCGGCGACGTCGTCGTCGTGCTCGAGGTCGGTCACTTCGCCGTCCCGGGCTTGAACTCTTCCCAGGCGCCGCTGATCTTCAGCAGCTTCTCGACGGTCTCGGTCGGCTGGGCGCCGTTGCGCAGCCAGCGCACGGCCTTCTCGTTGTCGATGGTGATGGCCGACGGTTCGCGGCGCGGGTCGTAGCTGCCCACGATCTCGATGAACCGACCGTCACGCGGCGAACGACCGTCAGCGGCGACCACGCGATAGGTCGGCTGCTTCTTCTTCCCCCTCCGCCTCAGCCGGAGCTTGACTGCCATGTTTGCCTTTCCCGGACGGGACCCCAGGCCCCGTCCTCCTCCGCAACGCCGGGCCCTACCCGAGGGTGGCCTCTCCCGGCATCGACTTGTCGGTTGTACGTCGAGCGCCAGGCGCTCCGTGCGTTCGTCAGGCCCCGAAAGGGCGACTGGACATCATCGTGGTTGGGCGGGGTTCAGTTCAAACCGGGCAGCTTCAGGCCGCCCCCCGGCAACTTCGACTTCTGCTTCTCGGCCAGTTCCTCGAAGTTCACGTCGGGCAACTTGATCGGGCCCTTCGCCGTGACACGGCCGCCGCCCTTGCCCTTCTGCTTGTTCTTCTTGTCCTTGCGGCCGCCCTTGACCTTCTTCGACCCGAAGCCACCGAAGCGCTTCATGAGCCGCTGCACCTCGTTGAACTGGGTGACGAGCGCTTGGACCTCTTGCTGCTGGGTGCCGGAGCCCTTGGCGATGCGGGCCCGGCGGGACGCGTCGATCAGCTCCGGATCGGCCCGCTCCTGGGCGGTCATGGAGCGGATGATCGCCTCGATCCGCGCCATGTGGCTGTCGTCGATCTGCGCGTCGCGCACCTCTTTGGGGATGCCCGGCATCATGCCGAGGATCCCCGACAACGGACCCATCCGCTTGAGCTGCTGCATCTGGTCGAGGAAGTCCTCGAGCGTGAAGCGGCCCTCGAGCAGCGCGGAGGCGGCCTTCTCGGCCTCGTCCTTCTCGTAGACCTCCTCCGCCTTCTCGATCAGGGTGAGCACGTCACCCATGCCGAGGATCCGACCGGCGAGGCGGTCGGGGTGGAACAGGTCGAAGTCGGCCAGCTTCTCGCCGGTGGAGGCGAAGGCGATCGGCTTGCCGACGACCTCCTTCACCGACAACGCGGCGCCGCCGCGGGCGTCGCCGTCGAGCTTGGTGAGGATGACCCCGTCCAGGGCCAGCGTCTCGTGGAACGCCTCGGCGACGTTGACCGCGTCCTGGCCGGTCATGGCGTCGACGACCAGGAACGTGTAGTGCGGGCTGGTCAGCTCGGAGATCTGACGGACCTGGTCCATCATCTCGCTGTCGATGGCGAGCCGGCCGGCGGTGTCGATGATGACCACGTCGCGGCCGAGGCGGGTCGCCTCCGCGATGCAGGCGCGGGCGACGTCGAGCGGATCGCCCGTGCCGGACCGGACCACCTCGTCGGGGGCCGAGAACACCGGAACGTCGACCTGACGGGCGAGCGTGCGCAGCTGCTCCACCGCGGCGGGCCGCTGCAGGTCCGCGGCGACGAGGAGCGGGTTGCGCCCCTGGCTCTTGAACCAGCGGGCCAACTTGCCCGACGTCGTCGTCTTGCCCGAGCCCTGGAGACCGGCCA
>JADLEF010000397.1 GCA_020846295.1 Acidimicrobiales bacterium
GAGACCGGGTAGCGCGGAGTGCCCGCGCCGGGTTGTGCCACAGCCGATGCCGCGTAGGGACGCTCACGTCACTTGCAGGAGTCCGCTAGAAAGGATCCGACATGCCGACGATGCACAAGCCTTGCGACCGGGGTCCGACGCCACCGCGTCTCGAGCTCGAAGGGTGGCGCGGCGATCGTCACCCGATCGAGTTCGCGCAGTCACAGTCCTCGGGGCAAGGCGTCACCGGCACCGGCTGGATCTTCGGTCCCAGTCGCGTCGCGCCAGGGGTACAGCGTGTCCAGGTCACCGTCGGCACTGGCTACACGATCGACTTCTCGCTGCCATTCGCGACCTGGCTGCTCGCCCAGCACCTCGCGGACTCGGACAAAGACCGCGACCGTCCCATCGGCGATGCCCAGGCAGTCGAATCGATCAGCGTCGAGATCCCGATCGACGGTTCCTCCGTCATGTTCGCGCTTGGTGAGTACGACCAGAGTTGGTGGGCTCAAGGCCGGTGGAGCGGCTGGGACGTCGAGGTAGCGGGGACGCGCATCGACCCGTCGGACGTGAAGCTGCGGCGAGCAGGCTGAATGCTGGACGGGTTCGCGATCGCTCGGCGGCGTCGCGGCTGCTGAAGCGTGGAATGGGGCAAGCGAGTGGCTCGGACCCGCTTAGCGGTAGTCGCCATGGGTCAAGCGGGCACTTCTATCTGGCGGACTCGTCCGCCGACGCAGTGAAGGTTGCAGCGCGGATAGGGGGCTGCAGTTCACGGTCACGCAGCGTCGACTGAGGTGGTTGTGCATGTTGGTGATTGTGCCATGCGTATAGCCTGTACTACACCATCGACCTGACTCAGGTAGCGTCCTCGCGGCGGACAGCCGGTGAGAGGGGGCACGGTACGTACGACCGAGAGCGGCGCTGTTTTGTCATCGCCGGCGGACTTCAGCTTGCCCCGCATGTGAGGTCAACGTCAGGGGTTCGCTTGGCTGTGGTGGGTTATGGTGCTTGTGGTGGCCTGACGATCAGGACGCGCTTGCCGTGACGGTCAACCGTGAACACGACCGCGTCGGCTTGATCGTTGACGATTGAGGCCGTGTGCGTGTCGGGGGCGGGCGTCGATAGCGTGACGTTGCTTTGTCGGGGGATGGGTGCGCGGTCCTCGTCGATGTCGCCGTCGCTGTAGCTCGTGGGTGGATCTGGGACGCGGAATCGTTGGTGAGCCGAACGATCGAGGGTCGGCGACGTGGGCGAGGATGGCCCGGGAGCCGGCGGGGAGGTGCGGACGATGTCGGGAAGTCGTGCGGTATGGAGGCGGTGCTCCATCGCCTCGATCCGCGCGATCCGGTGCTAGATGTCGGGATGCGTGCGCAGCCACGCATGACGTTGGGGTCCGGCGGCGACGAGGTTGAATGCGTCGTGGACGGCGATCTCTCGCAGGTCTCGCGACGGGGTCGCCTGGAGGGTGCCGCTGACTTTGCGCAGTGCCCGGGCCAGGGTGAGTGGCTTGCCGGTGATGGCGACGGCCGACGCGTCTGCTGCGAGCTCGCGATAGCGCGAAAGCGCCGCCGTCGCGATCCGTGTGATCACTCCGACCGGTGTCGCGATGGCTGCGCTCAACAGCCACCAGGGCAGTCCTTTGCGCACGAGGAGCAGGCTGCCGGCGAGCATGGTCACGCCGGGGCCTGCGACGATGGTCATGACCGCCGCATCGTGATGGGCGATGTGGGCCAGCTCGTGGGCCACCACCGCCTCGAGCTCTTCGGCCTCGAGCAGCTCGAGCATGCCGATCGTGATGAACAACCGCGCCGGATAGCCGGGGCGGACGACGACCCACGAGTTCGGCTGAGACGAGGGGGAGAAGACGATACGCGGCTTAGCCAACCCCGTCATCGCGCACACCCGCTCGACAAGTGCGTGCAGCTCCGGCGCCTCGTGGCGCGCCGACGATCTCGGGTAGGGCTGGCTGCGGGAGGCGGCGACGGCCGCCGCGATGCCCAACAGCAAGAACGGCGCAAGGTACGCCACGATCACCAGCGGCACCAAGACGACGATCGCGACGATCCAGGCGATCAACAGCAGAGGCGTGAACACGCAGACCGCCACCATCCGCGCCTGCAGACCGCGGTCGGCGGGAAACAGCTCCCTTCCGTGGGCCATGCGCGAATATTACCCACCATCGCGCGCGATCCCAAGCGGCCGGACCGAGTCGCGCGTTCGGCCCTCACTGCCGATCGCGGTCGCATCGATGCCGGGTGCCGAGCGATCGGGCAAGAAGGTTGCGGTTTCTGTGCGACCACGAACACAGCGAAGGGAGCGGAGTCTGTACAGCTCGATGGCATACATATTGAGCGTCGAGGTGCCCGCCAAGAGCGACACACTCGGCGAAGGATCCGACGAACCGATGCCTGACAGCAGGTGTCGAGTCGCACTGCAACGCTCTGTCGCGTCTCGGCGGCCCGTCGGCCAGACGAGGAGTCCATGAACACCAGCGATTCATCGTCCTACCGGCGATCGGCACGCTGGGCAGTGCGCGTGCTTGTCGTCGGTGCCGGTCTCGTTGCCGCGGCGTTGGTCCTAATCGGCATCTACACCGTGCTCGCCACGTTCGTCCTTCATGGCCCTGTCAACGAGCGGTCGCTCTTTCAATCGGTGAGCAACGTTGCGGGATCTGCCTTCTCGGACGTAGGTGACCCTTGCGAGAGGGTGGGATCGAGCGGCGGCGAATGGAGTTGCACGGTCGGAGGTAAGAGCGGCAGCGGGTCTGCCCGGTATCGCGTGACGGTGCGCGCCGACAGTTCATGCTGGAAGGGTGATCTCGTCGTTGACCAGTCCGAAGATAGGATGCCCAAGAGCATCAGCGGCTGTGTGCGTCGGCTGGAGTGGTCGCTCTTCTGACGGGCGAAGGGCACTAGGATCTGCTCGCGGTCATCGATCCGGGAGCCGTCGGAGTGGCGATTGTCGCCTGATCAGTCTGCCGACCACCGCGGCCTGGCCAGCACACGGGGCACCGCTCGACCTTCGCAACACCGCGATTCTCGGTAACGGGCGGCAATATCGCACAA
>JADLEF010000398.1 GCA_020846295.1 Acidimicrobiales bacterium
ATCGGCTGGCTCCCGTTTCGGTCTGGAGTAGGTCGGTCTGGAGTACGTCGGCCTGGAGCAGGTCGGTTTGGAGCAGGTCGGTCTGGAGTGGTTCAGGGTGGAGGAGTTCGGTCTGGTCTGGTTCTGGCTCGGTGGCGGCCAGCGCGGGCAGGGTGAACTCGACCGCGGTCCCGACGGGCTCACCGCAAGCATCGTCGCCGTCGCCGTCGCCGGCCGCTGCGGCGACCACCGCGATCTCGCCGCCGTGGTGCTCGACGATCTTGCGGCACAACGCCAGGCCGATCCCGGTCCCCGGGTAGTCCTCCTTGGCGTGCAGGCGCTGGAAGATCACGAAAACCCGTTCGGCGTACTCCGGATCGATGCCGATGCCGTTGTCCCGCACCACGATGCGATGGCACCCGTCGCCGGCGCGGTGGCGGACGGTGATGTGCGGCACGACGCCGGGCCGGCGGAACTTCAGCGCGTTGCCGAGAAGGTTCTGGAACACCGCCACCAGCAGCGCGTGCTCGCCGGGCACGGCGGGAAGAGGGTCGGCCTCGAGCACCGCGCCCGACCCGTCGAACGCCTCACCGAGGTTGTCCTGCGCCTCGCGCAGCACGACATCGAGCTCGACCGGGGCGAACTCCCGGGTGACCCGACCCACCCGGGAGAAGGCCAGCAAGTCGTTGATGAGCGCCTGCATGCGCTTCGCCCCGTCCACCGCGAAGCCGATGTACTGGTCGGCCCGCTCGTCCAGCTGCCCGCCGTAGCGGCTCTGCAGCAGTTGGCAGAACGCCGCCACCTTGCGCAGCGGCTCCTGCAGATCGTGGGAGGCGACGTAGGCGAACTGTTCGAGCTCGGCATTGGAGCGGGTGAGCTCCCGCTGTTGGCGGCGCAGCTCCTCGCTCGCCTCGGTGGCGGCGGCGAGCTCCGCGGCGATGCGCAACCGCATCGCCTCCATCGCCTCCCCCAGCTCGTACAGCTCGTGCGGGCCGACCGGCTGCACCGGCCGGCTCGACTCACCGGCCGCCACCGCCGCTGCGTCGATGCGCAGCGTGCTCAACGGTCGCTGCACCGAGCGGCGCAACAGCCACCACGAGCCGAACGCCACGCCGAGCAGCACCGCCTCGGCGGCGAGCAAGGTGAGCACGAGTCGACGGGTCGCGGTGGCGAGGCGCTGGGCGGCTTCGTCGCGCTCGGCGCCGAGCTGCCGCTCGAGTCGGTCGCCCGCCGAGCGGATCTCGTCGAAGCGGGCCTCGCCCTCGGCCAGCGGCTCCGGCGCCGCGGCGCCGTCACGTCCCGCGGGGTCACCTCCCGCGGTGACGGCGCCGATGGTGCGCACCGCGTAGTCCTGCCGCCAGCGCTCGATGGCCGCGTCGAGCGCGGCGGCGTCGTCCTGCGCCTCCCCGGCAGGGACCAGCGGCTGCAACATGGCCCTCGATCGCGCCTCGGCGACGAGGCCCGCCTCATAGGGTTCGAGGTACGCCGGCTCGGCGCTCAGCACGTAGGCGCGCACCGCGCGCTCCTGGTCCGACAGCGCGGCGCGCAGCCGCAGCAGCTCGAGCCGCGCCGGCTCGACCTGGTCGACCAAGCGGCGGCGGGAGTCCAGCAGCCCGTCGAGCGCCACGGCGCCGGACGCGCTGGCCAGCACGGCGGCGGCGACCGCGCCGCCGAGCACCTGGCGGGATCGACGGCGCAGGCTGCGCGTCGGACCGATCCGTTCTGTCATGGCGCGCCGGTCACTGCGCGCCGAGCCACAGCATGGCGACGTCGTCGCTGAAGCTCGTCCCGCCCTGTTCGGCCACAGCGTCGAGCAGGGCGGCGAGCGCCGCGTCGGGTGCGTCCCGCCAGCCGTCGACCGCCGCAGCGAGTTCCACGAGGCGCTCGAGGCCGAGACGATCGGCGCCGACGCGCACCTCGTGCAGCCCATCGGTGGTGAGCAGCATCGCCCAGCGCTCGGCCAGGCGCACCGCCACCGGCTGCGCCGGGACGTGCTGCACGATGCCCAACGGTGGCGAGACCGCGTCGGCCTCGATCAACCGCACCGTCGGCACCACCAGCAAGGGCGGCGGGTGCCCGTGGAGCCGAAGGGTGGCCACCTGCTGCCGGGCGCAAAGCGTCACGTCGCACACCGTGGCGAAGGTGGCGGCGCGGTCGCGCTCGGCTCGCAACACTTCGTCGACGCCGCCGAGCACCTCGTCGGGCGGGGCGTCGGCAAGGACCATCGTGCGCCAGGCGATGCGCAGCGCCACCCCGATGGCCGCTTCGGCCGGCCCGTGGCCGCAGACGTCACCGATGACGGCGCGCACCGTACCGTCGGGCCGCTGCACCGCGTCGAAGAAGTCGCCGCCGAGCAGCGCGTCCTTCCCGCCGGGCAGGTACCTGGTGGCCGTGCCCACCCCGCGACCGCCCACCTCGAGCCGGGGCAGCAGGCCACGGGCCAGGCGCTCGTTCTCGGCGTGGCGCTGCTCGGCGAGGAGCAGCCGGCGGCCGGCGGACTCCGCCCGGGCCCGTTCCACCGCGTAGCGGATGGAGCGGCCCAACATGGCGCCGTCGACCTCACCCTTCACCAGGTAGTCCTGCGCGCCACCGGCGAGCGCGGCGAGGCCGCGGGCCCGGTCGTTGGCGCCGGTCAGCACGACCAGCGGTACGTCGGGTGCCGCTCGCCGCAGCCGCTGCACGGCGCCCAATCCCATCGAATCGGGCAGGCCGAGGTCCACCACCACCACGTCCACACCCGAGGCGACAGGCACCGCGTCGGTAAGGGTGCGGGCTCGGCGCAGCTCGAAGCGCTCCGAGGCGTCCTCGAGCAGCTCCTCCACGAGCAGCGCGTCACCGTCGTCGTCCTCGACCAGCAGGACGACGCCCTCGGCGGCCCGGGGAGCGAGCCGGGCGGCGGACGCGTCGCGAGGACGATCGATCGCACGACCGGCCGGGAGGGGCCGGTCCTCGTGCCGGCGAAGCGTTGCGTTCGTCTCCACTCCGGGCCGCCTCTACCCGGCCGGCTCGGCACACAAACGGGCGCACAGCGACCGCTCAGCTGCCACGACACCGCCGCCACCGCACGCGCCGACCGAGAACTGGCAACCGACGCGCTACCCTCCGGGCTCGCGAGCCGACGCCCGAGTTGGCGCCAACGCAGGAGAGGTTTTCGGATGGCCGACACCCAACGTGCCTTTGTCGTCGACATGGACTCCCATGTGATGGAACCGCCCGACCTGTGGGTCAACTACCTGGAGCCCAAGTACCGCGACCGCGCCATCCGCATCGAACGCGGCGCCGACGGTGTGGAGGCGTTGACCGCCGACGGCAAGACGTTGCTGCGGGGCAGGCTGGCCGCGCTCGGGGGCGTCGAGCACGATGCGGTGGACGCGATGTCGAACCGGGAGCTGAGCTACCTGGATGGGTGCCCGCTCGCCTCCTACGACACGTCGGCCCGGGTCGCGCTGCTCGACGAGTGGGGGGTTGACGCGGGCGTCGTGTTCCCCACCGTCGGCATCCTGTGGGACAAGGAGGACGACCCGGAGCTCGCCATGGCATGGGCGCGCGCCTACAACAACTGGCAGTGGGACTTCGCCAGCCCGGCACGGGACCGGATCCTCCCGATCGCCCAGGTCCCGTTGTACGACGTCGGGCTGGCCCGCACCGAGCTCGCCCGTTGCCTCGACCTCGGCTTCAAGGGCATGTTCCTGGCGCCGGAACCGGTGTGCGGCAAGCGCCCCTCGCACCCCGATTTCGACCTGCTGTGGCAGATGCTCGTCGATGCCGACCTGCCCATCTGCGTGCACCTCATCGTGCGGTTCGACCGCGTGGTGAACCTGAGCGGGACCCGCTGGTGGGACGTCGAGAAGGAGCGCGCCGACCTCGTCTTCTCGTTCGGTCTGGGCGGCACCATGCAGCTCATCCCCGCGGTGGCGGCGCTGGTGTGCGACGGCCTGTTCGATCGCTTCCCCACGCTGAAGGTCGCCATCGTCGAATCGGGGGCCGGCTACGTGCAGTACCTGATGGACCGCTTGGACGAGAAGTACGCCCGCTTCGACGCGGCCAGCCCGCTGAAGCGCAAGCCGAGCGAGTACATCCGGGAGAACTTCTGGTTCGTGATGGACCCGTCCGAGCGCTCGATCGACGCGCAGTGCGAGCTGGTGGGAGAGGACCGGTTCCTCTGGGGTTCCGACTTCCCGCACGTCGATTCGCACCTCAGGGCGATCGACGAGGTCCGTGAGGCGCTCGCGCCGATGTCCGAGGCACGACGGAACAAGGTGCTGGGCGGCAACGCCCGGAAGCTGTTCGGCCTCTGAGACAAGCCCGGCGGCGGTACGGTGCGGCCATGGCAACGCGCACCGATGCACAGTGGCTGGCCCTCAACGAGGCGGTCATCGCCGAGTTCCGGGCCAACGGCGGCCGCTGCGGCGGGCCGTTCGAAGGCAACCCGATGGTGCTGCTCACCACGACGGGGGCGCGCAGCGGCCTGCCGCGCACCTCGCCGGTGACCTACACCACCGACGGCGACCGGTGGGTGCTCATCGCCTCGAAGGCCGGGGCCGACCACCATCCCGCGTGGTATCACAACCTGGTGGCCAACCCGGACGTGATCGTCGAGGTGGGAGACGAGCGGTTCCCGGCTCGGGCCACCGTCGCCGTCGAGCCGGAGCGGACCCGGCTGTTCGAGGCGCGGGTCGCGGTGATGCCTCGCTTCGACGGCTACCGCGAGGAGACCGATCGGGAGATCCCGGTGGTCGTCGTCGAACGGGCCGGCTGAACGACGCCGACGGCGGTCAGCACGCCAACCGCTCCAGCTCCATCGCCGGACGCTACCGCGACCCGCCGGGACGGTCGCCGGATCAGCGGGAGCTGAGGGCGGACGGGCGTCGGGCGTTTCGTCGAGCGCCGCGCCCGGCGCGGCCGGACCGATCGGTATGGAGGGCGGCTTCGGCGTAGCCGAGCAGCGTCGGCGAGACGAGCGGCCGTGCGGGCTCGAACTGGGCGGGTGCCGCCGGAGCCGCGCTCGCAACGACTGCCGTCGGCGCAGGGACCGTCGCCGGCCGGCGACGCTGCTTGGCCGACTCGAGAGCGTCGGCCAGCTGCCGGATGCTGGCCGGTACGGCATCGGCCGGCTCGGCCTGCACCTGGCGGATCATGCGGATGAGCGGGATGGCCAGTTCAGGCGACGACAGCTGCACGATGCATCCTTTGCGTTCCCCGATGTGGGCGATGCCCACCGATGGACCGCACCGTATGGTCCCGCCGCCTCGGCGAGATCGCGGCGAACTGCCCACCCTCAGCGCTCGCGGGTTGAGCGAACAGCGATCGACCAGCATCGAACGCTGATCCGCACGTGATCCCCAACACTGGGGAGCACCGGACATCGGATCGGGCGACACCACATCGGCGGCCGCGGCCATGCAGCGCCGCCGTACTGTCGCAACCGGACCAACGAAGGGAGATCACCATGCAGCGAGGGAAGGTCTTGGCAGGGATCGTCACGGGCGCAGCGCTGCTCTCGGCCGGAGGCGTTGCGGCGGCCGGTGGAGACGGCGGCCTCGCTCCCGCAACCGTCCTCTCCGGGCAGATCCAGTTCGACACCGCCGGTCCGACGAGGGTGTACGACTCTCGGGAGTACCAGCCCGGTGACGGAAGCCGGTTCCAACCGGGCACGAGCGCGCACATCCCGCTCGCCGGTCAGCTCGACGCCCCCGACCGCATCCCGATCGGCGCCAAGGCCGTGCTCGTGAACCTCACCGTGGTCGTGAAGGCACCCGGACATGGGTTCCTCGCGGCCCACGGGCCGACCTGGCAGGGGAACTCGACGGTGAACTGGGCAACGCCGGGGACGTACACGAACGTGGCGCTGGTGCCGGTCACCGACCTGCCCTCCGGAGCGCGGACGATGCAGGTCCGAGTCGAAGGCAACGCGGCGATCGACGTCATCGTCGATCTCACCGGCTGGGTGGCGGTCTGAGCGGCTGGGTGGCGGTCGGGCGAAGGCCCGACCGCCGGTTCACGGGCGGGTGCGACCCAGCTTGTTGACGACGGTGGTGACCATGAA
This sequence comes from Acidimicrobiales bacterium, assembly GCA_020846295.1. Lineage (GTDB taxonomy): Bacteria > Actinomycetota > Acidimicrobiia > Acidimicrobiales > CAIXPF01 > CAIXPF01. Next base: position 6,026 of record JADLEF010000398.1, read on the forward strand.
GAACGAGGCCCGCCGCTCCGTGTGGGCGCTCCGCCGGTCGAAGAACGCCTGGAGCACCGGCGCGGCATCGGCGACCTGGTCGAGGGAGTCGAACCACAGCTCGGTCACCGCGTCGTAGCCGAAGCCGCGGGCCGGCGCGCCGACGGCGACGTTGCGCACCCACCGGCGCACGCCGGCTTCCAGCAGCGCGTCGTCCTCGGGCTTGCGCTCGATCGCCCGCAGGTGCTCGACCGCGTCGATCGCCTCACGGCGGCGGGCGTACTCGATCACGACCACGTCGGTCTCAGGCCCCTCCAGCTCGAGCTCGCTGGCGGCGTAGACGGTGACGTCCTCGACCGCCCGCTCGAACGTGCGCAGCTCATCAGCGAACGCCACATCGTTGCGGGTGAGCACGGCGTGCATGGTCGGGATGGACACGACGCTGCGCAGGGCGAGCAGACCGACGCCGTCATGCTCGTTGGACGCGCCGGGCAGGATGTCGGTCGGATCGACGGTGAGGCAGTACCGCAGGCCGGCGATGGGCTGCGGACCGCCGGTCAGCACCTCGCCGACCCGGCTGTGGGTCAACCACCGCTCCCGGAACTGGTCGCGGGTCATCCGGGCATTGCGGTTGGCCAGGTAGATCGCCTTCGCCGGGTGCTCCACGATGCTCATCGTCGTCGTCTCCTTCGTTGTGGTGCCGAACCAGTTCCTACTACCTCACCGCCGTGCGCGTGGTTCTGGCACCGGACGCAGCGCGTCGATGTCGAGCGGGGCGAACCCGGGCTGACCGTCCGTACCCGGGGTGAACAGCTCGAACTCGATGACGTGGCCGTCGGGATCGAAGCCCATCACCGATCGGGCCACGC
>JADLEF010000399.1 GCA_020846295.1 Acidimicrobiales bacterium
CCGCGGTCCTCGAGGCGGGCCCGCAGGACGCGCAGCCGGCCGACGATGTCGTCGTGGAGGCGGGCGGCGTACCGCTGGTGCTCCTGGCGCAGGGCGTGCTGCACGGCGGCGTCGACGTGCAGGCGGTCCCGCTCGGCCTGCAGCCGCCACAGCCCGAGCGCGAGGCAGGCGGCGACGGCGCTCAGCTCGACGGTGCCCAGGACCAGGGCGGCGATGGGAGCGAAGCCGGCCAGCGCGGCCACCGCTCCCCCGGCCACCATGCCGAGGTGGACCGGGGAGAGGACGAAGCGCTTCCACATGTCCGCCCCATCGAGCTCCGTACCGATCAGGATGCCGGTGGCGAAGGCCTCGGATCCGGCCATGAACCCGCCAGGGATGCTGAGCAGCATGGTCCATCGGCCGAGGGCGGCGGTGCAGCCCCCGGCGGCGATGATGAGCGCGCCCGCCCGCAGCCCGACGCTCACCTCCAACCGGCCCAGGGGGCCCAGCGCGGCCGGGGTGCCGGTGAGCGAGGCGACGATGGCCGCGGTGGTGGGCAGCAACAGCACGAGGATGGCCACCGACGCGACGATGCTGGGGGTGGTGGCGTCGGCGGTGCCGGTCAGGCCGACCCCGGGCCCGCTCGAGCGGAGGCGGAGGAACGGCGCCACCGCGGCGGACAGCCCGACGAGCAGCTCGGCCAGCAGGGCGGCGGAGGCGGTGGCCGCGGCGGGGCGCGAGCGCCCACCGTCGATCCAGCACGCCGGCCCGGCCAGGAGTGCGAGCCAGCGGTCCACACGTTCCCCCGGTGACCTCCCTCCCTCAGTCACGACGGTCATGTTCGCTGCCAGGCGCCCTCGGCGGCAAACACGCCCGCGGGATCCGTACGCCCGGTGGCGTCACGATGACATGTCGCGCGCGACATGTCGAGGTTGCTCTGCACTCGCGCGTCGTCGGGTTGCAGACTGGTCGCACACCTGGAGGGGTCGACGTAGGGCGGTGGACGGCGGAACGACCCGCGCCGGGGCGTCCCGTTCGTCCATCGCCCGCTTCGTCGGACCAGCCGGCCCGCCTCGTAGCGCCGCGCTCAGGGCCGGCTCAGGGTTCCAGCACCACCCAGCCGCGCCGCTGCAGCTCGGCCGCCAGCGTGGCGGTGGGGATCCCTTCGAGGAGCTTGTCGGCGGCGGTGCGGCGCGGCAACGGCGGCGCCGGGGCGGCGGTCTCGTCGGTGTCGGCATCGGTCGCGTCGAGTTGGGCGATCAGCTGTTCCGCCTCGTCCCTGGTGAACTTGCCGCCGGCCTGGCGCTGGGTGAACCCGAGCGGACCGCGGGCGTCGCGGAAGTCCGCATGACCGGCCTCCTGCAGCAGCGCGAGCAGTTGGGCGAGCTGCCGGGCGGTGGCGGGGGGACCGGAGGACTGACCGAATGCCATGGGTCCAGTCTGGCGGCACCGCCCATTCGGGTGGTGCATGCCGGTACGCTGCCGGCCGTGCGGGGGGTCCGGGCGACGGGGGCGACAGTGGCGGCGGCGATCCTCGCGGTGTCCGGCGTGGCGTGTTCGGCGCCGGAGCGGAGCGCGCCGGCCGACGCAGCCGCTGGGGCGTCCCCGGCTCCCACCGGCGCGACGACGGCGGCCGATGTTCGGTGTCGGCGCGTCCGCCTCGGCGACGGACGTACGGCCGATCTGCGCGTGTTCCTCGTCCCTGGCACCGATGCCGCTGCGCTCGAGGCCCTGGGGTCCACGCTCGCCGCGTCGCCCGGGGTCAGCGCGGTGGAGGTTGTGGACCTCGACGCCACGTTCGCCGAGTTCCGCGCCCTGTACGCCGACGATGCGACGATGCTCGCCGCCGTGGCGCCCTCCGCGCTGCCTCTGTCGTTCCGGGTGCTGGCGGCGAGCGACGAGGCCGCCGACGCGGTGGCCCGCTCGGTCGGGCGCTCGCCCGGTGTGCGCGAGGTGCTGTACGCCCGGCACGAGGACTGCGCGCCGTCGCACTGAGCCCGCCGTGCCGGCCGGCCGGGCGTCCCCGGCCCCGACCGGCCAGACTGCGGGGCATGGACGAACCGCACCTGCTCTACGAGGTGGCCGGCGGCGTGGCCACCATCACGCTCAACCGGCCGCGGACCCGCAACGCGATGACACCGGAGATGCTCATCCGGCTCGGTCGGGCGTGGGCCGACGTGCGCGACGACCCGGCGGTGTCGGTGGTGCTGCTGCGTGGCGCCGGGGAGGACAGCTTCTGTTCCGGCGCCGACCTGGGCCGGCTCATCCCGTTGATGACCGGCGCCCGAGGCGCCGAGGACGAATGGGATGAGCAGTACCTCGCCGACCCGGACACGCTGAGCAAGGGGTTGCTGCGCGGCTTCGACGTGTTCAAGCCGATCGTGGCCGGCATCTGCGGGCCCGCCCTGGCCGGCGGCACCGAGGTACTGATGGGTACGGACTTCCGCATCGCGTCGGAGCGGGCGGTGTTCGGCACGACGGAGGTCCGGCGCGGGATCATCCCCGCCGGCGGCACGCTGGTGCGCCTGGCCCGCCAGATCCCCTACACCGCAGCGATGCAGATCATCCTCGGCGGCGAGCCGGTGTCGGCGGAGTTCGCCCTGCGCTGGGGGCTGGTCAGCCGGGTCGTGCCCCACGCCGACACGTTGCCGGTGGCGAAGGACACCGCCCAGTGGGTCGCCGAAGCGGCGCCGAAGGCGCTGGCGCTGGCCAAGGAGGTGGTGGTGCGGACGTCGGGTTTGCCCTTCGAGCAGGCCTACCCGATCGAGGCCGCGGCCATGGAGGCGGTGATGGCCACCGAGGACGCCAGGGAGGGCCCGCTCGCGTTCCTGGAGAAGCGCCCACCGGTCTGGCAGGGCCGCTGAGCGCACCGTGGTCGGGTCAGGCGCGGGCGCCCGGCGCGCCGGCGGGCACCGCCGCTCCGAGAGCGAAGACGCGGTAGGCGCAGCCGATGAGGGGCATGGCCACGTTCCTCACCGGGATACCGCCCGGTGTGCTGCCGCGCTCGGCGCCGTGGTGGGCGTGCCCGTGCAGCACCAGGTCCGCCCCGGCCGCGTCGACGGCCTCGGCCAGCAGCTGGCTGCCGAGGAAGGCGTGGATCTCCGGCGGTTCGCCCTGCACCGTGTCGCGCACCGGCGCGTAGTGGAGCAGGGCGACGCGCCGGTCGCAACCGGTGAGCTCGCCGAGGGCGTTGCGCAGGCGCGCCGCGGTCGTGCAGGTGTGCTCGACGAAGCGCTTGAGCTCGCGCTCCCCGAACGCACTGACGGCGCTCGGCGCGAACCCGCCGCCGAAGCCCTTGGCGCCGGCCACGCCGAGGGTCAGCCCCCCGATCTCCAGACGAACGCCCGTACCTTCCAGTACGGTGATGCCGCCGGCGGCCAGGGTGGCGACCACGGCGGCGACCTCATCGCCGTGGTGGTCGTGGTTGCCGAGCACGGCCAGCTTCGGGATGGGCACCGACCGCAGCTCGTCGCCGAGCACGGCCGCTTCGGCCGGCGTGCCGACACGGGTGAGATCGCCGGCGAGGAGCAGCACGTCGGCCTCCGCGGCGACGTGGCTGAAGGCGGCCGCCAGTGCGCCCCGGCTGTCGGTTCCGGCATGTAGATCGCCCACGGCGGCGAGGCGGATCACAGGTCCTCCGCGCCGTCGACCGGCGGCACCGGGCTGGTGAGCAGCGTGCGGTCCTGCACGACGGCGTGCCAGCCGGCGTCCTCCAGCACCTCGGCGGCGACGGTGACCACGTTGGCCTTTCGTTCGGGGGTGCTGACGTTGCCCTCCACCACCACGACCGTCGTGCGCGGCGGCGGCGCGTCCTCGTCGGCGAGGTGGGCGGCCAGCCCGAGCTCCGCGACCCGGGGGTCGGTGGCCAGGGCGTCGGTGACGTGGACGAGGACGTGCTCGATGGGGGTGACGGACATGCTGGCCTCCGATGTTCGGTGGGGACGGCCGGCGCTCAGCCGAACGCTGCGGCAGGTCGCACCGGGAGCGACGCGACGCCGGGATGCGCCGCCGCCGGGCGGTCCGGCCGGGGGCAGATGCCGAGCTCCTCGACGAGGGCGAAGAAGGCCAGGGCGAAGGGGCTGTGGGCGGTCCGACGGCGCAGTTCGTCCCAGTCGACCTGCTCCCGGAGGGCCCGGGCGATCTCGAGCACGGGCCCGTAGTCGAGATGGTGTTCGGTCAACGCCAGGAGCTTGCTGGTGAGCAGATCGTCGATGCGCATCACCCGCATGGTCACCGCGTGCACGCTGCACACATCACACCGCTCGAGCAGGTCGTCGTCGACGGAGAAGCCGGTGGGGTCGAACATCAGGTCGATGAGCACCTCGCCGTCGTACGCCTTGACCAGCCAGCCCTCCGGCGGGGTCTCGACCCTGAGCCCGGCGGCGGCGAGGGCGGTGTGGGCGCGCTCGGTGTCCGCGGCTCGGATGAGGAGGTCGATGTCCTTCTCGGTGGGCGGGCCGCCCCGGGCCCACGCGGCGAGGCCGCCGGCCAGCGCGAACGGCACGTCGGCCTCGCGCAGCACGGCGGCCACCCGTTGCAACGATCGAAGGATGGTCTCGGCTTGGGACGCTGGCACGCCGCGCCTCTACCCCGGGCCAGGCGGCGGCAACCCACCGGCGGGGTCAGGCGGCGCGCTCGAGACGGGACAGACCGACCAGGACGGTCGGCCCGGCATCGAGGGTGACGAGGGCGACCCGCGGCCGGTCCGCCGGCCGCAGCTCGGTGACCCGGCCGGTGCCGTGGGGGGCCGCGCTGCCCGGTTCGGCCATGACCACGACGAGGTCGCCGGCCTGCAGTGCGTGCTCGTGTGGGTTGGGTGCGTCGTGTTGCATGGGGTTGTTCCTTTCCTGTGGAGCGCCGGTCGACACCTGGATGGGTCGGGTTTGGCGGGGGTGCACGGCAGGCAGGAGCCGCAGCTCTGGCCCGAGCGGGTCGGAACCGGTCCGTTCGCCGTGACCGCTTCTGCAGGGAGCGCTTCGGGGTGGTGCGTCGGTGCCGTCGCATCGGCCCGACCACCGCGCCCGAGCGCTACCGGCGTTGGCGGCGGTGCGGGGTTGGCAGCGACCGACAGGGACGCGACCACGCTCGACCGGCGCGACCGGCGCGCATCGAGGCGCGCGCCGGTTCGATCCGTGGGGTCGCATCCATGTGCCCAGTCTGGCGTGGCGGGGTGCGGGGAGCGAACGAATTCCTGTGGCCGCGCCGGCGCCGGTGGGCCCTACCATGCCGGTCATGTCGCTACGAGACCGGTTGAACCAGGATCTGACCGCCGCCCGCAAGGCGCGTGACGTGCCCGCCACCACCGCGCTCTCGCTGGCGTTGACCGCCATCAGCGTGGGGGAGAAGGCGGGCACCGCGCACGAGCTCGACGACGCAGAGATCCTTCGCATCCTGGCCAAGGAGGCCAAGAAGCGCACCGAGACCATCGGGCTTGCGGCAAAGGGCGGACGGCAGGACGTGGTGGCTCGCGAGCAGGCGGAGCTGGACGTGTTGGAGCGCTACCTCCCGCAGGCGGACGAGGGTGCGTTGCAGGAAGCGGTGGCCGCCGCGGTGGCCGCGGTGCAGGCCGAGGGCCTCTCCGGGGGCAAGGCGAAGGGCGCGGTGATCAAGGCGGTGCGGGCGGCCCATCCGGAGCTCGACCCGGCCGCGGTGGCGACGGCGGCGGGCGCGCTGCTGGGCTGAGCCGGGCGCGCCGGGGCGCTTCCGGAACTCTTGCCGTGGAAGGGCGGTCTTCTGTGCTGTGCCGCTCGACATCGCAAGCCCGTGGGTCGAGACGGCGAGCTGGTCAGGGCTTGGTCGCGACGAGCAGCGCGCCGTTGCCGACGGAGGTGACCTCGGGTCCGGTCAGGCCGGCGTCGCGCAGCCAGCGGCGGTAGTCCTCGAGCGGATGGGCGTCGCCGCCCTGACCGGCGACGAGCATCTGGACAGCGAAGAGCGCACTGGTGGGGCCGTCGTCGCGCACCATGGTGCGGATGACCAGCACCCCGCCGGGGGCCATCCGTTCGGCGACGCGCCGCAGCAGCGAGGCGGCCCGATCCGGCGGCATGGTGTGCATGATCCCGACTGCGAGCACCACGTCGAACGGCCCGTCGGGCAGGCTGTCGTGGAAGTCGCCGGCCACGGTCTGCACGCCGGTGCCGGCCAGCCAGCCCTCGGCCTCCACCAGGGCGACCACGTCCTCGCGGTCCTGCATCACGACCTGCAGGCCGCGAGCTGCGAGCGCCATGGCGTAGCGGCCGTGGCCCCCGCCGAGGTCGAGCGCCCGGTGCGCGCCGCCGGGGGCGCCCACCCGGGCCAGCGCGGCCTCTGCGATGGTGTCGGCCTGCGTCGCCGCGTTGACCGCCATGGATTCCAGCCAGCCCTTCAGGTTGAACGGAGCCCGCATGGGGGCCTCCTCCCCGCGCAGGCGCGGCTCGATGGAACTGGACCAGCGCCGGATGGTGCTGGCGTGCTGGCGCAGTTGGGCTCGAAGCCCGGGGTCGCGGGCGTCGTCGACCAGCGCCACCGCTCCGCGTGCGTCGCGGGTGGCGAGGCCGCCGGCGACGAGGGCGTCGAGCACCGCCCGCACGGCGACCGGCTCCAGGCCGCCGCTTGTCGCGGCCTCATCGACCGTGGCGGGCAGCAGGTCGGCCAGGCCGGTGGCGCAGGCCGCGTCGTAGAGCAGCACGAGCCGCCAGTCGGCCACCTCGCCGGGC
>JADLEF010000400.1 GCA_020846295.1 Acidimicrobiales bacterium
CACGCCGCTGGCCCGCGCCCGGGTCGACGCCGACGGCACCTACACCTTCAGCGACCTGGCCGCCCCCGACACCTACGTGATCGAGGCGGCCGCCTCGCCCACCGCCGTCGGCGACGTGTCCACCCGCGTCGATCTCGACGCCGGTGAGCAGGCCGCGGGCGTGGACCTGCAGATCGTCGGCTGAGACCGACCTACCCCATCGGGGGGATCGACAGCGGGCGCGTTCGTGTCGATCACCTGGGCGATGGTCGCGACGGGAGCAGACTGGCGCGCCACGCTGGAGCCGCCCAGCGTGGTGGCGCGCGCCGGCGAGACGGTCCGCGTCGAGCTGTGCGTGGACAACCCCGGCGACGAGCCGGTGCTGATCCGGCCCCGCTGGGTCGGTGTGGACCCCGGCGATGTCGCCGGGCTGCGGCTGTTCGAGGTCCCCGCCCGGGCCAAGGTGTGCGTCCATCAGGACCTCGCCATCGCCTCGGCCGGCGGGGCCGCGGAGCGCAGCCTGGCGGTGGAGCTCACCGACTCCACCGGGACCGGCCGGCTGCTGACGCTGCAGGCGATCACCGGTTCCCCGAACGGCCTGCGCATCTGGACCGAGCCGGCCGCCGCCCACGGCCGCCTGCGGGCCCGCACCGTCGTCCACGCCGCCAACCAGTCGCTGCGCCCGCAGGTGCTCGACGTGCGCGCCACCGCCGAGGAGCTCGGCACCGTACCTGTCGGTAGGGTGACGGTGCCGGCCGGCGGGGAGGTCACGCTGCCGCTGGTGGTGCGGCGCCGTCCCCACGCCAGCCGTGACCAGCGCCATGCCGTGGTCCGCGTCGATGCCCGGGGCGATGGTGCCGCGGCCCACGCGACGTTCAACTTCGTGCAGCAGGGGTTGGTGCCCGCCCTCGGCCGCCGCGCCGTGGCGCTGGTGGTGCTGCTCGGGCTGTGGGCCGGCGTGCTCACCGGCGGCATCACCGTGACCCGCAAGCTCGACCTCACCGGCGCCGCCGCCGAGCAGGCCCAGCAGGACGAGGACGCAGCCGAGGTGCTGGCCCGCGCCGACGACCCGGACGGCGGCGCGACCGGCGGAGAGGCCGCCGCGGGCGGTTCGGAGGGCGACGCCCCGTCCGGCGACGCCGCGACCGACGGGACCGGCGGCGACGGGGGATTGCCCGGCGGGGTGGAGATCAGCGGCAAGGTGGAGGCGGCGGGCAAGAGCGCGGAAGGCGTGGTGGTGCGCCTTCGCCCGGTGCAGATCACCGAGGAGGACGACGCGGCACCCAACGGCAAGCGCACCGAGGCGCCGGTCGACGGCAGCGCCGCACCGACGGCGGGCGGACCGACACCGCCACCCGCCAAACGGGTCGTCGAGGCGGCCGTGAGATTCACCGCGGCGCAGCCGACGGTGATCCGCGGCGCCGGCGACCGCAGCATCGGCAAGCGCTGGTCCGAGGCGCTGGTCAGCGAACCCTCTGCGCTGGGCGACACCCGCACCACCGCCACCGACGTGGACGGCGCCTGGGGTTTCGCCGACGTCCCGACCCCGGGGGTGTACGAGCTGCTGTTCGCCGCGCCCGGGTTCTCCTCCAAGAGCTACGTGGTCACGACCGCCGATCCCGACAAGCCGGTGCAGCTCGACGTCAAGCTGGTACCGGGCGACGGTTCCCTCGCCGGTCGGGCCAGCGGGCCGAGCGGGCCGCTGGGCGGCGTGGAGATCACCGCCACCGACGGCGTCGTCACCTACCACACCACCACCGCGACCGAGGGCGACGTCGGCGCCTGGTCCCTGCCCGTGGTCGGCACCCCGGCCCGCTACATCGTGACCTTCACACGCCGGGGCTACGGCACCGAGACCCTCGCCGTGGACCTCGCAACCGGCGCATCGGAGACCGCGATCGGCGCGGTGATGGTGCCCGGCGTCGGGTCCATCGCCGGGAAGGTCCACGTCGGCGGGTTCGCGCTGGGCAACGTCACGGTGACCGCCACCGACGGCGCCGTCACCCGCTCGACCACCACCCTCACCGAGGGCGCGCCCGGTACCTTCCTGCTGCCGCAACTGCCCATCCCGGGCACCTACACCGTCACGGTGGCCCGCACCGGCTTCGTGGCACAGAGCCTGACCGTGGAGCTCACCGGGAGCACCGACGCCCTCGACATCGCCCTCATCCCGGCCACCGCCATGATCTGGGGCCACATCACCACCGCGGGGACCGACCCGCCGGCGGGGGTGGCCGGCGTGGGCATCGACGTCACCGATGGCACCAACGTGTACAAGTCCACGACCGCGCTGAGCCCGGCCGGGGTGTTCGAGCTCGGGGGGCTGCCGCCGGGCACCTACACGGTGACCTTCAGCCGCTTCGAGTACGAGACCGCCTCCAGCCTGATCACCGTCAGCGCCGGCGAACGCCGCCGGGTGGACCTGGCGCTGGCCCAGAAGGCACAGGCGACGGTCCCCGAGAACGCCTCGCTGCGCGGTGTGGTGTACAGCGCGGCGAACGGGCAGCCGCTGCCCGGAGCACGGGTGACGGTGCAGACCGAGGCACCGTTCCCGACCGCCACCGTCGGCGCCGACGGCAGCTTCTCGTTCGAGAACCTGCCGATCGGCATCCACAAGGTCATCTTCGAGGGACCGACGAACGCGCAGCACCAAGCGGTCGAACGTACCGTACGGTTGGGTACGGCAACGGAGGAGCGGCTGGAGGTCACCCTGGTCCCGCTCGGCTCGCTCGCCGGCCACCTGACCGACAGCTCGGGCCGGGCCATCGCCTCCGCCCAGGTCACCGTGCTGACCGACACCGGCCAGGCCATCCTCACCGCCAGCGCCCTCACCGCGGCCAACGGTGACTACAACATCCAGGCCGTGCTCTCCAGCGGGGCGTACAAGGTCCGCTTCGACAAACCCGGTTTCGCCGGCCGCACCCTGTCGTTCAGCGCGGTGGTGGGTGACACCGTCCGCGTCGACGCGCAGCTGACCGCGCAACCTCGGCTCCATGGCCGCCTGGTCAGGCCCGAGGGATCGCCGCAGACGACCTTCGCCGGCGTCGCCAACCAACCGCTGACCATGCAGCTCGGCTCCGCCGGCCCCGTCCAGACCGCCACCACGGACGCGTCGGGGAACTTCGAGTTCACGCCGCTGCAGCTCGAGGCGGGCACGTGGACCCTCGCCGTCGAGGCCAACGGGTACACGAGGAAGACCTACTCGCTCGGCCTCGTCGCCGGCGACGACGTCTCCCTCGAGCTGGCCCTCAGCCCCACGGGCGCCGTGTCCGGCACGACCTACTGGGTCGACGCCAACGGTGACCACGTCCCGGTCGACGGGCTGCAGGTGCGGGCGCTCAACGCCATCACCGGCTGGGAGCCCACCCCGGCCGGCGGCCAGGTGCCGGTGCGCGACACCATCACCGCCACCGTGGTCACCGGCAGCGCCGACTGGTCCGTCACCGGCCACGTGGCCGAGACCGCCGGCTACGAGTTCACCGCCACCGGCGTGGCCACCGCCAACCTCCCGGTCACCGTCACCCCGGGCCAGCCCACGCCGTTCCAGCCCATCGAGCTGCAGCCGGTGCTCGGGTCCATCACCGGCAGCGTCGTCACCGACCCCGCCGGCCAGCATGCGGGCCACACCGTGACCCTGACCGCCCCGCCCTCGGCGCTGGTGTTGTCGACCCAGACCGACGCCAACGGCGGCTTCCGCTTCGACAACCTGCGGCCCGGCGACTACGAGGTCGTCGCCCCCGGCGGCGGGTGGTGGATCGGCGCAGCCGCGCAACCGGTGGCGCTGCCGTTGGGTTCGGGCCCGCCGAGCACGGCCGTGGCGCCGACCCTGACGCTGAACAAGCGCTCGTCCATCACCGTCTCGGTGGCCGACAGCGCCGGCGGCGCGGCGATCAACGGACCCACCGTGCAGCTGTGGAAGGACGCCGGCACCACGCTGGTGCGCACCGTCAACCCGACGGGCAGCACCGCCACCTTCGACCAGCTCGACCTCGACACCTACGAGGTGCGGGTGAGCCGCATCGGGTACAAGACGGTGAGCGAACCGGCCATCGTGGTGGCCGCCCACGGCGTGGACGTCCCGCGCACGGTCTCGCTGACCCGTTGGTCCGTGCTGCGCGGTACGGTGCTCGGGACGCGCGCCAACCAGACCGCTCCGCTGGAAGGCGCCCTGGTGAGCGTCACCCCCGCCGGCGGGGGAACCGCTCGGCAGACCAGCACGGCGGCGGACGGCACGTGGAGCCTCCCGGAGCTCGACGGCGGCAGTTACGACGTGCACGTCACCGCGGCCGGCTACGACGCGCCGGCGGCACCGACGCCGGTCACCGTGGTCCTCGGCACGGACGCCGGCACCCCCACCATCACGCTGCAGTCGCAGTACGCCACCTTCTCGGCCACCGTGCTGACCGACGCCAACGACACGCCGATCGATGCCCTCACCGTGACCGCCACCGGCACCGTCGACGGTGCGGCCCACACCGAGCGGTGCACCACCGACCCGGCCGCCGTCGATCCGGCCAACGGCCTGCCCGAGTGCATCGGCCCGGCCGGCTCCGCCCAGCCGGGCACGTTCCGCTTCGCCGGTTTCGACGCCACCAGCGTGCACCTGCGGCTCGAGGCGACCGACCACCACAGCCTGGAGCTCGACGCGGTGCTCAACGCAGGCACGCAGACGCTGCCGTCGATCACGCTGCTCGGCAGCGCAGGCGCCATCACGGGCGTCGTGCGCTGGGCGCCGGCCACCATGACCGGCTCCACCCAGGGCACCGTGGACGGCGCCACCGTGGTGCTCACCAGGGTCACCGGCAACACCCAGGTCGAGGTGGCCCGCACCACCACCGCCTTCGGGGGGTCCTACAGCTTCAGCGCCCTGGGCAAAGGCAAATACCACCTGGCGGTGTCCGCCACCGCCTACAGCACCGTCAACAGCGCGCAGATCTCGATCAGCGGGCAGGAGACCAAGGTGGCCGACGACATCGTGCTCGTCGCCGCCAACCGCACCGTGGTGGTCACCGTCACGTCGCAGCCCGGAGGCGCCCCGGTGGTGGGCGCCAGCGTGTCGCTGACCGGTGCGCCCCGCCCGTCCGCCCCGGCCGTGCTGACCGACACCAACGGCTCCGCCACCTTCAACGGCGTGCCGCCGTTCCTCGCCGGCGGTGGGTACACGCTGGCGGTCGGCGCTGCGGGGCACCAGGCGACGACGGGCACGACCGCCGTCGAACCGGGTACCGCCACCGTGACCATCGGCCGGGACCTGAACCGCTTCGCCACGCTGTCGGGCACGGTGGGCGCGCTGCCGTCCAGCTCCGAGGCCACCGTCCGGGTGGCGAACGGGGTCACCCTGACGCCGCTCGGCGGCACGGCCGTGCAGACGACCGCCAACGCCGCCGACGGCGCCTTCGGCTTCGGATCCCTCGCCCCCGGCACCTACACGTTGTCCTATGCCACGGTGAGCGGGTTCATCACGCCGTCGCCGCAGACCGTCACCCTCGCCTGGGGCGACACCCTCGCGTCGACCGGCGCCGACTACACCGAGCTGGCCACGGTCACCGTGCAGTTGACCGGCTCCGGGGCGGGTGGGCGCATGTTCAGCGTCACCCCCGAGGCGGAGGGCACCATCGGGCCGTACAGCAGCGGCCAGCAGCTGCACCTGCTGCCGAACGTGTCGTACACGTTCGAC
>JADLEF010000401.1 GCA_020846295.1 Acidimicrobiales bacterium
AGATCGCTTCGGGCCATTGGCGGGTGGCCCGGCCGACATCGAGCACCTCGCCGTGGGCGCCGAGCACGACGCGAACCCACGGACTGTCACACCACGCCTCGGGTGGGAAGGGCCCGTCCGGCTGCACGGTGTTGCCGTCCGCGGTCGGCCGGATGACCAGGTTGATGCGGTAGCGACCGTTGCGCGACCTCTGCCCCGGTGCGTCGCGCAGGGCCTGGGCGGCGAGATCGACCAGCCCCTGCGCTCGCATCGCCCCCACCGACAACCGCTCAAGGGACGGGTCACCGTCGCGTTGGGCCTGCAACTGGCGGGCGATCGCTTGGTCCAGCGCCTGGTTCAACAGGGCACCGTCATGGGGGTTCAACACACCGTCGAGCCGCCAGCGGCCATCCAGCAGTTGGGACAGGTGCACGCTGGCCTGCTCGGGTGGCGTACCGGACGGTTTGTTCGGGTCATGCCGACGGTCCTCCGCGGCTGCTTTCCACGCTCGGGCAGCGAGCACCAACTCGCCGACGGGCAGCGCCACGAACGCGGCGTCGGTCTCCGCGTCGTACTGCTCAGGATCCGCCCGCCGGCACTCCGTCAACAACCGCACCTGCTGGTCGGACAGCGCGCCACGCTCGGCGGCGGCCGTACTGGCCGCCATGTGCTCCAACTCGACCGCCTGACGCACCACCGCCCGCGCCGCCGGCCCGCTCAGCCCGGTGTGACACGCCAACCAAGCGCCAGGTGACACGAACCCCTCCGCCCGATACCCGCCGTCATGCTTCATCCGCAACGCTTCACGACGCAGCAGCTCCTGCGCGAGGTTCACCACCTTCTGGAGCAACCCGACCCGACACGACGGATCACCCACCGTGGACAACCGCTGCACCGCGGCCTGCAACCTGCACTCCATGCCCGCCGACATACAGCAAGACTAGCAGCGTTCACCGACAAACCGGATTGAATGTTGGGGCATTGTCGACAGGGACTGGGCACTCCGCAATTGAGGTAGAGGTCGGTGAGGGCGGGGATCGACCAGTCGGGGGTCACTGGCCCCAAATGGGGCTCTTCGCGTTCGGGCGGGGTCAGTGGCCCAGGAAGCTCCAGTTGCAGCCGCCGGTGTAGAGCAGGACACGGAGGCGGTAGTTGTTCAAGTTGCGAAAGCAGTGGCCGACTCGCTTGATCTTCTTGATGAGCAGGTTCAGTGCTTCGGTGCGGCCCGTTCGAGGCGCCGGTGATGTGCCAGTTCAGGATCTGGTCGCGCCAGCGTCTGAGGGTGCCGCCCCATCGAACGGAACTCCGGCGGTTTCGCGTCGGCGCGGTGCTCGAGGACCCCTTCCAACCAGGCGGCGGTGACGTCGGGATCAGCGGCGAGGGTGTAGAGGTCCCGTCGGGAACGTGCTTGCGCAGCGCCCGGCGGAACGGTTCGTGGAGATCGCGCACGATGACCTCGATCGCAGCCTTCCGGTCGGCCGACTGGTCGGTCGGCCACTGGTCGAGCTGTGGGGCGTGGCGTCCCTCGAACAGATCGAGCACTCGTGGTCGGGCGATGTCGACCACGGCGGACACGAACCGCGTCGACGCTTGCGGCTTGGCCTACAAGAACCCGGTCTCATCGACCCCGATCGTCGACACGCCGGCCGTTCGAGGTCATCGGCCAACGGCGTGCCATACACCTCGAGCGCGGACTGCACGCCATGCCAGCCAGCGGAGATCTCCCCGGCGACCGCGGAGATCGCTCGACCCTGCTCCGTCCAGCTGCCGGTCGGACACAACTCGGCCGGCAGGACCAGCGGCGCTTGACCCACACCAACGTCACCGGCTGCCCGAACGCCGGAAGATCACCGAGCTCACGGCGATCACGGTCCTTCACCGTCGCCACCGACCCACACGACCGGACCCCTACACCCGCGCCTCAGGCCCCGAACGTCGCCGCTGAATGGCTCCACGACGCCGGGCCCCCGCTCGCCACGCGCCGGCCGGCACCTTCCGCCGGCCGAACAGCTCAGCCCTGCTGCTGGCGTTCCACCACCTCGCGCAGCTCGGGCCCGAAGAAGTTGAGCAGCTCCAACACCTGCGAATAGTCGAACGCGGTGATCCCACCCAGCCGCAGCCACTGGTTCAGCGACTTCTTGGTGAACTGCGCCGCCAACTGCGGGCCCGCGGCGATGCGCCGGGCGTAGCCCATAGCCACCTCGAACACCTCGTCGGCCGGCACCGCCCGGCTGACGAGGCCGATTCGTTCCGCCTCCGCGCCGGTGCACGGATCCGACGTCAGCAGGTAGAGCTTGGCCTTGGCCATGCCGCACAGCAGCGGCCAGATCATGGCCGCGTGGTCACCGGCGGCCACCCCCAGCGCCACGTGGGGGTCCACCAGCAGCGCATCGTCCGCCGCCACCGAGATGTCGGCCAGCAACGCCACCGCCAGCCCGCCGCCCGCCGCCGCGCCGTTGATGGCGGAGATGATCGGCTTGGGCAACTCGATCATCTTGTAGACGATGTCCACGCCCTCCTGCGACATGCGCTGCAGCAGCGTGAACGTCTCCTCCTTGCCGATGTCGGGGATCGCCTTGAGGCCGTCGGCGTTGGCACTGACGTAGAACTCGTCGCCCGCCCCGGTCACCACGATCACCTTGACCGCCGGGTCGCGGCCGAGCGCCGTCCACACCTCGGCCACCTCTCGGTGCACGGCGGCCTGCACCCGGCCCACCGTCCCCGGCGAGGGGATGCGCACCACCGCCACCCCGTCGTCGTCCACCTCGATCTGCAGGTGCTCCATGCCGTACCGCTCGGTCTGGCTCATGCCGGGGGTCCCTCCGTCTCGCGCACGTAGCGCGCCTCGTAGCCGTCCCACTCGGGATAGTCGATGATCTCGTACAGCTCGGCCCGCGTCGCCATGCGGTCCAGCAACGACACCTGCGTGCCCGTACTGGCCAGTACGTCGGCGCCGTCGCGCACCGCCCCCAGCATCAGCCGGAACGCCATCATGGGGAAGATCACCGCGTCGAACCCGAAGTCCTGGAACTGCGCGGCGCGGTAGTACGGCGTCTTGCCGAACTCGGTCATGTTGGCCAGCAGCGGGGCCCCCACGCCGGCGGCGGCGAAGCGGCGGAAGTCCTCCTCAACGGTCAGGGCCTCGGCGAAGATCACATCGGCCCCGGCCGACGCGTACGCCCCGGCGCGATCGATGGCCGCCTCGATCCCCTCGGTCGCCGCCGCATCACAGCGGGCGATGATCACGAAGTCGTCGTTGCGGCGGGCGTCGCAGGCGGCGCGCACCTTGCCCACCATCTCGGCCACGCCGACGATGCGCTTGCCGTCGAGGTGTCCGCACCGCTTCGGGCTCTCCTGGTCCTCCAGGTGGATGCCGGCCACACCGGCCCGTTCGAACGCCCGCACCGTGCGCACCACGTTGACCGCGTTGCCGAAGCCGGTGTCCGCATCGCAGAACACCGGCACGTCCACCACGTCCACGATGCGGCCGGCGTTCTGCACGAACTCGTCGAGCGTGCCGAGGGCGATGTCGGGCAGGCCGAGCTGCGCGTTCACCGTGCCCGCGCCGGTCATGTAGATGGCGCCGAACCCGGCGCGGGCCAGAACCCGCGCGGTGATGGCGTCGTAGGCGCCGGGGGCGACGAGGATCTCCGGCGCGGCGACGAGCGCCCGCAGCCGCGCTCCCGGCGATGCCGGTGCGCCGCTCACAGGTGCGCCGTCCCGGTCAGCAACCGGCGGGCGGTGCGGATCACCCCGGCGGCGCGCACGACGTCGCCGGCGAGCTCCACCGAGGTCTCCACCGATCCCTTGGGGTGCTCGATGCGCACGATCACCGGGCCGGGGCCGGCACCCGCCCTGTCGCCCACCTCGGGCAGCCCCGCGGCGTACCGGTGGGCGACGGTGCCCTCGAGCAGCATGGCGGCGCCGGTGCACAGCGCACCGGTCATGGGCAGGGCGTGGTGCACCTTGCCCATCGACGTCGCCTGCACCCGCAGCATCGACCCCGGGCTGCACAGCACCAGCCGCGGGACGGCCAGGCTGTCGACACCGATGCGACGGCCCGCCGCGCCGCGCAGCGACTCCAGCCGGGCGAGCAGCTCCGGGCGGGCGTTGAGCTCCGCCGGCGACTCCGCCCCGGTCAGCCCGAACGACGACGCGGCGGCGAACAGGTACGGCGTGGCCACATCGACGATGGAGACCTCCACCCCGTCGAGCAGCTCGCAGCGCTGCCCGGTGGGGAACAGGGCGCCGGTGACCGAACCGGCCGGGTCGAGGTACTCGGTGGCCAGCGCCGCGCCCGAGCCGGGCACGCCGTCGATGACCGTGTCGCCCTCGCTGCACGCCCGGCCGCCGCGCACCGCCACGGTGGCGCGCACCACCACACCGGTGTTGAGGTTGCGCATGAGGAACCGGGCCTGCGGCTCCGTCGCCGGCACGAGGCCCTCCTCCACCGCGTAGTGCGCCACCCCGGCGGTGAGGTTGCCGCAGTTCCCGCTGGTGTCGACGACCGGCTGGTCCACCGCCACCTGGGCGAAGAGGTAGTCGACCGCGCACGACGGGTCGCCGGAGGGGCCGACCGCCATGACCTTCGACGTGGACGAGTGGGTGCCACCCAACCCGTCGAGCTGCATCGGGTCGGGGCTGCCCATCAGACGCAACAGCAACCGGTCCCGGTCGGCGAGCCCGGCGGGCAGGGCATCCAGCCGGATGAAGACGCCTTTCGAGGTGCCACCCCGCACGATGGCGACCGCCAGGTCAGCCACCCGCCGCGCTCCCGACCCCGGCGCGTGCCGCCTCGGCCGCCCGCGCCCCGGCGATGCGCCCGAAGGTGGCGCCGCGCATCAGGCCCGACCCGGCCGCGTAGTTGTGGAAGAAGAACCCGCCGGCGATCTCGCCGGTGGCGAACAGCCCCCCCATCGGCTGCCCGACGGTGTCGATGACCCGCGCCGTGCGGTCGATCTTGAGCCCGCCGTAGGTGAAGGTGATCCCGCAGGTGACCGCGTAGGCGACATACGGGGCGGTATCGATGGGCTGCGCCCAGTTCGACTTGGCCGGCTGCTCGGCCGGATGGGCGGCCAGGCCGTCCTTGTGGAACGGGTCGAAGGCCGCACCGGCCGCCTCCGCGCACGACGCGTTGAACCGCGCCACCGTCTCCAGCAACCCGCGCTGGTTGATGCCCAGCTTGGCGGCGAGGTCCTCCAGCGAGCCGGCCTCCACCGGGGTGCCGGTGCTGTAGCGGGGCTCGAGCAGGTGGATCGTCTTCTGGTCGAAGATCTGCCACGCCCGGGCGCCCTGCTGGGCCCGGATGGCCCAGCCGGTCTTGGCGTAGGTCAGCCACACCTCGTCCTCGCCCTCGTCGACGAAGCGGTTGCCGTTGCGGTCCACCAGCAGGCAGTACGGGTAGGAGTAGCGGCTCATGCGATCGGTGAGGGAGAGCTCGCCGACGTCGGGAGCGTGGGCATCGAGCGGGGAGGCGTGGGCGCCGCCCCAGTGCCCGGCCGGCGCCGCCCCGGCGGCGAGGGCCTGCATCAGCACGTGGCCCATGTTGAAGCGGGTGCCGCGCACCTTGACCAGGTCCCAGCCGGGCCCGAGGTAGCGCAGCCGCAGCTCGGGGTTGGACTCGAAGCCACCGCAGCCGAGCACCACCGCGCCGGCGCCGACGTCCTCGAAGCGGTCGCCCCGCCTCACCTGCACGCCGACGCAGCGCGATCCCTCCATGCGCAGCTGCTGCACGGGGGCGTCGTACCAGACGTCGATCCCGGCCGCCTCGACCGCGTTGAACAGGTCGTACATGAGGCCGATGCCCTCGTTGGTGGCGCGCACCGCACCGCCGGGCGGCACCGCGTACGTCGTGCCGGCGGGGATCTTCGCGGGGTCGAACAACTTGTCGGTGACCAGCTCCCAGCGGACGCCGCGGTCGCGCATCCACGCCATCGTCTCGTAGGACGTGTCGATCAGCGTGCTGATCAGCTCGGGGTCGGACCGGCTCTCGCACACCAGGTCGATGTCGGCGTGGAAACGGGTCGGCTGGTACGGCTCGACCGTGACGCGGTCCGCCCAGCGGGCACCCTCCTCGGTCAGCAGCGGGCGGATGTCGTCCAGCCCGCCGTGGGCGAAGCGGAAGATCCCGCCGGAGAAGCGGCTGTTGCCGCCGCGCTGCTCCTTGGGGGCCGCCTCCAACACCAGCACGCTCGCCCCCGCCTCGTGCGCGGCGAGGGCGGCGACGAGCGCGGCGTTGCCCGCACCCACGACGATGACATCGACGGATCGTTGCTCCTGCATGGCCGCACGCTAGAGCGCGCCATGTCGCCCGCGCTCAGTAGACGATGGGCAGCTGGCGCGGGCCCCGCACCTGGCCGCCGGCGAAGGTGAGCTCCCCCTGCGGGTCGAGGCCGAACTCGGGCAACGCCCGCAGGAACTCCTCGATGGCGACGACCATCTCCATGCGGGCCAGGTTGGACCCGGCACAGCGGTGCACGCCGACGCCGAAGGCGACGTGACGGTTCACGGCCCGGTCGATGATGACCTCGTCGGCCCGCTCGAACTGACCCGGATCACGGTTGGCGGCGGGGAAGGTCATCAGCACCTTGTCCCCCGCCTTGATGGTCCGGCCCGCCACCTCGACATCGGTGGTGGCGATGCGGGCCATGGTCACCGGGGCGTAGGCCCGGAGGAACTCCTCCACCGCGGTGACGGTCAGCTCCGGCTCGGCGACGAGGCGGCGACGGTCCTCGTCGTGGGTGGCGAGGTGCAGCAGCGCCGACCCGATCGAGGACCACGTGGTGTCGATCCCGGCCACCAGCATGAGGGTCATCGTGCCGACGATGTGGCCGTCCCGCAGGGGTTGGCCGTCGACCTCCTGGTCGAGCAGGTAGGAGGTGATGTCGTCGCGGCGCTCCTTCTTGCGCTCCTCGAGCAGGCCGAAGAAGTAGGTGAGCATCTCCTTGCGGGCGGTGATGCGCCGCTCGGGGTTGAGCCCGCCGTTCTCGAGCACCGCCTGGGTCCACTCGACGAACATGTCCACGTCGCTCTCGGGCACGCCGATGATGTCGGCGATGATCCGGGGCGGGATCTGCTGGGCGTACTCCACCGCCGCGTCGGCGTGGTGGCGGCCCGGTGCGGTGATGTCGGCCATCAGGCGGCGGCACAGCTCGCGGGTGCGCACCTCGTAGCGCTCCACTGCCTTGGGGGAGAAGAACGGCAGGATCAGGCGACGGTGCCACGTGTGATCGGGCGGGTCGGAGGTGATCGGCGGCGAGGAGGGCGGCCGGTCCCGGTCCAGGCCCTCGAACGGCAGCACCCCCACGTCGCTGGAGGAGAACCGCTCGGTGTCGTGGGCGATGGCGACGACGTCCTCGTAGCGGGTCGGCATCCACGAGCCGCCCCACCGCTCGCTGCGCGCCAAGGGGGCGGAGCTGCGCAGCTCGGCGTACACGCCCGACGGGTCGGCCGCGAAGGCGGGGTCGAGGACATCGAAGTCGGTGGCCCAGTCCTGCACGGGCGGACGGGTGGTGGTGGACATTCGAGCTCCTCCTGCTCCCAGCGATCTCCGTGCCATTCTCGCACAGCGGACGGGGTTCGCGACCGGGGAGACCACTCCAGCAGGGATGGCCGGCGGCGAGCGGTCAGGAGACGAGCTGGGGCTCGGCGAAGTAGAAGCCCTGGCACCACTCGATGGAGAGGGCTTCGATGACATCGACCTCGGCCCGTTGCTCGACGCCCTCGGCCACCAGGGTCGCCCCCAGGGAACGGGCGGCCTGCACCAGGCGGGCCCGCCAGCGCCGGCGGGACTCGTCGGCGTGCACGCCCTGGATGTACGCGGCGTCGATCTTGACGATGTTCGGCTCCACGATGATGAGCGTCTCCAGCGACGTGCGCCCGAAGCCGACGTCGTCGAGGGAGATCTGCACCCCGTGCGAGCGCAGCCGTTCCAGGTTCGGCAGCAGCTCGATCGGATCGCCGACGAGCTGCTGCTCGCTGAGCTCGACCACCACCGGGTGGCGCCGCGACCACGACCCGAACAGCCCATCGATGCGGTCCGGGCTCATCGTGAGCAGCGTCGACGGGTACAGGTTCAAGTGGCGGCTGCCCGGCGCGTCGATGCGGCGGGCCGCGTCGAGGCAGACGCCGAGGACGTGCTCGTCGACGATGGCCAGCATCCCCTCCTCGATGGCGATGCGGAACACCGTCGTCGGCGGGCTGAACGGCGGGGACAGCTGGCGGGCCAGCAGCTCCACCCCCACCACGTCCGCCCCGTGCGTGGTCACGATCGGCTGCGCCGCGGCGCCGAACTCGTGACGGTCGAGCAGGCGGGTCAGCTCCTCGCGCTGACGGGACACGGCGCGGCGCAGCCCGTCCGTCACCCGGTTCTTGCCCTGCTTCTTGCTCGTCTTCAACGCGTCCCGGCTGCGGTCGAGCAGGTGCTCGAGGGTGTGCACGTTCTCGTCGAGCGGCACCATGGCCACGCTGACGGTCAGCGAGATGTCCTCGTGGGACACCGCCACCGGCTCGCTCGCCACCGACAGGCGCACGCGTTCGGCCGCCACGTGCGCCGCCTCGGGCGTCGCCTCGGGCAGCAGCACCAGGAACTCGTCGCCGCCGATGCGGGCCAGCACGTCGCCGGCGCGCAGCGTCGCCCCGATGCGGCGGGCCACCGTGCGCAGCACGGCGTCACCTCCGGCGTGGCCGACGCGGTCGTTGACCTTCTTGAAGTCGTCGCAGTCGAGCATCAGCGCGCAGGCGCTGCGCCCGATGCGCCGCCCGCGCCGCAGCACGATGTCGAGCTCCGCCTCGATGCCACGCCGGTTGAGCACGCCGGTCAGCGGATCGTGGGTGGCGAGGCCGAGCAGCATCCGTTCGGCCTGCTTCTGCGAGGTGATGTCGAAGTGGACCACCACCGCGCCGTCGATCCCGGCGGACGTGCACTGCAGCAGGAACCACCGCTCCGTACCATCGGGTGCGTTGCACGGGTAGACGTGGCTGAAGGTCGGCGATTCGCCGTCGAGCACCGCCTGCATGCCCGACACCACCTTGTCGGCGTCGGGATCGTGCTTGCACGCGCTGAAGTAGTTCGTGCCCGGGCCCAGCCGCTCCGGGTGGCCGCCGTTGTCGGTGGCGAACTTCTCCCATCCGGCGTTGACCATGGTGATCGTGCCGTGCTGGTCGATGAACGCCACGTGGGCGGGCAGCACGTCGAGCACCCGGCGGGAGAACTCGAAGTTCCGCTTCACCGTGGAGACGTCCACGAAGGTGATGAGCGCACCGGGCATCTCGCGCATGCGGTACGGGATCATGCGCACCAGCACCGGGCCGTGCACCGAATCGATGGAGCGCTCGCGGTTCTCGCCGGTGCCGATGACCTCGGCCACCTCGGCCAGGAAGTCGCTGCCGCCCAGGCTGTTGGCCAGGTGCGCCAGCGGCCGGCCGACGTCGCGCTCGAGGATGGGCAGGAACTCGCCCACCGAGGGGGTGAACCGGCGGATGACGAGCTGGCTGTCCACCACCAGCGCGCCGACGTCGGTGGCGGCGAGCAGGTGGTCGAGGTCGCTGCGCAGCACCTCGAGCTCCTGGATGCGGCGGGCGTTCTCGGCGTTGACCGTGAACAGCTCCTCGTTGACGCTCTGCAGCTCCTCGTTGGTGGCCTGCAGCTCCTCGTTCGCCGCCACCATCTCCTCGTTGGTGGCCTGCAGCTCCTCGTTGGAGCCCTCGAGCTGCTCGACGAGCTCCTGCTGCTCCATCCGCGACCGCTGCAGCTCCGACTGCAGCTCCTCCAACTGCAGCTGCACCACGTCAGGAGGGACCGGCAGCTCGACGAGCGCCCCGGCGGCGGGTTCGAACACCACCATGGCGTTGCGGCGCTCCGGGCTGTCACCGATGGGCAGCACCCGCACGGTGAGCGACCCGGGCTCGCCGTCGCGGCGGTCGATCTGACCGGGGAACGAGGTCGGCTCACCGGTGCGCAGCGAGCGGGGCAACCCGGCGGCGAGGGCGGCGCGCAGCTCCGGACGGGCCATCTCCAGCAGCCGCAGGCCGGCGTTGCCGGCGGCGAGCCGGAGGTAGTCCGACACGTCGCCGAACACGTGGCTGACCGAGCCGGTGTGGTCGACCAGCACCGACGGGGGCAGGTACTGCTCGGCGAGCCGCTCGAGCGCCCGGGTCACCGGCGCCGGGGTGGACAGCGGCGTCGTCTCCACCACTCGGGCTCGTTTGAACGGCGCGCGCACGTCGCGGACCTGCTCGCCGTCGCCCACCCAGTCGAACACGCGCCGTTCGCCCACCGCCTGGAAGATCTTGCGTGCCGCATCGCGCGGTACGAACAGCTCGTCGTGCTCTCCGAGGCCCTCGCTCGTCCCCAGCACCAGGGCGCCGCCGGGCCGCAGCGCGAAGTGGAAGCCCCGCAGCACCCGCGATTGCAGTTCGGCGTTGAGGTAGATGAACAGGTTCCGGCACGAAACCAGGTCCAGGCGGGTGAACGGCGCGTCGTTGGTGACGTTGTGAGGGGCGAACATGACGCAGCGCCGCAGCGCGGAGGACACCACGTAGGCGCCGTCGCCGTAGGTGAAGTACCGCTCGAGCCGCTCGCTGCTGATGCCGGCCACCTGCGTGTCGCGGTAGCGGCCCCGCGAGGCGATCTCCAAGGCGTCGCGGTCCACATCGGTGGCGAACACCTTCACGTCGAGGTCCCGGCCCTGCCGCTCGACCTCGTCGAGGGTGAGCATGGCGAGGGTGTACGCCTCCTCGCCGGTGGAACAGGCCGGCACCCACAGCCGCACCACCTCGTGGCGATCGTGGTTGGCGACGAGCGGCGTGATGACCAGCTCCACCAGCGCGTTCCACACGTCGGGGTCGCGGAAGAAGCTGGTGACCCGGATCAGCAGCTCGCGGAACAGCAGCGAGCGCTCCTCCTCGCTGGCCGCCAGCAACGTCAGGTAGTCCTGCGCGTCGTTGACGTTGTGGGCGTGCATGCGCCGGGCGACGCGCCGGCCGATGGTGGCGCGCTTGTAGTTCTCGAAATCGATCGCCGTCTCTTTGTGCAGCAATCGCACGATGCGGCCGAGCGCGTCATCGTCCGGCGTGGGCGGCATCTCCGGCCGCAACGACTCGACGGCGGCGAGGCGGGCCAGGAACCGGCCGATCTCGTCGGCCTTGGCCACGAGGTCGACCACGCCGGCGTCGATGACGCTGCGGGGCATCCCGTCGAACTGGGCGATGGAGGGATCCTCCGCCACGACGAAGCCGCCGGCGCTGCGCAGGCGCTCGGCGCCGCGGGTCCCGTCGCTGCCCGTCCCCGACAGGATCACGCCGACCGCGTCCTCCCCCCACTCCGCCGCCATGGACTCGAAGAAGCGGTCGATGGGCAACGTCAGGGTCGGCGGGCGCGGTTTCGGTTCGAGCACGAAGCGCCCCTCGTGCACCGTGAGGAACTGGCCGGGTGGGATGAGGGTGACGGTGTTGGCGGTGACCGGTTGGCCCTGCAGCGCGACCGCCACCGGCAGGGCGCACACCCGGGCCAGCAACTCCGGCATCATGCTGCGGTGATCGGCCGACAAGTGCTGCACGACGACGAACGCCGCACCCGAGTCGGCCGGGATCCCGCCGAAGAGCAGCTCGAGCGATTCGAGCCCTCCCGCGGACGCGCCGATGCCGACCAGCCGCGGACGCTCCCCATCGCGGTCAGATGAGGACGCTACGTGGGGTCGCATGCTCGCCTCACGCTAGCAGCGACATTGCCACTGCAACTGACACAAATGCGGCTACCTGTGTCGGATCACACCGCCGCCGGCACCTCGCCGCGTCCGTTCGCCCCGACCACCGTACTCAGCAGTACGGCGGGGCACCCGGGGTCTCGGAGAAGGTGCCCGCCCCGGCGCCGGGGAAGCCGTGTTGTCGCCACGCCTCGTACACCACGACGGCGACCGCGTTGGCCACGTTCAGGCTGCGGTTGCCCGGACGCATGGGCAGCACCACCTGGCGATCGGCCGGGAAGCGGGCCAGCACGTCGGGTGCCAGCCCGGCGCGCTCAGCCCCGAACACGGCCACGTCGCCGCGGCGCCAGTCGACCAGATCGTGGCGTCGCGATCCGCGGCCGGACACCGCGAACGCCCGCGGCGCAGAGGTGTCCGACCGCTCGGAGGGCGGTGCTGCCCCGAGCGCACCCAGGCAACGGTCGAGGTCGGGATGGCGGCGCACGTCGGCCAGCTCGTGGTAGTCGAGGCCGGCCCGCCGCAACCGGCGATCGTCGAGCTCGAAACCGAGCGGGTCGATCAGGTGCAGGACCGCGCCGGTGTTGGCGCAGATCCTGATGATGTTGCCGGTGTTGGCGGCGATCTCCGGCGCCACCAGCACCACGTGCAGACCCTCCACGGCCCGCTCCGTACCGGACAGTACGTCCAGCGACCGGGCCGCTACTCGAGCACCTCGGCCACCGCCAGCTCGGCGATGCGATCGCCGTCATAGCCGAGCGTGTCGGTCAGCACCTCGAAGGTGTGCTCACCCAGCAGCGGCGAGGAGCGGTCCACCCGGGCCGGGGTGCGGGAGAACACCACCCTCGCCGCCTCCACCAGGCGACGGCCGTGGGGGTGGTCGAACTCGACGAAGTGGCCCCGGTGCACGACCTGCGGGTGGGCCAGCGCGCCCGGACCGTCGACCAGGCGTTGGGCGGCGACGCCGGCGGCGAGGAACGCGGCCTGCGCCTCCTCGGCCGGGCGGGCGGCCGTCCACGCCGCGATGACGGCGTCGAGCTCGGCGCGACGGGCATGGCGCCTGGCGGCGGTGGCCAGCGACGGGTCGGCGGCGAGGTCGGCGCGGCCTAGCACCGCGCACCAACCGGGCCAGGCGTCGTCGTCCTGGCAGGCGACGGCCACCCATTCGTCGTCGCCCTGCGCCGGGTACAACCCGTGGGGGGCGAGCTCGCGGTCCTCGTTGCCCATCCGGTCGAACACGTCGCCGTTGCAGGCGTACTCCACGAACGCGGTCGACAGGTAGTGCATGGCCGCCTCCGACTGCGCCACGTCGAGGTAGCTGCCCTCACCGGTTCGACGGCGATGGTCCACCGCCGCCAACAGGGCGGCGAGCAGCAGGTGGTTCGACGTGTAGTCGGTGTACGCCAGGTACGGGCCGGCCGGCGAGCGATCGGGCCAGCCGGCGAGGGAGAAGAACCCGCTCAGCGCGGCGCCGAGGTTGCCGTAGCCGGCCAGCGAGGACAGCGGACCGTCCTGGCCGAACAGGCAGGTCGACAGCATGATGATCGAGGGGTTGATCTCGCGCAGCCGCTCGTAGCCGAGCCCCCAGTTGGGCATCGCCCGAGGGGTGAAGGACTCCACCACCACGTCGGCCCAACGGATGAGGTCGACGAGCACCTCGCGTCCCTCGGGCTTGCTCAGGTTGAGCGCGATCGAACGCTTGTTGAGGTTCACGTCGTCGAACAGTCCCGACTGCTCGACACCGGGCACGTTGTCGTAGACGGGCATGAACCCCCGGGCGGCGTCGAGCCGGGTCGAGGACTCGACCTTGATCACGTCGGCACCGTGGTCGGCCAGCACCCGCACCGTCGCCGGGCCGGCGATGGACCAGGTGAGATCGACGACCTTGAGCCCCGACAGCGCCCGATCGGCGGGCCCCTCGCCCAACGCCACCCGATCCGTCGCCACCGACGGACGGCGCGGCGGCTCGGCCCGCAGGAGCGCGCCGTGCTCGTCCAGGCGCGGGGCCGGGCCGAGCGCCGGGCGGGGCGCCCCGTTGCGTCGGTAGTACACCCCCGGCAGCGGCACCGGTTCGGCGTCGGCCTCGAAGGCGGCGGGCCGGACCCGCTCGAAGAAGCCGCGCCCGTTGAAGTGCTCGCTGCGCACGACGTCCTGCGGCGTGGCGATCGGCGCGATCAGCAGACGCCGCTCGAGCGCGATGGCGGTCAGCTCGTCCTTGGTCAGCGTCGAGGTCAACGCGGCGATGGCGTCCTTGGCCTCCTCCAGGGATTCGGCCCGCTCCTCGCCGAGGTCGACCAGTTCGGCGAAGCGCACCCAGTCCTTGGCGGCCAGCTCCGCCGAGCAGTAGCCCATCTCGTGCACCCACTCCATCAGCGCCGCGGTGCGGGGCCCGATGGCGGTGCCGAAGACGTGCGAGATCGAGATGAACCCGTCCGTGGCGGGGTAGACGAAGCGCAGTGACAGGGGACCGACCTGGGCACCGCCCGACGTCCGGCTCGGCACGGGGGCGCGGCACCAATGCGACTTCACGCCGCCCTGGGAGGTGAGCAGCATGCCGGCCTGGGCGGAGGCGTCGAGGTGCTGGCCGAGCCCGGAACGGGCCCGTTCCTGGAGGGCGATGATGATGGCGGGCGCGGCGGTGGCGGCACCGAAGTGGAACGCCTGCGGTTCCGACAGGCGAACCGGCGGGCGGTCCACGTCGCCGTTGAGCCGCATGCCGAAGGCCGAAGCGGCCACCGTGATGTCGGTGGCCGCTACGTTCGCCATGGGTCCGCTCGATCCGAACGGCGTGATCGAGCAGTACACCAGGGACGGGTTGACCGCGGCGAGCGCTTCGGGGCCGATGCCGGCGGCGGCCATGGCGCCCGGCTCGAAGGACTCGATGAGCACGTCGGCCCCGGCCACCAGCCCGAGGAACGCGTCGCGATCGGGGCCGTCGCGGAGCAGGTCGAGCTCGATGGAACGCTTGCCCCGGTTGTAGGCCAGGTGCGACAGCGATCGTTCGGTCCCGGACCTGCCACCCAGGTACGGCCCGCGCCGGCGGGCGCCGCCGCCACCCGGCGGCTCGACGGCGATCACCTCGGCCCCCAGCATGGCGAGGATGAACCCGGCGAAGTGGCCGCGGTCGTCGGTCAGATCGAGCACTCGGTAGGCGGACAGCACCCGCCGATCATGGCAGCTGGTGGCGGCACGACACCGATCCCGCCCCGAACGCCGGGAGGGGCCGGTATCAAGAGGCCCTAGCGTGGTTCCTCTGCCGTGAACAGGAGGACTCCATGGCCGACAGCGGGTGGTACCCCGATCCCTCGACCCCAGGGTACGAGCGCTACTGGGACGGCCAGACGTGGACGGAGCAGATCAGGCTGCCGGGTCAGCCGGCGACGCCCCCGCCGCCGGCCTACGGGGCGCCCGCCGCGGCTCCCGTCTACAGCGCGCCCGCACCCGCCTACGGGGCACCCGCCTACGGGGCACCCGCCTACGGGGGCCCGGCCGGTGGGTACACGCCCTACGGTGCGACCACCGGCGTGCCGCGCAACGCCGAGATCGGCCCGCGCCTGCTCGCGTACCTGATCGACGTCGGCGTCACGTTCGGCGTGCTGCTCGCCGCGGTCATCCCCGGCTTCCTCGTCTCGCTGCTCATCGAGGTGTCCGACGTCTTCGGCTACCTGGCCGTGCTGCTGCTCGTCGTCGGCTACGTCGGGGCGCTCGGCTTCTCCCTCCACAACCTGGTGGTGCGTCAGGGCCGCACCGGCCAGACGATCGGCAAGAAGCGGATGAACATCCAGCTGGTCGGCGAGAGCACCGGCGTGCCGCTCGGCATCGGCGGTGCGGTCATCCGCTGGCTGCTGCCGGCGGCCCTCGGAGCGATCACCTGCGGCATCGTCTCCACCCTCGACCTGCTGTGGCCGCTGTGGGACGCGAACAACCAGCGCCTGGTCGACAAGTGGATGCACTACAGCGTGGTGGCAGGGTCGCCGACGGGCCTCGGCGGCCGTTGATCCATCCGGGTGGCGGGGCGCCCGGCCCGCCACACCGCCGTGATCCGGGCGGACCGGATCCACCCGGACGCGTCCGCGGTATCGATGGAATCGTCCAAGTAGGATTCCATGCCGTGATGCTCGCCACTTCCTCTCACGGCACCACCTCGCATGGCCACCGTCGCTGACGTCGCCGCCTACGCCGGGGTCGGCGTCGGCACCGTGTCGCGGGTGCTCAACGGCAGCGACCAGGTCACCCCCGAGACGCGCCGCCGCGTCCTCGATGCCATGGAAACCCTTGGCTACCGGCCCAAACGGTCCCAGAAGCGGGAGGCGGCGGCTCGCCAGGGCGGGCTGGTGGCCGTCGTCATCCCGATCTTCGAGGAGCCGTCCACCCACCAGCGCCTGCGGGGCATGGTCGAGGTCCTCAAGGCGCACGACCTCCGGCCGGTGCTGTACACGGTCACCGGTCCGGCGGAAGCCCGCCAGGTTCTCATGGAACTTCCAGAGGCGCGGAACATCGACGGCGCCATCGTCATGTCCTTGCCGCTTCAGGGCACCGAGGGTGAGCGGCTGGCGACCGCCGCCTTTCCGGTCGTGCTGCTCGACACGAACCATCGGGAGCTGCCGAGGGTCACGGTGGACGACGTGGCCGGCGGGATGCTCGCCACCCGCCACCTCATCCAGCTCGGCCATCGCCGCATCGCGTTCGTCGGTGAACCGGCCCACAACCCGATGCACTACGTGGCCAGTGTGCACCGCGAGGACGGCTACCGGCGGGCGCTGATCGAAGCCGGCATCGACGTCAACGACAAGTACCTGCGGTACGGCCCGCACCTGCAGTCCGTCGCCCGCCAGCTCGCGGCGGACCTGCTGTCCATGAGCGAGCCGCCCACCGCGATCGTGACCGTGTCCGACGTGCAGGCCCTCGGCGTGCTCGAGGCGGCGCGGGCGAACCGGCTGCACCTGCCCGGAGACCTGTCGCTCATCGGCTACGACGACATCGACATCGCCGCGTTCGTCGGGCTGTCCACCATTCGCCAACCGTTGGAGCTGTCCGGCCAGCGCGCCGCCGAGCTGCTCATCGGCGCGATCAACTCCGAGGACCGCCCGGCGGCCTTCTCCGACGTGCTGCCGCTCGAGCTGATCGTGCGCTCCACCACCGGCGCCGCGCCCCGGTGACGGCCACCCGCTTCGCGGCCGGGACGGCCGGCGCCCACCGCCGCTGGTGGGCCAGCGCCGCGATGTACCAGATCTACGTGCGTTCCTTCGCCGATGCGAACGGCGACGGGATCGGCGACCTTGCCGGTATCCGCTCCCGCCTGCCGTACCTGCGCGAGCTCGGTGCGGACGGGGTGTGGCTCACGCCATGCTTCCCGTCTCCCCAGCACGACCACGGCTACGACGTGGCGGACTACTTCGACATCGAGCCGGCCTACGGCACGCTCGAGGACTTCGACGCCCTGATCGCCGAGGCGCGACGGCTCGCGCTGCGGGTGATGCTCGACGTGGTGCCCAACCACTGCAGCCGCGACCACGCCTGGTTCCGCGCCGCGCTGGCGGCCGGGCCGGGGAGCCCGGAGCGGGCGCGGTTCTACTTCCGCGACGGGCGCGGACCGGGCGGTACGGCGCCACCGAACAATTGGGTCAGCGCCTTCCGGGGTCCGGCGTGGACGCGGGTCACCGAACCGGACGGTACGGCCGGTCAGTGGTATCTGCACACCTTCGCCCCCGAGCAGCCCGATCTGAGCTGGGACCACCCCGAGGTGGCGGACCACTTCGACCGGATGCTCACCTTCTGGTTCGACCGCGGGGTCGACGGCTTCCGGGCCGACGCGGTGACCGCGCTGGGCAAGGCGCCCGGCCTGCCCGACGCCAGCGAGGAGGACCTGCTGGCCAACCGGAACCTGCTGTGCCAGTGGCGGCCCGAGGGCCATGTGGCCTGGCGACGCTGGCGCCGGCTGGTCGACGCCTACGAGCGCGATCACCCCGGCCGGGATCTGGTGCTGGTGGCCGAGGCATACACGCCGCTGCAACCCGACCTGCTGCGCCAGTACGCCAACCACGACGAGTTCCACCAGGCGTTCAGCTTCGATCTGACCCTCGCGCCGTGGCGCGCCGCGGCCTGGCGCCGGGCCATCAGCGAGACGGTGGAGACGCTGGAGCCCGACGGCGTGCTGCCCACCTGGACGCTCAACAACCACGACACCCAACGTTCGGTCACCCGCTACGGACGCCTCGACGCCGAGCGCTACGAGTCCTGGCACTCGAACCTGGTGCCGTCCGACGCGCCGATCGACCTGGCGCTGGGTACCCGACGGGCGCGGGCGGCGTTCCTCACCATCGCGGGGCTGCCCGGCAACCTGTACCTGTACCAGGGCGAGGAGCTGGGACTGCCCGAGGTGGTCGACCTGCCCGCCGCGGTGCGTCAGGACCCGGTGTTCCATCGATCCGAGGGCCGCGTCCCCGGCCGCGACGGCTGCCGGGTCCCGATGCCGTGGCGCTCGTCGCCGGCGGACTCCTTCGGGTTCTCCCCGTCGCCCGGCGGGCCCCCGCCGTGGCTACCGCAACCGGCCGATTGGGGCCGCTACGCGGCACTGGCCCAGGCCGGCGATCCGACGTCCATGCTGGAGCTGTACCGCCACGGCCTGGCCACCCGACGGCACTGGCTGCACGAGCACCCGTCGGGCCTGGGGTGGCAGCCCGGCCCGCCCGACACACTGGTGTTCACCCGCGGCCCGCTGCTCGTGGCGATGAACTTCGGACCGGTCGACGCCCGGCTGGATCCGGCGCTCACCGCCGGACGCCGCATCGTCGTCACGTCGAGGTACGGTCACACCGACCCCGCGGTCCTGCCCGCCGACACCACCGCCTGGCTCGCCCCCGGCTGACCGCCCGGGCTACGGGCCGGGAAGGGCTCGGCCATACCTCACGGCATGTCGCGATGGTCTCGCACTCAGCTACGGATGGCCTGGCCGCCCTCCGCGTCGAACAGCTGCAGGTACTGCGTGTCCACCGCGAGCTCGGCGTGGTCGCCCGCCCGCAGCGCGGTGCGGGGATCGAGCCGGGCCAGGAAGGCGGACCCGCCGGTCTCGTCCACGCCGACCGCGGCCTTCGTCGCACCGACCTCGAGGTGGAGCACGACCTCGGAACCGAGTGACTCGCGGACCTGCACCTCGCCGTGCAGGCGGGCCGCGCCGTCGCGGAACGCAACGTCGTGCACGTGCTCCGGGCGGATGCCGGCGATCACCTTGCGACCCTCGTAGCCGGCGAGCGCCGGCCGCTCGGCCACCACCTCGGCCGGCAACGGCAGCGCCTGCTCGCCGATCTGCACCGACCAGCGGTCACCGGAGCGTTGGAGCGAGCCGATCATCAGGTTCATCGAGGGCGAACCGATGAACCCGGCCACGAACGCGTTGTCGGGCCGGTCGTAGAGCTCCTGGGGCGAGGCCACCTGCTGCAGCTTGCCGGCCCACAGCACCGCGACCCGATCGCCCATCGTCATCGCCTCGACCTGATCGTGGGTGACGTAGATGGTGGTGACGCCCAGCGAGCGCTGCAGCTTGGAGATCTCGGCGCGCATCTGCACCCGCAGCTTGGCGTCGAGGTTGGACAGCGGCTCATCCATGAGGAAGACCTTGGGCGCCCGCACGATGGCGCGGCCCATGGCCACCCGCTGCCGCTGCCCGCCCGACAGCTGGCCGGGCCGGCGGTCGAGCTGATCGGTGAGCTCGAGCAGCCGGGCCGCCTCGTTGACCTTGCGCTCGATCTCATCCTTCGGCACCTTGCGCAGCTTCAACGCGAAGGCGATGTTGTCGCGCACGGTGAGGTGCGGGTACAGCGCGTACGACTGGAACACCATGGCGATGTCGCGGTCCTTGGGTTCGAGCTCGGTCACGTCACGGTCGTCGATGTAGAGACGCCCGGCGCTGATGCTCTCCAGTCCAGCGACCATGCGCAGCGCGGTGGACTTGCCGCAGCCGGAGGGGCCGACCAGCACGAGGAACTCCCCATCGGGCACGTCGAGCTCGAGGTTGTGCACGGCGTGGAACCCGTTGTCGTACACCTTCTCGACTCCGTCGAGCTTGATCCTCGCCATCTCCGGCACCTCCGTACGCTCGTGAAACGCGTGTCTAGCAGCTGCAACACGACCATGGAGCCGAAGGAGCCCACCGCTCGGTGCCGCCCTGCCGACTACCCGTGTGACGCTCGGCATGTTAGCCTGCCCTCGGATACTTCCACGAGTTTCCACCGAGATTCCG